>JBOGEN010000145.1:0-32863 GCA_050743265.1 Actinomycetes bacterium
AGTCTGTGCTGGACGAGTTCTCGGCTGCACACGGCCTCGACCCGGATACCGACGAGGCCGAGGCCGCGCTCCAGCAAGCGCTCGACCACTACGACCAGGAGAAGGGATGAGGCCGTGGCCAGTTACCTGCATCTGGCGAGCGGGCGATGGCGGGTCCGTGAACGTGATGCGTCCGGACGCGAGCACAGCGCGACGTTCGACCGCAAGGGCGACGCTAAAACCTGGGCTGCGTCCGTTCGGGTGGACTCGCGGCGAGGGCCGTACGTGGTCCCTGGCGCAGGACGAGTGACGTTCACGGCGCATGCGGAGACGTGGCTCGCTCGGCAAGTCACCGACGCGACGACTCGTGAGACCGCCGAAATTCACCTGCGCCGTCACATCCTCCCCACACTCGGCGTTCATCCCATCGGGACGTTGCGCACCGGGGACCTGCGCTCGTGGGTGGCCGGGCGCAGTCGCGTGTTGGCTCCGTCGACGCTGCACGTCGTCTCCTCATGGGTGCGCGCGATTCTCTCCTCGGCCGTGGACGACGGGCTGATCGCGGTCTCCCCGTGGCGGAACATCGCCCTGCCTCGCATCGTGCGCGAACAGGTGGAGCCCTGGCCGACGGACACGGTGCTCGCCCTCATCGACGCGGTGGACGAGCGGTACCGGGCCGCTGTGGTCCTGGCGGCCGGGACCGGCCTCAGACAGGGCGAGATGTTTGGCGTCGACCTGGCCGACGTGGACTTCCTTCGTCGCCAGATCACAGTCCGCCGACAGGTTCGGCGGGTGGGAGGGGTGTCGGAGTTCGGTCCGACCAAGAGTCGCCGCACCCGGACCATCCCGCTGCCTGACATCGTGACCGAGGCTCTGTCATTGCATGTGAAGCACCACCCACCGGTCGAGGTCACCCTCCCCTGGGTGGACCCCGACGGCCCATCACGCACACAGCGGCTGTTGTTCGTCGGTGGCCGGGGTGCGGCCCTGCGGCGCGACGAGTTTAACCGGCGCGTGTGGCATCCCGCGTTGCGATCCTTGGGCACCGAGCCCACGCGGGCCACCGGGATGCACCAGTTGCGCCACTACTACGCCTCGGTGCTCATCGACGCCGGGGAGTCTCCCAAGGTGATCCAGCAACGGCTCGGACACGCCTCGGTCTCGGTGACCTTCGACGTGTACGGGCATCTGTTCCCCGAGTCCGAGGACCGCACCCGCGCGGCGGTTGATGGGGCGCTTGGCCGGTCGGTGACGGAGCGAAGTGCGGGAATTCTGCGGGATCACAACGCCACCTAGGCGGCGTTCACGCAGGTCAGAGCGGAGGCGGCGGACGAGTCGGCCTGTACGCCGGGTTCTGTGCCCGGTCACCTCGCGGTGACCGGGCGGCGGCCATCCCTCTCCGGCTGCCGTCGCCGACAGCCTGTAGCGGCCTACCCGCAGGCTCGGGCGGGCCGCCCTCGAACGCCTGCGCAGGAGCCGGTCTCCCGGACTCCCTCTTGGCCTTGCTCCGGGTGGGGTTTACCGAGCCGCCCGAGTCACCTCGGGCGCTGGTGGTCTCTTACACCACCGTTTCACCCTTGCCGTCGCGGCGAACCGCGCCGGCGGTCTGTTCTCTGTGGCACTGTCCCGCGGGTCACCCCGGGTGGGCGTTACCCACCACCCTGCCCTGTGGAGCCCGGACGTTCCTCGGCGACGCCGCCCCGGCCCCGAAGGGCCACGGTGACGCCGACGCGACCGCCCGGCCGGCTCGTCCGCCGTACGACAAGCCTACGCGAACCCGGGGGCCGGCTGTCAGCGCGCGAGGTGAGCGGTGTCGTTGAACGCCCGAAGGGAGGCATTGCCGTCCGCGTACCAGGCCACCGTGGACAGCGCGGCAGTGGCCAGCTCCATCCGGTAGAGGGCCCCCGGCGGCGCCGCGAGTGCCAGCCGCACCATCGTCTTGACCGGGGTGACGTGGGTGGCCACGAGCACGGTCCGGCCCGCGTACCGGGCGAGGGCGCGGTCACGTGCCGTACGGACCCGGCGGGTGACCGCGTCGAAGCTCTCGCCCTCGGGTGGACCGACGCTCGTCGAGCCGAGCCAGGCGCCGAGCTCGTCCGGCCAGCGCGCCTGGATCTCGGCGAACGTGTACCCGTCCCAGAGCCCGAAGTCGGTCTCGCGCCAGCCGTCGTCCACCTCGACGTCGAGACCGAGGGCCGCGCCGACGGCGTCCGCGGTCTCCCGTGCCCGCCGCAGCGCTGAGGACAGCACGACGTCCACGCCGTGGCGAGCCATGGCCCGCCCGGCGGCCTGCGCCTGTGCCCTGCCGCGCTCGGTCAGGGACGGGTCGCTGCCCACGCCACTGAACCGCTTCTCGACGCTGTACGGCGTCTCGCCGTGGCGTAGCAGCAGGAACGTGGTCGCCGGCCCGAGGTCACCGCTCCAGCCGGTCGTGGCGGACGTGGCGTGTGCGACGCGTGGTTCGCCCTCCGCGTCGTCATCGGCCTCGCGGGACGCGCCCGACCTCTGCCCGGACACGCGGTGGATGCTGCGCCCGGTGTCGAGCGCCTCGTTGAGCAGACGGTCGGCCAACGCGTTCTGCTCGCGCGGCACCCACGTGTACGTCACGCGTGAGGCCGGGAAGGCCTCCCGCGCCGCCAGCGCGAGCGGACGCATGTCCGGGTGCTTGATCTTCCAGCGACCGGACATCTGCTCCACCACGAGCTTGGAGTCCAGCCGCGCCTCGACCGTCGCGTCCGGGTCGATGGCGTACGCCGCCGTCAGCCCCGCGACGAGCCCCCGGTACTCGGCGACGTTGTTGGTCGCGGTACCGATGCACTCGGCCAGCCGGACGAGGACCTCGCCGGTGTCGGTATCGCGTACCGCGGCCCCGAACGCGGCAGGCCCGGGGTTGCCGCGCGACCCGCCGTCGGCCTCGACGACGAGGCGACGCCCCGCCACGCCTACAGCCCGGAGTCGGCGGTACGGACGAGGATGCGCCGGCACTCCTCGCAGCGCAGCACCTCGTCCGGCGCCGCGTCGCGCAGCCGGCCGATGTCGGAGGGGGTGAGCTCGAGCCGGCAGCCCTCGCACCGGCGCCGGTGCAGCGCCGCGGCACCCACGCCGCTGTTCTGCTCCCGCAACCGCTCGTACAGGGCGAGCAGGTCCTGCGGCACGTCGGCGGAGATCGTCTTGCGCTCTGCGGTCGTGGAGGCGGTCTCCGCGTCGATCTCGGTGAAGGCCTCCTGGCGGCGGGCGTCCACCTGGTCGCGCTCGGCGGTGAGGCGGTCCCGCTCCTCGCTCGTCGAGGCCAGCCGCTTCTGGGCGTCCTCGCGCCGCTCCATCACCTCGAGCACGACCTCCTCGAGGTCGGACTGCCGCTTCGCCAGGGAGCCGAGCTCGTGCTGCAGGCTCTCCAGCTCCTTCGCCGACCCGACGCTGCCCGCGTCCAGCCGCTGTTGGTCCCGCGCCGCGCGGGACCGGACCTGCTCCACGTCGGCCTCGGCCTTGGACTGGTCGCGGGCCGCATCCTCGTCCTCGGTCTGGGCGGCGACGACCGCGTCGCGCAGCTCGTCGAGCCGGGCGTCGAGCCGCTCGAGCTCGGCGTGCTCTGGCAGCGTGCGCCGACGGTGCGCCAGCCGGTCGAGGCGCGAGTCGAGGGCCTGGAGGTCGAGCAGGCGCAGCTGGATCTCGGGCTCGGCTTTCAGCGGGGGCTCCTCGGGTGATCGGGCTGGTCGTCGGGGCTGCGGAGGGCCGACGTCCACGGATCGGTGACCGTTCGCGAGACAACGGCCTCCACCGTAGACCCGGCCGCGGCCAGCGTGTCAGCGAGTCGTGCCGCGGCCTCGCGCAGCCAGGGCCACTCCGTGGCCCAGTGCGCGGCGTCGAGCAGCGCGGGACGGCCGTGGGCGACGGCCTCGGAGGCCGGGTGGTGACGGAGGTCGGCCGTCACGTACGCGTCCACCTCGGCGGCGCGGACGGCGTCGAACAGGCTGTCCCCGGCCCCACCGCAGACCGCGACCTGCTCGACGGTCTGCCCCGCGTCGCCCGCAACCCTGATGCCCGCCGCCGTCGAGGGCAGCGCCGCGGCGGTACGCCGGGCGAACGCCTCCAGGTTCTCCGGACGGGCGAGGCGTCCGACCCGGCCCAGGCCGCGACGCCCGGGACCGCCGGCCATCTCGTACATGTCGTACGCCGGCTCCTCGTACGGGTGGGCCTCGCGAAGCGCCCGGACGACCTCGGCCCGCCGCGCCCGGGGCAGCACCATCTCGAGCCGGGTCTCGGGGACCCGCGCGACGAGGCCCCGCTCCCCGATCGTCGGGTGCGCGGACTCGCCGGGGAGGAAGGTGCCGAGGCCGTCCAGCAGGTACGCGCACCGTGAGTAGTCACCGATCGCACCCGCCCCCGCCGTGGCCAGGGCGTCGAGCACCCGAGCGGTGTCCTCGGGCGGGACGAACGTGACGACCTTGTCCAGCGGGTCGGCCGGTGCGGGGACGAGCGGGCGCAGGTCGTCCAGGCCGAGGACCCGGGCGAGCGCGTCCGAGACCCCGGGGTCGGCGACGTCCCCGTTCGTGTGGACCACATGGAGCCCGATCCCGGCGCGGACCAGCCGGTGGACCAGCCTGCCCTTGGGCGTGGTGGCCGCCACTCCGTGCACGGGACGCAGCAGCAGCGGGTGGTGCGTGACCAGCAGGTCGGCCCCGGCGTCCACGGCCTCCTCGACGGTCTCGGAGACCGGGTCGACCGCGAACATCACCCGCCGGACGGGTGCCTCCGGGTCGCCGCAGACAAGGCCGACCGCGTCCCACGGCTCGGCCCACGCCGGCGGGTAGTGCGTGTCGAGCACGGCCACGACGTCACCGAGCGTGGGGACGTCGCGGGCCTGGCCGTCGGTGTCGGCGTTCGCCTCGTGCTCAGAGCCGTGCACGGCCCCGCAGGCTACCGTGCGGGTTCTGGGCCGGTGTCGTGGCCGCGGCCTCGCCCAGTGCCTGCAGCACCTCGCCCCAGCCCTCCCCGTACGAGGTCCGGGTCTCGTCGTCGATCTCGCCGACCGCCGTGTGCACCAGGCGGACGACCGTCTGCTCGCCCTCGTCGACGAGGTCCATCGTCCAGCGGGAGGCCACCGCTCCGCTCATGCCCATCGGACCGCTCACGGCTAGGCGTGTCGCCGGCGCCAGCTCGGTGACCTGGCCGTAGAGGGAGCCTCCGCCCTCGTCGCCCCAGTCCTCGAGGAAGCGTCCGCCGACCCAGGGCTCGAGCGCGACCTGCCCGTCCGGGCGGAACCGGTGCGGCCACCACTCCCCCACCCGCAGGAGCGCGTCCCACACCTGCGCCCGCGGCGCGCCGACGGTGATCTGGGTCCGGACATCGAGCGTGCCCACGGCCTCGGCCATGCTGTCGCCTCTCTCCCCTGGCGGCCCGCCCCGGCGGCGTCGGCCACCCCACGAGCAGTGTGGACGGCCGCCGGGACGGGCGACAGGGGCAGGCTGCACGCTGTGAGCGAACGGGCCCCGACGCGAGGCCCGGGTGCACCGGCCCCCCTCCGACGCACCCGGGGGATCCATCCCCGCGACGGGAGCGGACCCCCACGCTCCTTTGCAGGGAGCACGGAAACGACCATGGTCTGGTTCGGACGTAGGACATGTCTGCCAGACAATTGGAGAGAGCGGTTTCGCCGCTGTCGTCATCGGCGGGGGGGTGCCCCGGGAGCCGTTCAGCGCCGGGCTCTCCGTGCTGGTCAGAGGGTGGGCGCAGCTGGGCTCGAACCAGCGACCCCCTGCTTGTAAGGCAGGTGCTCTTCCGCTGAGCTATGCGCCCGGACCGCGTAAGCGTACTGGGCCGCGCCTGCCGTCCTCGCTCAGGCGCTGAGCCTGGTCAGGGCTCCCAGGTACTCGTCGACGTCCCGCGCGTCCGGGAGCGCGTTGACCACCGTCCAGCGCACGACGCCGTCGGTGTCGATGACGAACGTGCCGCGGAGCGCGGCGCCCTTGTCCTCGTCCAGCACGCCGTACGCACGGGCGACCTCGCCGTGCGGCCAGAAGTCCGACAGCAGCGGGTACGTGAGGCCCTCACGCTCGGCGAACACGCGCAGCGAGAACCGCGAGTCGCAGGACACGGCGAGCACCTGCGTCCCCGCCCCGGCGAAGGACTCCAGCCGCTCCTCGAGCGTCCTCAGCTCGCCGGTGCAGACCCCGGTGAACGCGAACGGGTAGAAGACCAGCATGACGTTCTGGCGCCCGGCGAAGTCGGCCAGGTCGACCGTCTGGCCGTGGTGGTCGGCCAGGGCGAACCGCGGGGCGGGCTGCCCCTCCTGGGGCACCTCCCGGGTCACTTGCGCGCCGTCCGTGGGGCCACCAGCCGCGTGCCCGACCATTCCTGGGCAGCGCTCACGCTGCTCGTCTGGTTGAGCCCGGCGGTGGGGGCGGCCTCGCCGATGTCGCTGGGCTCGACATGCCCGTCGCGTCCCGCCTTGGGCGTGAGGAGCCAGATCACCCCGCCGTCGGCGAGCAGGGTCAGCGCATCGACGAGGGAGTCCACGAGGTCGCCGTCGTCGTCACGCCACCAGAGGATGACCACGTCCGCGACGTCCTGGTAGTCCTCGTCGACGAGGTCGTTGCCGGTCAGCTCGGCGACGGCGTCACGCAGGACCTGGTCGCAGTCGTCGTCGTAGCCGAGCTCCTGGACCACCTGCCCGGGCTTGAGCCCGAGTCGTTGCGCCATGCCGCGCTGCCCCTCCGCGTGGTCCGCGGTCGCGCTCACAGAATGTCCTCCCAAGATCGGCCCGGTCTTTCCGGGGCTGTGGTCGAGTAGTCCACACAAGCCTTGGCTTGCGCGCAAGTATCCGCCCAGTCCTCGCTGGACGACTCAGAAACGCGTCCACTGGCCCGGACGGGGCCCGGTCGCCCCGGCGACCTGCTCCGAGTGCAGGTCAGCCCCGCAGGAACGAGAGCCGGACGGACCTGCTCGGGTTGTCGGCGTTGGTGTCCACGAGGCAGACGGACTGCCAGGTGCCCAGGGCCATCCGCCCGCCCACCACGGGTACCGAGGCGTACGGCGGCACGAAGGCCGGAACGACGTGGTCACGGCCGTGGCCGGGCGACCCGTGCCGGTGCCGCCAGCCCGCGCCGGGCGGCAGCACCGCCTCCAGGGCCGCGAGCAGGTCCTCGTCGGTGCCGGCCCCGGTCTCGATCACCGCGACCCCGGCCGTGGCATGCGGGACGAACACGTGCAGCAGGCCGTCGAGACCGCCGGCCGCCTCGCCCAGGAAGCGGCGGCACTCCCCGGTCAGGTCGTGGACGGTCTCTCGGCTCCCGGTGCGGATCTCGAGGACGACGCTCTCCATGAGGGCCGCCCTACCCCGCCACAGGTCGGCTCAGGCCTTCTGAGGGGGCTCCACGACGGCGTCAGGGCCAGGGAAGACAAGGCCCTCGTGCCCGTCGGACCAGCGCACGACGTACGGGGGGCTGCCCGCGTCGCCCCTGATCTCGATGATCTCGCCGATGTGGTCCACCTCCCCGACCGTGCGCCCGTGCACGTGGAGACGGTCCCCGATGGTTGCCTGCATGGCAGTCCTCCTTGCGGTGCGGCGCACTCCCAGCCTGCCGGGTCACGGCCTGCCCGCCAAGGGGCGGGGGGTCCGGTTACCAGGTGGTAGAGATGACTGACACGCCGTCCTCGTACGACGATGGGGACGAACAGGTGTATCCCACGACCACGAAACGAGAGAACCGCAGGTGGCTACCGGACGCGAACGTTTCTCGATCATCAGCGACGGCCTGCCCAGCCAGCTGCCGGACATCGACCCGGCAGAGACCAGCGAGTGGCTGGAGTCCCTCGACGCGGTCATCAACGAGCAGGGCCGGGTCCGGGCGCGCTACCTCATGCTGCGGCTGCTCGAGCGGGCGCGCCAGAACCAGGTCGGCGTCCCAGGCCTGCGCAGCACCGACTACATCAACACGATCGCGCCCGAGGCAGAGCCCTGGTTCCCCGGGGACGAGCACATCGAGCGGCGCATCCGGGCGTTCATCCGCTGGAACGCGGCGATCATGGTGTCCCGGGCGAACCGTCCCGAACTGGGCGTCGGCGGGCACATCGCCACGTACGCGTCGTCGGCCGCGCTGTACGAGGTCGGCTACAACCACTTCTTCCGCGGCAAGGTCGGCGGGGAGTCCGGTGACCAGGTCTTCTTCCAGGGTCACGCCGCCCCGGGCGTGTACGCGCGGGCGTACCTGGAGGGCCGCCTTCACGAGGATCGGCTCGACGGCTTCCGCCAGGAGCTCTCCCACCGCGTAGACGGGCTCCCCACCGGGCTCCCCTCGTACCCGCACCCCCGGCTCATGCAGGACTTCTGGGAGTTCCCCACCGTGTCGATGGGGCTCACCGCCGTCGACTCGATCTACCAGGCGCGGTTCAACCGCTACCTGTACTCCCGCGGGATCGCCGACACCACCCGGTCGCACGTCTGGGCGTTCCTCGGCGACGGCGAGATGGACGAGGTCGAGTCGCTCGGCGCCATCGGCGTCGCCAGCCGCGAGGAGCTCGACAACCTCACGTTCGTCATCAACTGCAACCTGCAGCGTCTGGACGGGCCCGTCCGCGGCAACGGCAAGATCATCCAAGAGCTGGAGGCGTACTTCCGCGGCGCGGGCTGGAACGTCATCAAGGTGGTCTGGGGCCGCGACTGGGACCCGCTGCTCGCCCAGGACGTCGACGGCGCACTCGTGCACAAGATGAACACGACGCCGGACGGCCAGTTCCAGACGTACGCCGTCGAGTCCGGTGCCTACATCAGGCAGAACTTCTTCGGTGACGACGCCCGGCTGCGCAAGATGGCCGAGGGCATGAGCGACGAGCAGCTGCAGAAGCTGTCGCGCGGCGGGCATGACTACCGCAAGATCTACGCCGCGTTCAAGGCCGCCCGCGAGCACGTCGGGCAGCCGACCGTGATCCTCGCCCAGACCATCAAGGGGTGGACACTTGGCCCGAACTTCGAGGGCCGCAACGCCACCCACCAGATGAAGAAGCTCACCAAGGACGACCTGCGCATGTTTCGGGACCGGCTCTACCTGCCGATCTCGGACGAGGCCCTCGAGGCGCCTCTCCCGCCGTACTTCCACCCCGGGGAGGATTCCGAGGAGATCCAGTACATGAAGGAGCGCCGGGCCGCGCTCGGCGGTCCGCTGCCCGAGCGCCGAGTACGCGCGAAGCCGCTGAAGCTGCCGGGCGACCCCGTGTACGGGTCGCTCAAGCAGGGCTCGGGCAAGCAGGCGGTCGCCACGACGATGGCATTCGTCCGGCTGCTCAAGGACCTCATCAAGGACGAGGGCATCGGCGCGCGGTTCGTCCCGATCATCCCGGACGAGGCACGCACGTTCGGCATGGACTCGCTGTTCCCGACGGCGAAGATCTACTCCCCGCACGGGCAGAACTACGAGGCGGTCGACCGCGACCTGATCCTGTCGTACAAGGAGCACGAGCAGGGCCAGATCCTGCACGAGGGCATCAGCGAAGCAGGGGCGATGGGATCCTTCATCGCCGCGGGCACGTCGTACGCCACGCACAGCGAGCACATGATCCCGATCTACATCTTCTACTCGATGTTCGGGTTCCAGCGGACCGGCGACTTCATGTGGGCGGCCGCCGACCAGATGACCCGCGGCTTCCTGCTCGGCGCCACCGCCGGGCGGACGACGCTGACCGGGGAGGGCCTCCAGCACAACGACGGGCACTCGCCGCTGCTCGCCTCGACGAACCCGGCCTGCATCTCGTACGACCCGGCGTGGGCGTTCGAGATGGCGTACATCACCCAGGACGCGCTCCGGCGCATGTACGGCTCGACCGAGGAGCACCCGAACGGCGAGGACGTCTTCTACTACCTCACCATCTACAACGAGCCGCTGGTCCAGCCGCCGGAGCCGGAGAACCTGGACGTGGACGGGCTGCTCTGCGGCCTGTACCTGTACCGGGAGGCGCACGGGGACGGCGAGCGACCGCGCGCCCAGGTGCTCGCGTCCGGCGTCGGCGTGCCGTGGGCGCTCGCGGCGCAGCAGCGGCTCGCCGAGGACTGGGGCGTTCTCGCGGACGTCTGGTCCGCGACGTCGTGGACGGAGCTGCGGCGTGAGGCGATCGTCTGCGACGCCGAGAACCTGCTGAACCCGGACGGCGAGCAGCGCGTCCCGTACGTGACGCGGGCGCTCGAGGGCCGTCAGGGCCCGGTCGTCGCGGTGAGCGACTACATGCGCCAGGTGCCGGACCAGATCTCGCGGTGGGTGCCGGGCGACTACGCCTCGCTCGGCACCGACGGGTTCGGCCTCTCCGACACCCGCGGAGCCGTACGTCGCCATTTCAAGGTGGACGCCGAGTCGATCACCGTCGCGGTGCTGCGCGAGCTGGCGCGACGCGGCGAGGTCAAACCGGAGATGGTTCGGGAGGCACTGGACCGGTACCGCATCGACGACGTGACCGCGGCCGGCGTCGGCACGGTGGGCGGCGACGCCTGACGCCGGCGCCGACCTCGCCGCGCTCGCGTGGCGAGGTCGGCGGACCTCAGCGTGGCGACGCCGGCGGGCGTTCGCGTGGCGAGGTCGGCGCGGGCACCTGCAGCAGGCCCGCCCACAGGTCGCTCGTGACGCCGTGCTCCTCGAGCCGCTGACGGATCCGCTCGACCACGGTCGTCGTGGGCAGCGCGAGCATCATCAGCGGCCAGCCCAGGATGAAGCCTGCCGTCCAGGGGGTCGCCGAGTGGGCGACGATCGCCATGACGAAGCCGGTGAACACCGGCGTGCTCGCGACGACGACCTGGAACAGCACCTGGCTGCGGAACACGACGAGCGCCTCCGCGCGTGCCTCGGGCGGGCCGAGACGTGGAGCGAGCGGCGACACGGTCTCGGCCACGAGCCGTGCGAGCCCCATGGTGACGACGACCGCGCCGGCGACGACGAGCAGCGCCCACGCGGGCATCGCACGCGTGCCGAGGGGGATGAACGGGACCCACACCCAGAGCAGCACCGGGGTCATCACCAGCGCGAACGCGAGGCGACGCGTCGCCCCCAGCTGACCGGTCCCGGTCCGCAACGAGGCGACGTAGCCCGGGTCCTGGGCAGGTCCGGGAGCAGGGGGAAGCATCACGGAGGATGACGGTAGCGAATACCCCGGGTGCGGTCACGGCCCGATCGACGCGTGCATCTCCCACACCAGCACCTCCGCGTCGCCGAGTGCGCTCACGCGAGGACCGTCGGAGCCGACGACACGTGCGGCGTCACCTGTGTGGAGCCGTCCGGTGCCCTCGAGGTCGACGGCACCGCGTGCGACGTAGAGGTGCACGAAGCGGGCCACCGGTAGCGCGACCACGTCACCGGCGTAGAGCCGGGCGGAGTGCAGGGCCGCGTCCTGCTGGTGCAGGGAGATGGCGGCCTCGTGCCGCGCCATACCGGACGCGACCGGGACCAGCCCGCCGTCCTCGAGCTCACGGGTGATGTCGCGCTGCTCGTACGCGGGGCGCAGCCGCGCGGTGTCCGGCGCCACCCACATCTGCACGAAGTGCACCGGGTCCTCGTGGGACGCGTCGCCGGTCAGGCGCCATGCGTCGTTCTTCTCCGAGTGCAGGATGCCGGTGCCCGCGCTCATCCGCTGTGCGAGGCCCGGGTGGATGACGCCGCTGTGCCCTTCCGAGTCCTGGTGGACGAGCTGGCCCTCGAGCACCCAGGTGACGATCTCCATGTCGCGGTGCGGGTGCGTCTCGAACCCGGTGCCGGGTGCGACGACGTCGTCGTTGGAGACGAGCAGCAGACCGAAGTGCGTGTTGGCCGGGTCGTAATGCGGGCCGAACGAGAAGGAGTGCCGCGACTGGAGCCACCCTGCGCGGGTGGCGAACCGGTCCGCCGCACGCTGCACCTCCACGTGCGGGGCGCTCATCCGGGCCGCTCGTCCAGCAGCCTCGCGACGTCGAGCGCGCCCCCGTCCTCCGCGAACGCGTCCGCGACGGCCGTACGCAGCTCCGCGTCGGCGAGGAAGTCGGCGACGGTGAGGGCCAGCCCCGCCGCCCCGTCGGCGACGGCGTCGTCCGCGGCCTCGGTCGACGCCGCCGCGGCGAACTCCACCGTGTGCAGGGAGGTGCCGGGCGGGGCGAGCGCGAGCATCGGATGGATCGCGGGGATGCGGACGGAGACGTTCCCGAGGTCCGTGGACCCGGTGAACGCCTCCGGCACAATCCCGGCGGGCAGCACCTGCCGTCCGCGCGCGCTGGCGCGGACGGCGTACCGGGCGGCCAGCGGCCCGTTGTGGCGGATCGGCAGGTACGCCGGCTGCGGGTCCCACGTCACGTCCACAGCCGTCCCGGTCGCGGCGGCGGCGCCGGTGAACACGTCCTGCGCGCGGGCGCAGAGGTCCGTCAGGGTCTCCGGCTCGGACGAGCGGAGGTAGAACAGCGCCGCCGCCCGCTCGGGGACGACGTTCGCGCGCGCGCCGCCATCCGTGATGATGCCGTGCACCCGGTCCGTGGGCGGGATGTGCTGGCGCAGCGCGGCAATCCCGGTGTACGCCGCCACGACGCCGTCGAGCGCGTTGCGCCCCATGAACGGCATCGCGGACGCGTGCGCGGCGACACCGCGGTAGGTCACCTCGACGACCCGCCGGCCGAGGAACGGGTGGTCGGCCACGTCGTAGTCGAACGGGTGCAGCATCAAGGCGGCGTCCACGTCGTCGAAAGCACCCGCCCGGGCGAGCACCTCCTTGCCGCCGCCGCCCTCCTCCGCGGGCGTGCCGAGCAGGACGACAGACCCCCCCAGGGCCTGCACCTGCTCCGCCACGGCGCAGAAGGCGCCGACGGCGGTGGCCGCGATCACGTTGTGTCCGCACGCGTGCCCCACGCCCGGCAGCGCGTCGTACTCCGCGAGGACGGCGACCCGCGGACGTCCCGCGCCGGCCTGGGCGCGCAGCGCGGTCTCGACCCCCAGCACCCCGGTCTCGACGTCGTGCCCGGCCTCGCGGAGATACGCCGCGATGGCCGCGACGGCATGGTGCTCGGCGAACCCCTCCTCGGGATGGGCGTGCACGTCGTGGCTCAGCGCGCACAACGCGTCCCGGCTGCTCGCGACGGCGGCCGTGACGGCGTCGGCGACGTCGTCGGACACACCCCCGTACGGGGACGTGACCGGCTCGGCCTCGGCGACCAGCCGTGCCGTCCGGGCGGCGAGGCGCTCCAGGTAGGTGGGGTCGGGCTTCTGCGGAGAGGCGGTCATGGGCACGAGTGTTCCGCATCGAGGTTGCTGGGCGCCCGCAGCCGGGGCCCTCGGCTGGGCCTTCGGCCGGGGCAGGTGCGCTCCGGCCCGGGCCCTCGGTCAGTCGTGCCGGGCGGTCCAGGCCAACAGGGCGTCCACGTCCCAGGTGTTGACGACCTGCTCGACCGGGACGCCGCAAGCGGCCGCGCGCTCGCACCCGTAGGGCTGCCAGTCCAGCTGGCCCGGCGCGTGTGCGTCCGTGTCGATGCTCACGCGGCAGCCCGCCTCGACCGCCAGCCGGAGCAGGCGTTTCGGCGGGTCGAGCCGTTCGGGACGAGAGTTGACCTCGACGGCGACCCCGAACCTCCGGCACGCCTCGAAGACGATCTCGTGGTCGAACTCGCTCTCCGGACGGGTGCCGCGCCCCCCGGTGACCAGTCGTCCCGTGCAGTGGCCGAGCACGTCGGCGTGGGGGTTCGCGATCGCGGTGACCATCCGCCGGGTCATCTCGTCCCGGGGCATCCGCAGCTTCGAGTGCACGCTGGCGACCACGACGTCGAGGCGGGCCAGCACGACCTCGTCGTGGTCGAGGCTGCCGTCCTCGCGGATGTCGGTCTCGGTGCCGGTGAGGATGCGGAACGGGGCCAGGCGCTCGTTCAGCTCGGCGACGACGTCGAGCTGCGTCATCAGCCGGTCCCTCGACAGGCCGTTGGCCACGGTGAGCTGCGGCGAGTGGTCGGTGAGCGCGACGTACGCGTGGCCGAGGTCGCGGGCGGTGCGGGCCATCTCCTCGATCGGGCTCCCCCCGTCCGACCAGTCCGAGTGCGTGTGCAGGTCTCCCTGCAGGGCCGCACGCAGCTCCGCCCCTCCCTCGGCGACGGGCCGCCCGTCGGTCGACTCGAGTCGGCGGAGGTAGACGGGCTCCTCGCCCGCGAGCGACTCGGCCACTGCCGTCGCGGTGACCTTGCCGACGCCCTTGAGCTCGGTCAGGGTGCCCTCGCTCACCCGGTCGGCGAGCTCGGCCTCGTCCAGCCCTGCGACGACGTCCGCGGCCGTACGGAACGCCTTGACCCGGTACGTCGGCTCGCGGGCACGCTCGAGCCAGAAGGCGATGCGGCGCAGGTCCGCCACCGGGTCGCGGGGCTCCTCGGCCCGTCGGGGGGTCACGGGTCGATCCTCTCCCGTCCCGTGTCCCGGGCTCCAGACCCGCTCCCCCGGCACGTGCTGGCCTACGCTGCGGCTGTGGTCCCACGACGCCGTGCCGCGACCGTGCGTCGCCTCGAGCGCGCTACCGGCGCGCTGGCGTCGGCCGCGATCGCGCGGATGGACGACCAGCTGCCGTGGTACCGGGCCATGCCTCCGGACAACCGCTCCTGGGTGGGGCTCGTCGCACAGGCCGGAATCGCCGCGTTCGTCGAGTGGTTCCGTACGCCGGACCGGCCGCAGGCCATCACCGCCGACGTGTTCGGCACCGCCCCCCGCGAGCTCACGCGGGCGGTGACGCTGCAGCAGACGGTGGAGCTCGTCCGGGTCGTCATCGCGATCGTCGAGGAGCAGGTCGACGAGCTCGCCGCCCCGGGCGAGGAGCCGATGCTCCGCGAGGCCGTCCTCAAGTACTCCCGCGAGGTGGCCTTCGCCGCGGCCCAGGTGTACGCCCAGGCGGCCGAGGCCCGGGGCGCGTGGGACGCGCGGCTCGAGGCGCTCGTGGTCGACGCGCTGCTCCGCGGGGAGGCCGACGAGGCCGTCCGCTCGCGGGCTGCCGCACTGGGCTGGGGATCGCCCGACTCGGTGGTCGTGGTGGCCGGCACCGTGCCGCACGACGACCCCGAAGCGGTCGTCGACGACATCCAACGCGGAGCACGGCACGCCCGCCTCGACGTGCTCGCCGGGGTCCACGGGGACCGGCTGATCGCGATCCTCGGCGGGGTGGACGACCCGGTCCGGGCCGCCCGGGCCCTGGCCGGCCAGTTCGGCCCGGGCGCCGTCGTGGTCGGGCCGACCGTCCCTGACCTGATGGGCGCCGCAGACTCGGCCCGCTCCGCGGTGGCCGGGCTGCGGGCCGTGGCCGCCTGGCCGGACGCCCCGCGGCCCGTCCTGGCCGACGACCTGCTGCCCGAACGCGTGCTGGCCGGGGACGAGGAGGCGCGTCGGCTCCTCGTGGAGGAGGTCTACAGACCCCTGGTCAAGGCCGGTGCCGTGCTGCACGAGACCGTGTCCGCGTACCTGGAGCAGTCGTCCTCGCTGGAGGCGGCCGCCCGGTTGCTCTACGTCCACCCGAACACGGTGCGCTACCGCCTGCGCCGCGTGGAGGAGGTGACCGGGCTCACAGCCGGTGACCCCCGGGCAGCGTACGCGCTTCGGGTGGCGCTGGCGCTGGGTCGCCTGCGGGATTCCCCTGATCTGTAGGATTCCTACAAATCCAGGCCCGGAATCTTCGTCCCTGGCGATACCCGGGCTGTCCGGTCCGAGCAGGCAGGGTAGGGAGCGTGCTCGCGCTTCTCGCCCCCGGACAAGGTGCCCAGACTCCCGGCTTCCTGACGCCGTGGCTCGAGGTCCCCGGCTTCACCGAACGGCTCGACTGGCTCTCCGCCGTCGCCGGGCTCGACCTGCGCCACCACGGCACCGAGGCCGACGCGGACACGATCCGTGACACCGCAGTGGCCCAGCCGCTCCTCGTGGCCTCCGGCCTGCTCGGCGCGCTCGCCCTGTTCCCGCAACCCGCGGACGCGTACAAGCTGGTCGGGGCCGCCGCCGGGCACAGCGTCGGCGAGATCACCGCCGCCGCCGGGTCGGGCGTCATCACCGCCGAGCAGGCGATGGTGTTCGTGCGGGAGCGCGGCAACGCGATGGCCGAGGCGTCCGCGGCGACGCCGACCGGCATGACCGCCCTGCTCGGCGGCGACCGGGACGCCGTCCTGGCCAAGCTAGAGGAGCACGGCCTCACCCCCGCCAACGACAACGGGTCGGGCCAGATCGTGGCCGCCGGCACGACGGAGCAGCTCGAGGCCCTGCAGGCCGACCCGCCCGAGGGCGCCCGGCTGCGGCCGCTGTCGGTCGCTGGCGCGTTCCACACCCACCACATGGCTCCCGCGGTCGCGCGGCTCGAGCACCTCTCGTCCGCGATCAGCACCCACGACCCCCGCCTGCGGCTGCTGAGCAACGCCGACGGGGCCGTCGTCCACGACGGACGCGACGTGCTCGCACGTCTCGTCGGCCAGGTGAGCGCGCCGGTCCGCTGGGACCTCGTGATGCGCACGCTCGGCAGCCTGGGCGTCACCGGGGTGATCGAGGTACCCCCGGCGGGCACGCTCACCGGCCTGGTCAAGCGCGGTCTCAAGGGTGTGGACACCTGCACCCTCAAGACCCCGGACGACCTGGACGAGGCCCGGGCGTTCGCCGAGCGGCACGGCTCACCGAACCTGCTCGACGACGCCCCCACGTGGCGGCTCGTCGTCGCCCCGTTCGGCGGCACGTTCAAGTCCGGAGACGCTGAGCTGGGCGAGACGCTGCCACCGGGCGCCCCCGTCGGGGCCGTCGTGAACCGCCGCGACTCCCGTACGGTGACCGCCGCCAGCGGCGGGACCCTGATCGAGTGGCTCGTCGAGGACGGGGACCCCGTGTCGCCCGGGCAGCCGCTGCTGCGCCTGCACCCCGAGGAGGTGCCCGCATGACCGCCATCTCCACCTCAGGGACCGGGGCCCGTCACGCCCGGATCCTGGGTGTCGGCGGCTACCGCCCTGCGCGCGTCGTCACGAACGAGGACATCTGTGAGCGGATCGACTCCTCGGACCAGTGGATCCAGGACCGCTCCGGCATCCAGAGCCGGCGGCACGCCTCGGACGAGGAGACCGTCGCGGAGATGTCGCTGCAGGCCGCGGGCAAGGCGATCGCGCAGGCGGGCATCGCCCCCGAGCAGCTGGGCTGCGTCCTGGTCGCCACGGTCTCGCACCTGAAGCAGACCCCCTCGGTGGCCGCCGAGATCGGCTACCGGCTCGGGGCGACCCGGGCGCCGTCGCTGGACATCTCGGCCGCGTGCGCGGGCTTCTGCTACGGCGTCTCCCTGGCCAGCGACATGGTGCGCGGCGGCTCCGCGGAGTACGTCCTCGTCATCGGGGTGGAGCGGCTCACCGACATCCTCGACCACTCGGACCGGTCCACGGCGTTCCTCTTCGGGGACGGAGCGGGCGCCGTCGTCATCGGCCCGTCCGACGAGCCCGGCATCGGGCCGACGGTCTGGGGCTCGGACGGCTCCCAGCTGGACGCGATCGAGCAGAACTACTCCTGGCAGGAGGTCCACGACTCCGCCGACGTGTCCTGGCCGGCCCTGCGCATGAGCGGCCAGCAGGTGTTCCGCTGGGCCGTGTGGCAGATGGCCCCCGTCGCCAAGCGCGCCCTGGAGGCCGCGGACGTCGAGGCCGGTGACCTGGCCGCGTTCATCCCCCACCAGGCGAACATGCGCATCACGGACGCGATGGTGAAGGCGCTGAAGCTGCCCTCGCACGTGCCGGTCGCGCGTGACATCGCGGAGACGGGGAACACCTCGGCTGCCTCCATCCCGCTGGCCATGGAGCGCATGCTCGAGACGGGCGAAGCGCAGCCGGGGGGCCTCGCGCTCCTCATCGGGTTCGGAGCCGGGCTGGTGTACGCGGCGCAGGTCGTCGTCCTGCCCTGACCTGGGCCACGCCGGAGGGCCGCCCTCCGGTGTGCGGCCCGCGACCAGAAGCACACGAGAGAAGAAGGAGCACACCATGGCGATGAGCCAGCAGGAGATCCAGACCGGACTCGCCGAGATCGTCAACGAGGTCGCCGGTATCCCCGCGGAGGACGTCCAGGGCGACAAGTCCTTCACCGACGACCTCGACATCGACTCACTGTCCATGGTCGAGGTCGTCGTCGCCGCCGAGGAGAAGTTCGGCGTGAAGATCCCGGACGACGACGTGAAGAACCTGCGGACCGTCGGCGACGCCGTCTCCTACATCGAACGGGCAGGTGCTGTGGCGTGACATTGGGACCGATGACCGAGCACGGCTCGGCTCGAGTCGTGGTGACCGGTCTCGGGGCGACCACGCCGGTAGGCGGCGATGTCGCATCGACGTGGGCTGCCCTGCTCGCAGGCCAGTCCGGCGTCCGTACGCTCACCGGCGACTGGGTCGAGCAGCTGCCTGTGCACATCGGCGCGCGCGTCGCTGTCGAGCCGGTGGACGTGCTCGGCCGAGTGGTCGCGCGGCGGCTCGACCGGTCCGGTCAGTTCGCGCTCGTGGCTGCCCGCGAGGCCTGGAAGGACGCGGGCTTCGGCACCGGCGAGCCGGGCACCGAGGGCACCGAGAGCAAGGCCGAGCCGCCGTTCCCTCCGGAGCGGCTGGGCGTCGCCGTCGCCACCGGCATCGGTGGCGTGACGACGCTGCTCGACAACTACGACGTGCTCAAGGAGAAGGGCCCGCGCCGGGTCTCCCCGCTGTCGATCCCGATGCTCATGCCGAACGGCCCGGCCGCAGCGGTCGGCCTCGAGGTGGGCGCGAAGGCCGGCGTGCACACGCCGGTGTCCGCGTGCGCGTCCGGGGCGGAGGCCATCGCGTACGGGGTCGACATGATCCGCAGCGGGCGCGCGGACGTCGTCGTGGCAGGCGGCACCGAGGCTGCGATCCATGCGCTGCCGATGGCGGCGTTCGCCCAGATGATGGCGCTGTCCCGGCGCAACGACGAGCCGGAGCGTGCGTCCCGCCCGTACGACAAGGGCCGCGACGGCTTCGTGCTCGGCGAGGGCGCGGGCATCGTCGTGCTGGAGTCCGCCGAGCACGCCGCTCGGCGGGACGCCCACGTGTACGCCGAGGTCGTCTCCGCGGGGATGACCGCGGACTCGCACCACATCGCGCAGCCCGACCCCGACGGGGTCGGCGCCACGCGCGCCATCCGGATGGCGCTGGAGAACGGCGGCCTGCGCGCGGACCAGGTCGTGCACCTCAACGCGCACGCGACGTCCACCCCGCTGGGGGACGTCGCCGAGGCGGCCGCGATCAGGGCTGCGCTGGGCGACGCCGCCGCGCAGGTGATCGTCACGTCGACGAAGTCGATGACCGGCCACCTGCTCGGGGCCGCGGGGGCCGTCGAGTCCATCGCGGTGATCCTCGCTCTGCAGGACCGCAAGGCCCCGCCGACGATCAACCTGGACGACCCGGACGACGAGATCGGGCTGGACATCGCCCGTGGCGAGACCCGGGTGCTGCCCGACGGTCCGATCGTCGCCCTGAACAACTCGTTCGGGTTCGGCGGACACAACATCACCCTCGCGCTCCGGAGGTCCGAGTGACCGCAGTCGACTCCCGTCCGCCGGCGCAGTCCCGCGGAACGGCGAAACCCCAACGGGAGAACGACCCGCGCCTGCCACGGCACCGGCTCACCGCCCTCTTCGACGAGGGCACGTTCGCGCCCATCACGCAGGAGGACACCTCCGGCATGCTCGCCGCGACGGGCTGCGTGCACGGCACGCCGGTCGTCGCCTTCTGCAGCGACCCGACCATCCAGGGTGGCGCGATGGGCTCGGAGGGCTGCGCGGTCGTGGTGCACGCGTACGAGCGTGCGCTCGCCGACGGCGTCCCCGTGCTCGGGCTGTGGCACTCCGGGGGCGCCCGGCTGCGTGAGGGCGTCGAGAGCCTGCACGCCGTGGGCATGATCTTCGCCGTCATGACGCGCGCCTCGGGCAAGGTGCCGCAGATCTCCGTGGTGCTGGGCCCGGCCGCGGGAGGCGCGGCGTACGGGCCGGCGCTCACCGACGTGGTGATCCTCGGCCCGAACGGCCGGGTGTTCGTCACCGGGCCGGACGTCGTCCGCTCGGTGACCGGCGAGGACGTGGACGCGCTGCGGCTCGGCGGCCCGGAGCCGCACGGACGCCGCAGCGGCGTCGTCCACGTCGTCACCGACTCCGAGCCCGACGCGCTCGCCGAGGCTCGACGGCTCGGTGCCCTGCTCGGCGCACCGGGCAAGGTCGGGGAGGTCCACGACGTGGACCTGAGCGACCTGCTGCCCGACTCCGCAAGGCGGGCGTACGACGTACACCCGCTGGTCGAGCACGTGCTGGACGCGGACACCGGCATCGAGCTCCACCCGAAGTGGGCGCCGAACATCGTGACCGTGCTCGGGCGTCTCGGCGGCCGGACGGTCGGGGTCATCGCCAACAACCCGCTGCGGCTCGGCGGCTGCCTGGACTCGGCCTCGGCCGAGAAGGCGGCACGCTTCGTCCGCATGTGCGACGCGTTCGGCGTCCCGATGGTCGTGCTCGTCGACGTGCCGGGCTACCTGCCCGGCGTGGGCCAGGAGTGGGACGGCGTCGTCCGTCGTGGGGCCAAGCTGCTGCACGCGTTCGCCGAGTCGGTCGTGCCGCGGGTGACGCTCGTGACCCGCAAGGCGTACGGCGGCGCGTACATCGCCATGAACTCGCGCGCGCTCGGTGCCACCAAGGTGTTCGCCTGGCCGGACGCGACGGTCGCGGTGATGGGCGCGGTGGCCGCGGTACGCATCCTGCACCGGCGGCGGCTCGCCGACGTGCCGGAGGACCTTCGTCCGCAGACCGAGGCCTCTCTCGCGGAGGAGCACGAGGAGCTCGCCGGCGGGCTGCAGCGCGCCCAGGACCTCGGCGTCATCGACGAGGTTGTGGAGCCCACGGTCACCCGGAGCGCGCTGGCCGCGGCCATCGCTGCCGCGGACAACGTGCGCGGGGACCACGGCAACATCCCGCTGTAGATCCCTCGTCCTCGGCACGATCCTCCTGCCGGAAGTGGCCGGAGGCGGCGAGCCACGGGGCACCTGCGCGGCGGGTCAGCCCACCTCGTGCAGCCAGCGCACCGGCGCGCCGTCACCGGCGTGCCGGAAGGGCTCGAGCTCGTCGTCCCAGGGCCGGCCGACGAGACGCCGTACCTCGTCCTCGAGTTGGCTCTCGCCGCGGGCAGCCGCAGCCAGGGCGGCCTTCAGCCGGTCCTCGGGGACGAGGATGTCCCCGTGAATTCCGGTGACGGCACAGAAGACCCCGAGGGTGGGCGTGTACGCGTAGCGCTCCCCCTCTCGTCCCGGGCCGGGGTCCTCGGTGACCTCGAACCGGAGCGCCTGCCAGCCGCGGAGCGCGGAGGCCATCCGGGAGGCGGACCCCGCGGGGCCCTCCCAGCACAGCTCGGTACGCAGGTGACCAGGGGACGCCGACTGGGGCTGCCAGGCGAAGGACGCGCGCGACCCCATGACGCCGCTGATCGCCCACTCGACGTGTGGGCACAGCGCGGCCGGCGCGGAGTGGACGAACAGCACGCCACAGGTCGTCACGGGGTCCTCCCTCGGGGCGAGATGCGCCTTCCCCAGCGTCCTCGCCGCACGGGTTCACCCGTGATCGCCCGGCCATTGTGCCGCACCGCGGCCGTTTCTACCCCTCATCTGGAGTTTCTCCACCCGGCGAGCCGGCCCCGCGTGGGCCCGACCCGGGCCGGTGACCCTTGGCGAGGTCCCGGTAGGGACGACGACCCCGTCGAGGGGTGACGACGCTCAGCGTCGACGGGCTCGCCGGGCGCGCGACCGCTCGATCCGGGCGCGACTGAGCAGGTACGCAATGGCGACCGCCCCGAGCGTGCCGATCAGCCGGTTCACGTCCACGGCCGGTCGCCAGCTCACCTTGCCGTCGCGGATGACGTACGCACCAGCGGGGCGCGCGGCCACGCCGAACCCCACGCCTGAGCCCTCGGCGTTCTGGTCGTGGCCGCCGCCACCACCTCCACCGCCCGCGACGTTCGCCGCGGCGATGACCGTGACCCCGTTCTTCTCGTACGGCTCGGCGAACACACGCTTCGCCCTCATGGCCTCGCGTGCCGAGCTCAGCACCTCCTCGACCTTCACAACCCCTCCTCACCTGCGCGGCAGTGGTGTCCGATCAGATCCCGTTGCCCATCTACTCCCCCAGGAACCGGGCTCGGGGGTCGGCCTGGGGAGAAGCGTCACGGCGTCGAGGGTCCGGCTCGAGCGGCCCGGACAACAGCGGGTCTCGTCGCGTCCCGCGTGGACGCATGCGCCCCTGGCTGCCTCGGGACAGCCGGCGGAGCCGCCGCGCCGCGACCATGGTGCCTCCCCTCCGAGGGCCGGTTCCATCGTCCCTCCGGCGAGCGCGGTTGGCGAGCAGAACTCCAGTGACGACCTGGTGCGCGGGCTCATCCTCATCTCACAGGGAACCGTCGAACACCCTGGTACTCCCACTTCTCGACCATCCGCTCGCAGCTGCCACTCGTCGGGCTTGGAGGGAGCGGTCAAGGCTGGCCTCAGGCCATCACGCAGCCACCTTTGCCGGGAATCGGACGGCCCGGAGACTGGCGCGCAGAGGGGCGAGCGCGTCAGCGCGGCAGGCCGGACCGCTGTTGCCTGTCAGTAGGGGTCTGTGTGCACGCCGATGGCCAGGTCAATCTGCTCGTTGGTCAGGGGTCCAGAGCTTTGTGTGGCAATAAGCACTATTACTGACAGCAATTCGAGTTCGCGGACTAGCACGGGGTCGAAGACCACCGGTAGCACCTTCTTGATCTATGGGCCTAGCTCATCGCGCTCCTGGGGCGCCTGTGGCAACCAGCGGGTGCCGGGAGGGCACACGGGGCGTCGCGCCCACTGTCGCAGCCACAGCCCGCTCGGTCTGCCCCGTGGGCCCGGTTTCTCACCGAGGCCGGTGCCTTCGGCTACCGGGGTTGGTGCACCGAGCATCTGCTGGTGCTTTCTTGGTGGTATGCGTAGCGAGTGGGTTGTGTCGGCCCGCGCAGTGGGAGCACACCCCGGCAATCCCTAAGAGGGGGCTGCGCGCCCCACGGTCGCTTTGCCAGGTTGCTTCGGTGGCAAGCTGACCCTCTTGCGCCGGCGGAGCCGGCGTCCATGATGAGGCTGTTTCGCAGGTGAGTGCGGACGACTCGGTGCGGACTCAGTGCGGACTAGGCGGCTTCGGGCGGTCGGAGGCGATGACGGCGACGAGCGGGACAGGTCGTGACGCGAGGAACCGCTGCTGTGGGGCGGGCGGGGCTCGAACCCGCGACCGACGGATTATGAGTCCGCTGCTCTGACCCGCTGAGCTACCGCCCCGTACGACGCGATCGCCCCCACCGGGGCCCGGCGGGGGCGATCATGGACGCTCCCGCGACTGGACTTGAACCAGTAACCTACCGGTTAACAGCCGGTCGCTCTGCCGATTGAGCTACGCGGGATCGCACCCGAACAGATCGGGCACAACGACACCCAGGCTAGCGCACGGTGACCCTCCCCGACCGCCCCGTACCCGCGCGTACGCGTAGCCGTGCGACACCCGGGTACGAGGCCCACGACGTCATCTCGACAGTGGAGGCCTTCGATGATGCACAGGGCAGCGTTCCTCGCTGGTGCGGCCGTCGGGTACGTCGTGGGCACCCGCGCCGGCCGCGAGAGGTACGAGTCGATCAAGCGCGCCGCGGGGCGTGTGATGGGCAGCCCGCAGGTGCAGCACACCGCGAGCACGCTCGGCCACCAGGCAACCGGCCTCGCCGCCCACGCCGGCCGGGCCGTGACGGAGCGTGTCGGCGAGCGCGTACCGTTCGTCGGCCACCGGGCCGGCCAGGACGCGTACCCGGCGCCGAACGGGCACGGCGCCAACTCCTGACCCCGCGCCACCCCTGACACCGCTCAAGCACCTGACGCTTGAGCAGCTCAGACGCCGAGCTGGCGGCGCACGTCCTCGAGCGCCGTCGCCGCCCGGTCCGCGACGTCGGGGTCGGACGGGTCGACGCCCTTGTCGAACGACATCGACCAGACGAGGTGGTCCTCGACCCCGGACGTTCCTGGCCGACGACGGGCGATGAGGCGGACGCCCTTGCGCCCGTCCAGGCGGACGTGGTGGCTCACCACGACGGTCGAGGTCACCCGGTCGTGCACCGCGTCCGCGAGTCCTCCTGGCTCGGCGAGCGGGACATCACGAACCGGCGGGTCGGACCCCGGCGGTCCCGCGCCGCTCACGTGCAGGACGCCGTCACTCCAGGACGCCCGCGCGATGGTCTCCCAGCCGAACCGCTCGTACCCCTGGCCGGCGGCGGGGAGGTACAGAGCGCGGTCGGTGGCGACGGCCCGGCCCCCGGCGTCCGTGGCCGCGACCGCGATCACGTACTCCCCCCGCGTCAGTCCGACGGCGGCACGCTCGGCCTTGGGCAGGCGTCGACGCCAGGGGAACAGCCGCATGCGAGAACCGTAACGCTCATGGACGTCCACGGGGCCACGGCCGTCGTCCGGCGGGACCCCCGGGATCAGAGGTAGTCGCGAAGCTGCCGGGCGATCGTCGGGTGCCGCAGCTTGGCCAGCGTCTTGGCCTCGATCTGACGGACGCGCTCGCGCGTCACGCCGAAGACCTGGCCAACCTCCTCGAGCGTGTGCGGCTGGCCATCGGTGAGCCCGTAGCGCAGCTGGACGACCCGCTTCTCCCGCTCCCCCAGCCCGGCCAGCACCTGGTCGAGATGCTCCCGCAGCAGCAGGAAGGCTGCCGACTCGATAGGTGCGGCAGCCTCGGTGTCCTCGATCAGGTCCCCCAGCTCGGAGTCCTCGGCCTCACCGACGGGCGTGTGCAGGCTGACCGGTTCGAGCGCCAGCTTGCGCGCCTCGAGGACGCGGTCGGGGGTGATGTCCACCCGCTCGGCGACCTCCTCGGGAGTGGGTTCGCGTCCGAACTCCTGGAGCAGCTGACGCTGGATGCGGAGGATCTTGTTGATCGTCTCCACCATGTGGACGGGCACCCGGATGGTCCGGGCCTGGTCCGCGAGCGCGCGGGTGATCGCCTGGCGGATCCACCAGGTCGCGTACGTGGAGAACTTGTAGCCCTTGGTGTAGTCGAACTTCTCCACCGCGCGGATCAGGCCGAGGTTGCCCTCCTGGATCAGGTCGAGCAGGGGCATGCCGCGGCCCACGTACCGCTTCGCGATGGAGACGACGAGGCGCAGGTTCGCCTCGATGAGGTGGAGCTTGGCCCGGTGGCCGTCTGCTGCGATGATCTCGAGCTCGCGGGCCAGCTCCGAGGACAGGCCGTCGGCCTTGGTGAGCTTCTCCTCGGCGAAGACCCCCGCCTCCACACGCTGGGCCAGGTCGACCTCCTGCGCCGCGGTGAGCAGCGGCACGCGCCCGATCTCGCGCAGGTACAGCCGCATCGGGTCGGTCAGGGAGGTCTGCAGGCGCGCCTCCGCGGCGGCGGTCTCCGCTGCCGCGGCCTCGGCCTCCGCCTCGTCGGCCAGGACGATCTCGACGCCGACGGCGGCGAGCTGGGTGGTCACCTCGTCCAGCGACGTGGGTGGGAGACCGGCCCGGGTGAGCTCATCGGCGAGGTCCTCGTCGGTGACGACACCGTGCTCGCGTCCGCGCTGCACGAGTGCGGACACAACGTCCGCGACGCTGGAGACCGTCTCCTGCGGTGCCGGTGCGGCTGAAGCCACAGCCACCCCCTTGTCCGATCCGGGTCCGTCCAGTGTGCTCCGGGGAGGGGAACCACACCGCGACAACGGCCAAACCGCCCCGGATGGGCGGGTGAGATGACCCGGATGGGTGATTACAGAGCGCCGATCGCCTGCTCCCGAAGGGCCCGTCGGTGCTGCTCGAGCGTCACGAGCTCGCCGAACAGCCGGTTGTAGTCGTCCGCCGCCTCGACCGGGTTGAGCCTCTGCAGACGGGACTTGACCTCGGTGATGCGCCGGGTCGCAGCGAGCTCCCTGGCCCGGGCGAGGACGGCCTCCACGTAGCGGGCGTCCGTCTCGCCGTCGCTGCGCAGGGGCTCGACCGTGAGCTCGGTGATCACCGTCCGGACGGTGTCGTCGGTGGCCGCGTCCAGGACCTGCCCGACCCAGCCGTGTCCCCCGGCCGCGGGCGTGCCCACGCCGCCCGCAGCCCGTACGGCGGCGTGCACGGCGGCGTGGGCCGGGGCCGTGAACACGTCCGCGTCGAGCGCGTCGAACATCGGCCCGGCCAGGGCGGGACGCTGCAGCGCGATCTTGAGCGCCTCCCGCTCCACCTGCTGGACAGGGTCGGACGAGTCCGGCCGGCGCATGGCCGCGTCAGGCCGCCCCGCCATGCCCCGGCCGCTGGCGCGTACCCGCCGGACGATCTCCATCGGGTCGGGCACTCCCACCCATCCGGCGAGCTGGCGGGCGTAGTCGTCGCGCAGCGCGACGTCGCGGATCCGCGCGACGAGGGGCACGGTCGCCTCCAGGGCATGGGCCCTGCCCTCCGGGATGTCGAGGTCGTGCCGTTGCAGCGTCGTCCGGATGGCGAACTCGAACAGGGGTACGCGGGTGGCGACCAGGTCCCGTACGGCAGCGTCGCCCTTCTGCTGGCGCAGGTCGCACGGGTCGAGCCCATCCGGCTGGACGGCGACGAAGGTCTGGGTGACGAACCGCTGGTCGTCGGAGAAGGCCCGCATCGCCGCCTTCTGGCCTGCCGCGTCCCCGTCGAACGTGAAGACGACCTCGCCGGTGAACTCGTTCTGGTCCATGAGCAGGCGACGCAGGATGCGGATGTGGTCCTCACCGAACGCGGTACCGCAGGTGGCCACCGCGGTCGGGACGCCGGAGAGGTGCGCCGCCATGACATCGGTGTAGCCCTCGACGAGCACGGCCTGCTGGCGGCGGGCGATCTCACGCTTGGCCAGGTCGAGCCCGTACAGGATGTGGCTCTTCTTGTAGATCGGCGTCTCGGGCGTGTTGACATACTTGGCGTCGATCCGGTCGTCGTCGTGCAGCCGACGGGCGCCGAACCCGATCACGTCGCCGGTGATGTCGCGGATCGGCCACAGCAGCCGCCCGAGGAACCTGTCGATCGGCCCGCGGCGGCCCTCGCGGGCCAGCCCGCCGACGGTGAGCTCGCGGTCGGTGAACCCCCGCCCCCGCAGGTGGACGACGAGCGCGTCCCAGGACCGTGGCGCGTAGCCGACGCCGAAGTGGGCGGCGGCCTCACGGTCGAAGCCGCGCTCACTCAGGAACTGCCGCGCCGTCTGCGCGTCGGGGGTGGGGAGCTGTTCGGCGTAGAACTCGGCGGCTGCCTTGTGCGCCTCGACGAGGCGGGTGCGCTGGCCTTGCTGCTGGCGGGGCGCCGCACCCCCCTCCTCGTACCGGAGCTCTACGCCGGTGGCCTGGGCCAGCCGCTCGACCGACTCGGCGAACGAGAGGTGCTCCACGTTCATCACGAACGTGATGACGTCGCCACCTGCCCCGCAGCCGAAACAGTGGAAGAAGTTTCTCGTGGGGGCGACGTGGAAGGACGGTGTGCGCTCGTCGTGGAACGGGCAGAGGCCCTTGAGCTCGCCCCCGCCGGCGTTGCGGAGCGCGACGTGCTCGCCGACGATCTCCGCGATGTGCGCGCGTTCGCGCACCAGAGCGATGTCCTCATCGCGAATCCGTCCAGCCACCCGGCGAGTGTACGTGCGAGAGGGCCCTCCACCGGCCGGCCCACACGGGTCGAGCGGGCGTCAGTCCGGCGTTGTGGGGGCCCGGCGGTGGGGTCAGACGGTGGGTCAGGCGGTGAGGTCCGCGAGTGGCGAGGACGTGTCCGCGAGGCGCTCCGGGTCCATCTGCCTGCCGGAGAGGATCATGGCCTGGATCGGCGCGGTCACGTCCCACACGTTGACGTTCATGCCGGCCCGCACGCGCCCCTCCTGCAGCCAGAACGCGACGAACTCCCGCTTGGCCGCGTCGCCGCGGTAGACGATCTGGTCGTACGAACCGCGCGGCGCCCAACCGGAGTACTCCATACCCAGGTCGAACTGGTCGGAGAAGAAGTACGGCACCCGGTCGTACACGACGTCCTGTCCGAGCATCGAGCGTGCCGCCACGGGACCGCCGTTCAGCGCGTTCGCCCAGTGCTCGACCCGGATCCGCTCGCCGAAGACGGGGTGGAAGGCGTTGGCGACGTCACCCGCCGCGTAGACGTCCGGGTCGTCGGTCCGCAGCGCGGCGTCCACGAGCACCCCGTGGTCGACCGCGAGGCCGGCCGCCTCGGCGATCTCGGTGTTCGGGCGGATGCCCACCCCCACGACGACGATGTCGGCCGGCACCGCGTCGCCACTGCTGGTCACGACCTCGGTGACGCGCCCGCCGCTGGTACGCAGCGCGCCGACCCCCTCCCCGAGCCGCAGGACGACCCCATGGTCACGCTGCACGGTCGCGAACACCTCGCCCAGCTCGGGGCCGAGCACCTGGTGCAGCGGCGTGGGCTGGGGCTCGACGACCGTCACCTCCGCGCCGTACGTGCGGGCCGCGGCAGCCGTCTCCAGCCCGATCCAGCCGGCGCCCACGACGACCACGTGGCCGCCCCCGGACACGGCCTCCCGCAGCCGCTCGGAGTCGCCGACCGTCCGGAGGGTCATCACGTTCGGCGCGTCGCTGCCGGTCATCCGCAGTCGCAACGGGGACGACCCGGTGGCCAGCAGGAGCTTGTCGTACCGCTCGCGGGACCCGTCCGAGAGCATCACCTCGTGCGCCTCTCGGTCGAGCGCGGTCACGCGAGTGCCGAGGAGCAGGTCGACGTCGTGCTCGGCGTACCACTCCTCGGCGTGGACGAAGATCGACTCCCGGTCGGCCGACCCGGCCAGGTACTGCTTGGACAAGGGCGGACGCTCGTAGGGGCGTTCCGCCTCTTCCCCGACGAGCAGGATGCGGCCGGTGAAGGCCTCCTCACGCAGCGTCTCCGCCGCCTTGGCACCGGCGAGGCTCGCCCCCGCGATCACGAAGGTCTGCAGATCATTCATGACGTACCCCTTCCCTCACGCGAGTCTTTCAGCCTCATCGGGCGGTGTCGCCGTCGCCTCCGGTCAGCCGCGCGTGCCAGACCTCGGCGGACGGGTCGGTCAGCGACGCCACCTGGTCGACCACCACCCTCAGCCGGGCCGCATCGTCTGCCGCGTCGGCGAACGCGGGCGCGAACACCGGGTCGAGGCAGCCCGGCGCCTGGGCGAGCAGCGCCTCGGCCAGCTCTGCCACCAGGGTGCGCTGCCGCCGCTGCAGCTCGGCAACCCCCTCCCGGGCCATCACGTACCGGGCGGTGACCCCCTTGAGCACGGCGCACTCCAGCACCGTCCCCTCCGGGACGACCAGGTCGGCGTCGTAGCGGGCCAGCGGGCCGTCGCCGAACTCGGCCCGCGTCGCCATCTGCGCGGCGCCGCAGAAGCGGCCGATGAGCTGGCTGGTCGCGTTCTTCAGCGCGGCGAGCGCCCGGTGCGACCGGTCGTACGCGCTCGGCCAGTACGACAGGGACAGCAGGCGCTCCAGGGCCTGCTCCAGTGCGGCGGCGCTCGCCTGCGGGGCGTACCGCGTTCGGGTCTCCTCGAGCAGTGCCGAGCTCTCGTCCGGGTCCCGCAGCCGGGCCGGGGACAGATGGCCGCTGTGCAGGGCGTCCTCGAGGTCGTGGACGGAGTAGGCCACGTCGTCCGCCCAGTCCATGACCTGGGCCTCCAGACAGCGCCGCGCGTCCGGTGCGCCGGCCCGCGCCCATGCGAGCACGTCCAGGTCGTCCTCGTACACGCCGTACTTGCGCCCGCCCGCAGAGCGTGGGTCCTCGCGCGGCCACGGGTACTTGGTGGCGGCGTCGAGCGTGGCCCGGGTGAGGTTGAGGCCCACGCTGCGGCCGTCGGCCGCGAACGCCTTCGCCTCGAGGCGGGTGAGGATGCGCAGGGACTGCGCGTTGCCCTCGAAGCCGCCGCATCCCGCCGCGACCTCATCCAGCGCTGTCTCCCCGTTGTGGCCGAAAGGCGGGTGGCCCAGGTCGTGGGCGAGGCAGGCCGTCTCGACGAGGTCGGGGTCGCATCCGAGGAACTCCCCCAGCTCGCGACCCACCTGCGCGCACTCGAGCGAGTGGGTGAGCCGCGTACGCGGGAAGTCGCTCTCGTGCGGGACGACCACCTGTGTCGTCGCGGCCAGCCGGCGCAGCCCCGCCGAGTGCAGCACCCGGGCACGGTCGCGGGCGAACGCCGTACGCTCCGCGGCCTTGCCGTGCTCGTCGACCCAGCGCGCGAGGTCCCGCTCCGCGTACCCCCCCACGGGTCCACCCCCTCGGGTCGTCGTGCGCGCTCAGGCTAGATCGCGTTGGGCCCCTGCTGCTCGCTGCTCGCGCCGAAGACCTCGTAGTACAGCAGCGCCAGGGTCTCGCGCACGATGTAGCGGACCTCGGTCGACCGGGTGCGCACCGCGGGGCCGCTGCGGGCGGGAGACGTCGCCGCCTCCATGCCGAGGTCGCCGGCCATCGTGCGCGCCCGCAGCGAGTGCCACGGGTCGGTGACGATGACGACCTTCGTCCAGTCCCGTGTCTCCAGCGCACCGTCCACGGCCGTGAGGCTCTGCAGGGTGTCCCCGCCCTCCTGGACCGCGATCACCCGGTTCGAGGGGACGTCGCGCTCCACCAGCCACTGCTTGCCCGCGGCCGCCTCGGTGAAGCGGTCACCGGGGAGCGAGCCACCCACTGTGACGACGTACGGGGCCACGTCCTCGCGGTAGAGCCCCAGCGCGTGCCCGAGACGCGCGGAGAAGACCCGGGACGGGCGGCCGTCGTACTGGCTCGCGCCGAGCACGACGATCGCCTGGGAGGCCGGGCGGTCGTCATGCCGGGCGACCCACCAGACCCGACCCGCGACGAACGCCACGACGATGAACGACAGGACGAGCACCCACGAGACGAGGCGCCACACGAGACGGATGAGACTCGACCGTGTCACCTGCTGTCGCTACCTGCGCTCTCCACGACGACGCGGCCTGCCTCGAGCCGGGCCACCGGGACCCGGAACGGTGAGCAGGACACGTAGTCGAGCCCCGCACGGTGGAAGAAGTGCACCGACTCCGGGTCGCCGCCGTGCTCGCCGCACACGCCGAGGTGGATGCCCGGGCGTGCGGCACGGCCCTCCTCGACGGCGATGCGGACGAGTCGTCCGACACCCTCCTCGTCGATGGTCTCGAACGGGCTGACCCCGAAGATGCCGAGGTCCATGTAGCGGCCGAAGAACGCGCCTTCGACGTCGTCGCGCGAGAAGCCCCACACGGTCTGGGTGAGGTCGTTGGTGCCGAAGGAGAAGAAGTCGGCAGCCTCCGCGATCTGGCCGGCGGTGAGCGCTGCACGCGGGAGCTCGATCATGGTGCCGATCTTCGCGTCGATCTCGACGCCGGTCTCCGCGGCGACGTCCCGCAGGACCTGCTCGGCCTCCTCGCGGCTGATCTCGAGCTCCTGGACCGCGCCGACGAGCGGGATCATGATCTCGACCTTGGGGTCGCGCCCGGCCTTGCTGCACTCGGTGGCGGCCTCGGCGATCGCGCGCACCTGCATCTTGTACAGCCCGGGAATGACCACCCCGAGACGTACGCCGCGCAGGCCCATCATCGGGTTGACCTCGTCCAGCCGCTGGACGGCGTCCAGCAGCGCCCTGTCCTTCTCGCTGGCGCCACCCTCCTGCGCCTCGGCGAGGGCGACCCGTACCGAGAGGTCGGCGAGGTTGGGCAGGAACTCGTGCAGCGGCGGGTCGAGCAGCCGGATCGTGACCGGCAGCCCGTCCATCGCGGTGAGGATGCCGACGAAGTCCTCGCGCTGCGGCGGCAGCAGTGCGGCGAGCGCGTCCTCCCGCTCGTCGTCGTCGGAACCGGCCAGGATCAGCCGCTCGACCTGCTTGCGCCGCTCACCGAGGAACATGTGTTCCGTACGGCAGAGGCCGACGCCCTCGGCGCCGAACCGCCGGGCGCGCTCGGAGTCCTCCGGTGTGTCCGCGTTGGCGTGCACGTGCAGGCGACGCCGCGCGTCTGCGTGCGTGACGATCGTGTGGACCGCGGCCACGAGCGGGTCCGCGTCCGGCGCGAGCGTGCCCTCGAAGTACTGGACGACCGGGCTCGGGACGACCGGGACCTCGCCGAGGTAGACCGCACCCGTGGTGCCGTCGATCGAGATGACGTCGCCCTCCTGCACGGTCTCGCCGCCGGGTGCCTTGAACCGGCGTGACTTGAGGTCGACCTCGAGGTCCTCGGCACCGGAGACGCAGGTCTTGCCCATGCCGCGGGCGACCACCGCCGCGTGGCTGGTCTTGCCGCCGCGGCTGGTGAGGATGCCCTTGGCCGCGATCATGCCGTTGAGGTCGTCCGGGTTCGTCTCCCGGCGGACGAGGATGACCGACTCCCCCCGGGCCGCGGCCTCCTCGGCACGGTCCGAGTCGAAGACGGCCTTGCCGACCGCCGCGCCCGGGGACGCGGTGATCCCCTTCGCGATCTGGTGGCGCTCCGCGTTCTCGTCGAAGTGGGGGAACATGAGCTGGGCCAGCTGGTCCCCCGACACCCGCCACAGCGCCTCGTCCGCGTCGATGAGGCTCTCGTCCACGAGCTGGGTGGCGATCTTGAACGCCGCCGCCGCGGTGCGCTTGCCCACACGGGTCTGCAGCATCCACAGCTTGCCGCGCTCGATCGTGAACTCGATGTCGCAGAGGTCGCGGTAGTGGCGTTCGAGGGTCTTCATGATGCCGAGCAGCTCGTCATAGCTGCGCTTGTCGACGGCCTCGAGCTCGTCCAGCGGGACGGTGTTGCGGATGCCGGCGACCACGTCCTCGCCCTGGGCGTTCTGCAGGTAGTCGCCGTACACGCCCTGCGCACCGGTGCCCGGGTCGCGGGTGAACGCCACTCCGGTCCCGGAGTCCATTCCGAGGTTGCCGAACACCATCGCTACTA
>JBOGEN010000146.1:0-11992 GCA_050743265.1 Actinomycetes bacterium
GCCGTGCGCTCGCCGCCGCCGGCTACGTGGAGACCCCGTGCCCCCCGTTCGTCGGCCCGGCCCACTGGGACGCCCTGTGCATCGCGGACGGCGACGCGCGCCGGCGCACGATGCGCGTGGCCAACGCCCTCTCCGACGAGGAGCCCGAGCTACGCACGACGCTGCTTCCCGGGCTGCTCACCGCACTACGCCGCAACGTCGGCCGCGGCCAGGACGACGTCGCCCTGTTCGAGACCGGCACCGTGTTCCTTCCCGCGCCGGACATCGCGCCCGCCGCGCCGCGGCTTCCGGTGGACCGGCGTCCGACGCCAGGCGAGCTCGCCTCCGTGGAGGCAGCGCTCCCGCATCAGCCCACGTACGCCGCGGTGGTGCTCGCCGGCGCCCGCGAGCCGTCCGGCTGGTGGGGGCAGGGCCGCGAGGCCATCTGGGCGGACGCGGTCGAGGCGGTCCGGACGGTCGCCGAGGCGGTCGGCGCACCGGTGGAGGTGCAGCGCGGCGACCTGGTGCCGTGGCACCCCGGCCGGTGCGCCCGGATCGTCGTCGACGGCCAGGTCGCCGGTCACGCCGGTGAGCTGCACCCCCGCGTCGTGGCCGCGGCCGGGCTACCGCCGCGGACCTGCGCGGCCGAGCTCGACCTCGACGCGGTGCTCGCCGCCGCGCCCGAGATCCTCCCCGCCCCTGTCGTGTCCACGTACCCGGTGGCCAAGGAGGACGTGGCCCTCGTCGTGCCCGCGGACGTCCCGGCCGCGGACGTCGAGCGTGCACTCCGGGACGGAGCCGGGGGCCTGCTCGAGGCTTTGCGGCTGTTCGACGTCTACACCGGCTCTCCCGTGCCGCCCGGCAGCAGGTCCCTCGCGTACGCGCTGCGGTTCCGCGCCGCCGACCGGACGCTCACCGACGAGGAGGTCGCCGCCGCCCGCGAGACTGCGGTGGCCGAGGCGCACCGGCGTACCGGGGCGGTGCTGCGCAGTGCCTGAGCTCTCCGGGGTCGCCCTGGTCAGCGGTGCGGGCCGCGGGCTGGGCCGGCACACCGCGGTGGCGCTCGCCGCGGCAGGCATGCGGGTGGGCCTACTCGGGCGGACGCGGGCCACCCTCGAGGACACGCTGCGCGCCTGTGTCCAGGCCGGGTCGCGCTCGGTGGCCGTCCCGACCGACGTGACGAAGGACGAGGCCGTCCGGGCGGCGGTTCAGACCGTGGAGCGCGACCTCGGCCCGGTCGACCTGCTCGTCAACAACGCCGGGCTCGTCGACCCCGTCGAGACGACCCCGTGGCAGGCCGACCCGAGGGACTGGTGGCGCGTCGTCGACACGAACGTCCGCGGCCCGTACCTGCTCTGCCGGGCCGTGGTCGGCGGCATGGTGGAGCGCGGCCGCGGCCGCGTCGTCAACGTCAACAGTGGGATGGGAGCACGCGCGGTTCCCGGGTACTCGGCGTACTCGGTGTCCAAAGCCGCGCTCGCCCGGCTGACGGACGCGCTGGCCACCGACCTGGCAGGAACCGGCGTCACCGTCTTCGACGTGAGCCCCGGCCTGGTCCGTACGGACATGACCGAGGGCATGCCGATGTGGCAGGGCCTCGACCCCGGCCGGTGGAACGACGCCGCGGGCATGGTCGAGGTGGTCCGGCGGGTGGCGGCCGGTGACCTCGACGCGCTCACCGGGCGCTTCCTCCACGCCGGCAAGGACGACGTGGACGCGCTGCTGTCCCGCGCGCAGGAGGTCGTCGCCGCCGACGCGCGCACCCTGCGGCTTCGCCCGTACGGGCCGGACGACCCGCTCGCCTGACCCGTCTCGGGGGACGGCATCGCCCTCGCGGGTCAGCCCCGGCACCGCGCCACCTTCGATACCGAGTTTGCATAGAAATCCCGCATAGCGCATACTCATGCCACATCGGCTGACCATCGGCTGACCATCGGCGAGGAGGCGAGCATGGCCGTTCGAGTGGGCGTCGCCGGCGCCAGCGGGTACGCCGGAGGAGAGCTGTTGCGCCTCCTGCTCGCGCACCCCGCGATGACGCCGTCCGTGCTGGCCGCGGGCGCGCAGGCCGGGCGTGCGGTGACGGACGTCCACCCGCAGCTGCCCGCGCTCGCCGGCGAGGAGTTCGCCCCGACCGAGGCGGACGCGCTCGCGGACGCTGACCTCGTGTTCCTCGCGCTCCCGCACGGGGAGTCCGCCGCCCTGGCGGCCGCGCTGCCCGACGGGCTGCCGATCGTCGACCTGGGCGCCGACCACCGCCTCGCCGACCCGTCCGGCTGGGAGGCGTACTACGGCGGGACGTACGCCGGGTGGTGGCCGTACGGGCTGCCCGAGCTTCCCGGCGCGCGGGCGCAGATCGCCGGCGTTCGCCGGGTGGCCAACCCCGGCTGCTACGCCACCGCCGTCGCACTGGGGCTCGCCCCGCTGCTCGCGGACGGCCTCGTGGAGCCGGACGACGTCGTGGTCGTCGCGTCGTCCGGCACCTCGGGGGCGGGACGGGCCGCGAAGCCCCACCTGCTCGGCAGCGAGGTCATGGGCTCGATGAGCACGTACAAGACCGGCGGGGCGCACCAGCACACCCCGGAGATGGAGCAGGCCCTCACCGCAGCCGCCGGACGGGGCGTCACGCTGTCGTTCACCCCGACCTTGGTCCCGATGCCCCGTGGCATCCTCGCCACCTCCACGGCACGGCTGACCCCGGGGGCCGACACGGTGGCGCTGCGCCAGGCGCTGCACACCGCGTACGACGACGAGCCGTTCGTCCACGTCCTGGCCGACGGCTGGCCGAGCACCGGGGCCACCGCCGGGGGCAACGCGTGCCACGTCCAGGCCGCAGCAGACACGCACGCGGGACGTGCCGTCGTCGTCACCGCCCTGGACAACCTGGTCAAGGGCGCCGCCGGCCAGGCCGTCCAGAACGCCAACCTCGTGCTCGGACTGGACGAGACCGCGGGCCTGTCCGCCGCGGGAGTCGCCCCGTGAGCGTCACCGCCGTGCCCGGGTTCCGCGCGTCCGGCGTGACCGCGGGGCTCAAGGACTCCGGACGTCCCGACCTCGCCCTCGTCGTCAACGACGGGCCGGACAGGGCCGCCGCCGGGGTGTTCACCCGCAACCGCGTGCAGGCGGCGCCGGTGCAGTGGTCCCGCCAGGTGCTCACGGACGGGCGGGTGGACGCCGTCGTCCTCAACTCCGGTGGGGCCAACGCGTGCACCGGACCCGACGGGTTCGCCGACGCGCACGCCACCGCAGAGCACGCTGCCGAGCTGCTGGGGTGCTCGGCCGCCGACGTCGCCCTGTGCTCCACCGGGCTCATCGGCGTACGACTTCCGCTCGACGTGCTGCTCGCCGGGCTGGACAAGGCGGTAGCGTCGATGAGTACGGACGCCGGGCATGACGCAGCCGGGGCCATCCTCACCACCGACACCGTGAGCAAGACCGCGGTCACCACGGGAAACGGGTTCACGGTCGGCGGCATGGCCAAGGGCGCCGGCATGCTCGCGCCCGGCCTCGCCACCATGCTCGCCGTCCTCACCACGGACGCCGTGGCGGACCCGGCCATGCTGGACGAGGTCCTGCGCGCCGCCACCGCTCGCACGTTCGACCGGGTCGACTCCGACGGCTGCATGTCCACCAACGACACCGTGCTGCTGCTGGCGAACGGCGCGTCCGGGGTCACGCCGGCCGACGGTGCACTCGCCGAGGCCGTCCACTCCTGCTGCGCCGACCTCGCCCGCGCCCTCGTCGCGGACGCCGAGGGGGCGAGCAAGGACATCGCCGTCGAGGTCACCCACGCCGCCACCGAGGACGACGCCCTCGAGGTCGCCCGGGCAGTCGCGCGAAGCGGGCTGCTCAAGTGCGCGATCCACGGCGAGGACCCGAACTGGGGCCGCGTGCTCGCCGCCGCCGGCACCACCGCCGCCGCGTTCGACCCGGCACGGCTCGCCGTCGCCATCAACGGCGTGCAGGTGTGCCGTGCCGGCGCGCCGGGGGAGGACCCGGCACGGGTGGACATGTCCGACCGGGAGGTCCGCGTCGTCGTCGACCTCGCCGAGGGCCAGGCCGACGCCACCGTCTGGACCAACGACCTGACCGCCGCGTACGTCCACGAGAACTCGGCCTACTCCACATGAGCGCACCGCAGACCACAGACCCCGCGCAGGTGGCCGCGGCGGCAGGACCGGCCGGCTCAGCGCCGCCGACCCCCGCGCATGCGGTTCCTGACCGGCACCGGGCCGCTCTCGTCAAGGCGTCGACCCTCGTCGAGGCCCTGCCCTGGCTCGAGCGGTTCCACGGCCGGACCGTCGTCGTCAAGTACGGCGGCCACGCCATGGCCGAGCCCGCGCTCCGCGCGTCCTTCGCCGAGGACGTCGTGTTCCTCCGGTACGCCGGGCTCCGCCCCGTCGTCGTCCACGGCGGCGGCCCCCAGGTGACCGAGCACCTCGACCGCCTCGGCATCGCCTCGGAGTTCGCCGCCGGGCTGCGCGTGACCAGCGCCGAGGCGATGGACGTCGTCCGCATGGTGCTCACCGGCCAGGTGCAGCGCGAGATCGTCGGGCTGATCAACGCGCACGGCCCGTTCGCCGTCGGCATGTCCGGCGAGGACGCCAACCTGTTCACCGCGACCCAGCGGCAGGCCGTCGTCGACGGGCAGCCCGTCGACCTCGGCCGCGTCGGCGAGGTCACCGCCGTCGACCCTGGCGCCGTCCGCGCCCTGCTCGGCGACGGGCGGGTCCCCGTCGTGTCGAGCATCGCCCGTGCCGACGACGGGCACGTCTACAACGTCAACGCCGACACCGTGGCCGGGGCGCTCGCGGCCGGCCTGGGCGCGGAGAAGCTCGTCGTGCTCACCGACGTCGAGGGCCTGTACGCGGACTGGCCCGCGAGCGAGGAGGTCGTGAGCCTGCTCAGCGCGACCGAGCTCGCCGACCTGCTGCCAAGCCTGTCCTCCGGCATGGTCCCGAAGATGGAGGCCTGCCTGCACGCCGTCCGCGGCGGGGTGCCCCGCGCCCACGTCCTGGACGGGCGAGTCCCGCACGCCCTGCTCCTCGAGGTCTTCACCGACTCCGGTGTGGGCACGATGGTGGTCCCCGATGATGCCTGACTCCCGTACCGAGTCGCCCAGCACGACCGCGTCCTGGCAGGAGCGCTGGGACACCAGCGTGCTGCCCACTTACGGCACGCCGCCGCTCGCCCTCGTCCGCGGCGAGGGCTGCACCGTCTGGGACGCCGACGGCCGCGCGTACCTCGACTTCCTCGCCGGCATCGCGGTCAACGTGCTCGGCCACGCCCACCCGCGGGTCGTGGACGCCGTGACGCGCCAGGTGGCGACGCTCGCGCACACGTCGAACCTGTACGTGACGCCGCCGGCGGTCGCGCTCGCGGAGCGCCTGGTCTCGCTCCTCGGCGGTCCGGGCCGGGCGTTCTTCGCGAACTCGGGTGCCGAGGCCAACGAGGCCGCGTTCAAGATCGCCCGGCGTACGGGACGGCCCGAGGTGGTGGCCACCGAGGGCGGCTTCCACGGCCGGACGATGGGCGCGCTCTCCCTCACCGGCCAGCCGGGCAAGCGTGCGCCCTTCGAGCCGCTCGTCAGAGGCGTCACGTTCGTCCCGTACGGGGACGTCCAGGCCCTGCGCGACGCCGTCTCCACCGAGACCGCAGCGGTGTTCTGCGAGCCGATCCAGGGGGAGGCCGGCGTCCACCCGGCCCCGCCCGGCTACCTCGCCGCGGCACGCGAGCTCACCGCGGAGTCCGGCGCGCTCCTCGTCCTGGACGAGGTGCAGACCGCGGTCGGGCGTACCGGCACGTGGTTCGCCCACCAGGCGGCCGGCATCCGCCCCGACGTCGTCACCCTGGCCAAGGGTCTCGGCGGCGGGTTGCCCCTCGGCGCGTGCCTCGCCCTCGACGGTGCAGCCGACCTGCTCAGCGCCGGCCAGCACGGGTCGACGTTCGGCGGCAACCCGGTCGCCTGCGCCGCCGCCCTGGCGGTGCTCGACGAGGTCGACGAGCACGACCTGCCCGCACGCGCGGCCGACCTCGGTGCCCGCTGCGCGTCCGGGGTCCTTGACCTGGGGCACCCCCTCGTCGCGGACGTCCGCGGCCCGGGGCTGCTGCTGGCCGTCGCCCTCACCGAACCCGTGGCCCCCGCGGTCGAGCAGGCGCTGCGCGACACCGGCGTCCTCGTCAACGCGGTGACCCCGGACGCGGTCCGGCTGGCCCCGCCACTGGTGCTCTCGGACGCCGAGCTGGGCACCTTCCTCGAGCGCCTGCCGCACGCCCTCGACGCCGCTGCGCGTACCGCCGCCGGCGCGGCACGCACCGCCGACGGAGGAACGCCGTGACCACCACCGCCCCGGGCGACCCCGCTACCGGCGCGCCCTCGTCCCCCCGGACGAAGGCGGCCCGCCGGCAGCGTGCCGTGCACCTGCTCGAGCGCCACGCCATCCACTCCCAGGCCGAGCTCGCTCGCCTGCTCGCCGCGGAGGGCTTCACCGTCACCCAGGCGACCCTCTCTCGCGACCTCGACGAGCTCGGCGCCGTCAAGATCCGGGACGCCGAGGGCGCGCTGGTCTACGCCGTGCCGGCCGAGGGAGGCGACCGCAGCCCGCGCCCGGCCTCCGGCGAGGGCGTCGCCGGAGGCCGGCTCGCCCGCGTCGCCGCCGACCTGCTCGTGACCGCGGAGGGGTCGGCCAACCTCGTCGTCCTGCGTACCCCGCCGGGCGGGGCGCACCTGCTCGCGTCCGCCCTCGACCACGTCGACATGCCGGACGTGCTCGGCACGGTGGCCGGCGACGACACCGTCCTGCTCGTCTCCCGACGACCCGACGGCGGGCCCGACCTCGCCGCGCATCTGCTCGCCCTCGCCGGCCACCAGCCCTGACCCGAGCCCGGCCGATCCCGGTCCCCGACCCCCTGACACCCTGACCCCACCGAGGAGGTGGCCGCTCATGACCGAGCGTGTCGTACTCGCCTACTCCGGAGGCCTCGACACCTCCGTCGCCATCAGCTGGCTCCAGGAGCAGACCGGGGCCGAGGTGATCGCTGTCGCGGCCGACGTGGGCCAGGGTGGCGAGGACATGGACGCCGTCCGGCAGCGGGCTCTCGACTGCGGTGCCGTCGAGTCGGTCGTGCTCGACCTGCGCGAGGAGTACGCGTCGGAGTACTGCCTGCCCGCACTGCGCGCGAACGCCCTCTACATGGACCGCTACCCGCTGCTCTCGGCGCTCTCGCGGCCCGTCATCGTCAAGCACCTCGTCGACGCGGCGCGCTACCACGGCGCGTCCACGGTCGCCCACGGCTGCACGGGCAAGGGCAACGACCAGGTCCGCTTCGAGGTGGGCATCGGCGCGCTCGCCCCCGAGCTGGCCGTGCTCGCCCCGGTCCGCGACTCGGGCATGACCCGGGACAAGGCCATCGCTCTGGCCGAGGAGCTCGGCCTGCCGATCGACGTGTCGTCGAAGTCCCCGTACTCCATCGACCAGAACGTCTGGGGCCGCGCGGTCGAGACCGGCTACCTCGAGGACATCTGGAACGCCCCCGGCGAGGACGTCTACGACTACACGTCCGACCCGGCGGTGCCCCGTGACCCGGATGACGTGGTGGTCACGTTCGCCGAGGGCGTCCCGGTCGCGCTGGACGGCGAGCCGGTGACGATGCTCCAGGCCGTCGAGCAGCTCAACCGACGAGCCGGCGCCCAGGGCGTCGGGCGGCTCGACCTCGTCGAGGACCGCCTCGTCGGCATCAAGAGCCGCGAGATCTACGAGGCGCCCGGGGCGATCGCGCTCATCGCCGCTCACCAGGAGCTCGAGAACGTCACGCTGGAGCGCGACCTGTCCCGGTTCAAGCGGCAGGTCGAGCAGCGCTGGGCCGAGCTCGTGTACGACGGGCTGTGGTTCTCCCCGCTCAAGCGCTCCCTGGACGCGTTCGTCGACTCCTCACAGCAGCACGTCACCGGCGACGTCCGCCTGCGGCTGGCCGGTGGGCGAGCCGTGGTCACCGGACGGCGCAGCGAGGCGTCCCTCTACGACCACGCGATGGCCACGTACGACACGGGCGACAGCTTCGACCAGACGCTGGCCAAGGGGTTCGTCCAGCTGTGGGGCCTGCCGACGAGGCTGGCGGCGCAGCGTGAGGCGAGCCTGCGGGACGGCACGCGTGGCTGACCGGGCACCGGCAGGACGCGGCGGCTCCGGCGAGGACCCTGCGGAGGTGGGCCCGCCGCTGCGCCTGTGGGGCGGACGGTTCGCCGGCGGATCCGCCGAGGCGCTGGCACGGCTGTCGGTCAGCGTCCAGTTCGACTGGCGGCTCGCGCCGTACGACCTTCGCGGCTCGCGTGCCCACGCTCGCGTGCTGCACCGTGCCGGGCTGCTCGCCGCCGCCGAGCGGGACAAGATCCTCGCCGCCCTGGAGGACCTCGAGGTGGCCTGCCGTACGGGCGCGTTCAAGCCCGTCGTCGAGGACGAGGACGTGCACACGGCACTCGAGCGTGGCCTGCTCGAGCGGCTGGGCTCGCTCGGCGGCAAGCTGCGCGCCGGCCGCTCCCGCAACGACCAGGTCGCCACGGACATGCGGCTCTACCTCCGCGACCACGTACGCCGGGTGGTCGCGCGGGTGGCCGAGCTGGAGACGGCCCTCCTCGCCCAGGCCGAGACCAACCTCGGCGTGCCCGCCCCCGGGATGACCCACCTCCAGCACGCCCAGCCGGTGCTGTTCAGCCACCAGCTGCTGGCCCACGTGCACGCCCTCGCCCGCGACGTCGACCGCCTGCAGGACTGGGACCGCCGAGCGGCCGTCTCACCGCTGGGCGCGGGCGCCCTCGCCGGGTCCTCGTTACCGCTCGACCCGGAGGCGGTCGCGGCCGAGCTGGGCTTCGACCGGGCCGCACCCAACTCCATCGACGCCGTCGCCGACCGCGACTTCGTCGCCGAGTTCCTCTTCGCCGCCGCGCTGATCGGCGTCCACCTGTCCCGGATCGGCGAGGAGATCGTGCTCTGGACAACTCCGGAGTTCCGCTGGGTCGAGCTGGACGACTCCTTCGCCACCGGGTCGTCGATCATGCCGCAGAAGAAGAACCCGGACGTGGCCGAGCTCGCCCGCGGCAAGACCGGGCGCCTCATCGGGCACCTCACGGGCTTCCTCGCCACGCTCAAGGCGCTGCCGCTCGCGTACGACCGCGACCTGCAGGAGGACAAGGAGCCCACCTTCGACGCGGTGGACACGCTGCTGCTCGTCCTCCCCGCGATGGCGGGCATGATCGCCACCATGAAGGTCGACGCGGAGCGTCTCACCGCCGCGGCCCCCGAGGGGTTCGCCCTCGCCACGGACGTGGCCGAGTGGCTCGTACGCCGCGGGGTCCCGTTCCGCGACGCGCACGAGGCCGTCGGCCAGCTCGTCGCGTGGTGCACCACCCACGAGCGCCGTCTCGAGGACGTCACCCCCGAGGACCTCGCCGAGATCTCGCCGCACCTCACCGCGGACCTGGGGTCCGTGTTGTCCGTCCAGGGCGCGCTCGACGCGCGGTCCGCTTCCGGCGGCACCGCTCCGGCGCGCGTTCGCGAGCAGCTGGACGCGCTCCGCCACGACGTGGACTCGCAGGCCGCGTGGGCGTCGGCCGGCACCCGGGGCCCGTGACCGAGCCGCACGTCCTGCCGCACGTCCTGCCGCGGGCGTTCCTCGCCCGGCAGGTTCTCGAGGTCGCGCCCGACCTGCTCGGCTGCCTGGTCGAGCACCGGACACGCGAGGGAGCCGTCGTGGTCCGTCTCACCGAGGTCGAGGCGTACGACGGCGCCAACGACCCGGGCTCGCACGCGTACCGGGGGCGCACCCGTCGCAACGGGGTGATGTTCGGCCCGCCAGGCCACGTCTACGTGTACTTCTCGTACGGCATGCACTGGTGCATGAACCTCGTGTGCGGTCCCGACGGTCAGGCCTCCGCCGTGCTGCTCCGCGCAGGGGAGGTCGTCGCCGGGGAGCCGCTGGCCCGTCGACGCCGTGCCGTCCGGCCCGGGCGAAGCGCGCGGACGGCACCCGCGCCCGAGTCCCTGCCCGCCCGGGACCTCGCCCGCGGACCCGCCCGGCTCACCCAGGCCCTGGGCGTCGAGCGCGGGCTGGACGGGACGGACGCGTGCGACCCCGAGAGCGCGGTGCGCATCCTGGCCGGGCAGGACCAGGCCGCCCGGCCCGGTGGTACGCCGAGTGCCCCCGTCGCCGTCGACGCGGTGCGCAGCGGGCCGCGTACCGGGGTGGCCGGGGACGGCGCCGCGTACCCCTGGCGCTTCCACCTCGACGGCGAGCCCACCGTGAGTCCGTACCGCCCTGCGGCGGCCCGCCGGCGACGCATGCGAGACTCCGGATCATGAGCCAGGACGTGCGCCCGGACGCCACGGCCGGCGGGCGAGCCTCCCCCGGGCCGCTCCCGGGCGACCTCGCCGACGCCCTGGACGTGCTGTCCTCCGGCGCCGCCCAAGTGCTGCCTGAGGGCGCGCTCGCGGAGAAGCTGCGCACGGCGAGGAGCGAGGGCCGTCCGCTGCGCGTCAAGCTCGGCATCGACCCGTCCGGGGCCCAGCTGACCCTCGGCCACGCCGTCGTCCTCCGCAAGCTGCGGCAGTTCCAGGACCTCGGGCACCTGGCCGTGCTGATCGTCGGGGACTTCACCGGGCAGGTGGGCGATCCGTCCGGCAAGACCAACACCCGCTCGGCGCTCTCGGCCGAGCAGACCGCGGAGAACTCCGCCAGCTACTTCGACCAGCTCATGCAGATCCTCGACTCGTCCAAGGTCGAGGTACGCCGCAACTCCGAGTGGCTCGGCACGATGACCATGACGGACGTGCTGCGCGAGGCGCGCCACCTCACCGTGGCCAAGCTGCTCGAGCGGGACGACTTCGCCCGTCGTTACCGCGACAACCTGCCGATCTCGCTCGTCGAGTTCATGTACCCCCTGCTCCAGGGCCTCGACTCCGTCGCCGTCGCGGCCGACGTCGAGCTCGGCGGCACCGACCAGACGTACAACAACCTGGTCGGACGGGAGCTTCAGCGAGCCCACGGCCAGGAGCCGCAGGTGGTCCTGACGGTCCCGCTGCTCGAGGGGCTCGACGGCGTGGAGAAGATGGGCAAGTCCCTCGACAACTGGGTGGCGATCACCGAGCCGCCGGCCGAGCAGTTCGGCAAGCTCATGTCCGTCCCCGACTTCATCGTCGGTCGATACGCACGGCTCTGCACGGCTCTGCACCCGCGAGAGGTCGACGCGCTCGAGGAGGAGGTGCAGGCCGGAGGAACCCGGGCCAACGCCGCCAAGCGCCGGATGGCCCGCGAGGTCGTCACTCTGTATCACGGCGACGACGCGGCACGCGCCGCGGAGGAGGCGTTCGACGCCCGGTTCAAGCGCCGCGAGGTACCGACCGACGTCCCGGTGCACGCGCTGCCCGACGGCGACCTCGTGCACGTCCCGGTCGTCCTCGTCGACGCCGGGCTGGCGCCGTCACGGTCTGCGGCGCGCCGGTTCATCGACGACGGCGCGGTACGTCTCGACGGCGAGCGCCTGCCTGCCGGGGCGTACGACCTGCCGCACGCCGACCTCACCGGGCGCGTCCTGCAGCGGGGTCGTCGGCATGCCGTGCGGCTCACCGACTAGCCGGTCCGCCGGGCGACCTGCGCGGTGAGCAGGCCGGTCACTGCGCGTACAGCGGCGATTTGACGGGCCGCACCGTGCGCCCTAGTGTTCTCGACGCCTTAGAGGGAGCAACGGACGCCGCACGGCGGCCGGTCCCCGGGCCTCCATCGACGGTCGAGCCAGCGCCAACCGACAGCGGATGACGGCTGGCCATGGCTGTCTCCGGGGAGGGTGAGACCCCCGCATTCACGCGGTGATCGATCCCTGTAAGATGCGAGAGTTGCCCATCCCGAGATCTGGTTTGTTCTGGGTTTTGGTGTGTGGTGGTTCTTTGAGAACTCAACAGCGTGTCTATGGTTAGTGCCTTTTTTGGTTCCCGTGTCATGGGTGCTGTGGCCTGTTGTGGGTTGT
>JBOGEN010000147.1:0-6651 GCA_050743265.1 Actinomycetes bacterium
TGCCGGGCGCGCGTACGCGCAAGGTGGGGCGGTGCGCCTCGGCGTCGCCGGCGCGGCCGGGCAGACCCACTCGATCGGGATCGCCGCCCGCGGCATGACCGAGGTCACCAGCGTCTTCGCCGAGAGCTCCCGCCGGATGGTGGAGCGGCTCGGGCGGGTCATGAACGCGGCCGGGCGTGCGATGGGCGGGCTCGGCGCGGTGATCCGGTTCGCGAAGGCCCACCGCGGGGACCCGTACGGCTGGGGCAAGACAGGCCGGCACTCGTTCGACTGCTCGGGCTTCGTGTCCGCCCTGGTCAACGTTGCGATGGGCCGCTACCCGTTCCGCCGGCTCGGTTCCACCGGCAACATGCCGTGGCCGATGATGGCCCGCGGACCGGGCCCGTTCTCCATCGGATGGTTCACCGGCTCCCCGGGGCACACCGCGGCCACGGTCAACGGGGTCAACATGGAGTCCCGCGGCGGCGACGGGGTCGTGGTCGGCTCGGCCGCCCGCGGCGCCGGGTCGTTCCCGAACGTGTACCACCTCAAGCCGGGCCTGATCCGCGGTGGCGCGGGCGCGGACGCCCCGTTCGGCGGCAAGGTGTCCTCGGCGCTGTCATGGCTGATCGGCAAGGAGTCGGGCGGGCGGACCACTGCGCGTAACCCGTCATCGACCGCGTTCGGCATCGGCCAGCTGCTCCTCGCGAACCGGCGCAAGTACGCCGCCCGGCTCGGCGTCGGCCCGTGGACCACGTCGCGCTCCGCGCAGCTGTCGATGATGCGCATGTACATCGGCGAGCGGTACAGCACCGTGGGCAACGCCGTGGCGCACTGGCGCCGGCACCACTGGTACGGCCGGGGCGGCCGGTTCCGCGCCGGGCAGACCATCGGCGTGGGCGACCGCGGCCCCGAGCTGCTCCGCTTCGACCGGCCGGGCCGGGTGTTTTCCCCCGAGCAGTCGGCGGGCATCGGCGGCCCGATCGTCCTGGAGTTCCGCGGCGACGGGTCGGGCTACAGCGAGTTCCTCGCCCGCGAGGTCCGCAAGCTCGTACGGGTCAAGGGCGGCGGAAACGTGCAGCTCGCGTTCGGCTACGGCTCGAGAGCCGCGTCGTGACCGAGGAGGTGCGCTTCCCACTGCTCGTCGAGTTGCAGATCGGCGGGCAGTGGACCGACGTCACGGACCTGACGTACGCCCGGGAGCCGATCCCGATCTCCCGCGGACGCCGCGACGAAGGCGGCCAGGTCGACCCGGCGACGTGCAACCTGTCCTTCAACAACCGTGACGGGCGGTTCTCCCCCCGCAACCCGGACGGGCCGTGGTTCGGCCTGCTCACCCGCAACACCCCGGTCCGGGTGACCGTGTTCCCCGCCGACGAGGCGACCGCCCTCGCCTCGGACGACTTCACCCGGTCGGTCACCGACGGGTGGGGCACGGCCACCTCCGGGCACGACTGGCTCACCTACACGGCCGCCGAGTCCGAGCGTGACGTCTCCTCAAACGTGGGCACGGTGACGCTGACCGGGGACGAGACCCAGGTCCGCTCACAGGTGCTCGACGGGCTCGTCCCCACCGACGTGGACGTGCTCGCGAAGGTCCGCGCCTCCGCGCTCGCCACGGGGGCGGCGCTGCTGCCAGGCCTGGTGGGCCGGTGGACCTCCCCGACCCGCTTCGCCCGGATGAGTGCCCGGCTGGAGACGACCGGCGCGGTCGGCCTCGAGGTGGCCGCCGCGCCAGGCGGCGTGGTCGGCGACGTCGCCGAGACGACGGTCACCTACACGGGCGGGTCGTGGCTGTGGCTACGGGCCCGCTGGATCGGGGACCGGGTCCTCGGCAAGGTCTGGTCCGACGGCGACGTCGAGCCCGAGGCGTGGGGCATCGACCGCACCGTGACCGGCACCGGGTACGAGGCCGGCGCGGTGGGCGTGCTGGCCCACGCCGAGACGGGGAACACGAACGCCTCACCGGTGCTCTCCTACGACGAGGTGGCCATGGCCTCGACGGCCGAGCCGCGGCGCCGGTTCGTCGGCGAGGTGGCGTCCTGGCCGCAGCGGTGGGAACCCGGCGAGGTCGACGCGTGGGTGCCCGTGGAGGCCGGCGGGATCCTGCGCCGGCTGCAGCAGAACCAGCCCCCGCCCGCGTCGCCGTGGAAGCGGGCCACCCTCGCCCCGGGCATGGCCCCGCCGGTCGCGTACTGGCCGATGGAGGACGGCTCGGACTCGTCACGACTGTCCTCCGCGCTTCCCAACGGCTCCCCGATGTCGATCGCTGGTGCGCCCGAGCTCGCCTCATACGACGGGTTCGTCGCCTCCGAGCCCGTCGTCACCCTCAACGCCACGGCGATCCTCACCGCGAACCTGCCTGCCTACACCCCAGGGACGAAGACGCAGGTCCGGCTCCTGGCCCGCATCCCGGCTGCGATCAACGTGTCGAAGGTGCTCTTCCGGGTGATCTGTAGCGGCAACGCCCGCCGGTGGGACGTCTTCTACGACGAGCTGAACAACGTCGCCGTGCGCGTCTTCGGCCCGGCCGGGGCGCAGGTGGACGAGGAGACCACGACCGCGTCGCTCGGCGACCGGGACCTCGTGTTCGCGTTGGGGATGACGCAGAACGGCTCGGACGTCAGCTGGTCCCTGACCTGGGTCCGTGAGGACACCGGGACCACCACGACGCTCTCGGGCACGGTCACCGGGCGCACGGTCGGCGTGGTGGAGCGGGTGAGCATCGCCCCGGTCGGTGGCTGGGTGTTCGGCGGTACAGGGCTCGCGACCGGGCATCTCGCCGTGTACGCGGACCGGCCGTCGGTGAGCATCCTCGCCGACGCCCTGGCAGCACACCAGGGGGAGACCGCCGCGCGCCGGGTCGAGCGGATCCTCGTCGAGGAGGGCATCCCGTACACGACCGTCGGCGACCTCGACGCGTCCCCGCCGATGGGCCCCCAGCCGGCGGGCACCCCCCTGGAGATCATGGCCGCGGCCGCGGACGTGGACGGCGGGATCCTCCACGAGACTCGCGCCGAGCTCGGGTTGACCTACCGCGCCGTGTCCTCCCTCTACAACCAAGGGCGGGAGTTCACCCCGTGAGCGTGACCTGGTGCTGGGCGGGGGCCGCCGGCCCGACGTCGTTCACCGTGGCGACGAAGGTGTCCTCCACGGCGAACGTGCGGCTCAAGGTCGCCGACAACGCGGCCATGACCGGGGCGACGTTCTTCGGGCCCGTCACCCCCTCGGCACAGTTCGTGGCGAAGGTGACCGCGTCCGGGCTCACCCCGCGCACCCGCTACTACTGGCAGGTCGAGCACGGCGGCACGGTGGACACGGGCAAGTCGGGCAAGGCCCGCACCCACGGCCCGGTCGGTGAGCCGTTCAGCTTCGGCTTCGCCCTCGGCGGAGACGCCGGCGGCAACGGGCGGGTCACCCCGGGCCTCGGGGTCGTCAACTGCGCCGGCGCCCTGTCCAACCACACGGTGTTCTCCGACATCGCCGACATCCACGACCCGCTGTTCTTCGTCCACCCCGGGGACATCAACTACTACAACCTCGGCGGGGCGACGTACGAGTGCGGGACCTCGCCCTCGTCGTCCGTGGCGAACTACCGGATGACCTACGACGACACGCTGACCCAGCCCGAGCAGATGTACCTGTACCGCAACGCGCCCACGGTGCACGTCTGGGACGACCACGACTTCGGGCCGAACAACTCGGACAAGACGCACGCGGGCAAGGCGAACATCGCCCAGGTGTACCGGGAGGTCGAGCCGCACTACCCGCTGGCGCTGGGCTCCGGGCCGGTCTACCACTCGTTCCAGGTGGGCCGGGTCCTGTTCATGGTCTCCGACCTGCGCTACGAGCGGGACCCGGCCACCGACCCGGACACGGCGGCGAAGTCGCAGATCGGCACGGTCCAGAAGGCGTGGATCGAGACCCTGCTGTCGACCTCCGACGCCGCAGCGCTCGTGTGGGTCACCTCCACCCCGTGGCTGAACACCTCGGGCGGGTCGTGGGGCTCGTACTCCTCCGAGCGGGAGGAGCTCGCCCAGCTGTTCCGTGACCTCGGATGGGCGAGCCGCATGTGCGCGGTCTCCGCCGACATGCACGCCCTGGCGATCTCCTCCGGCGGGCTGTCCAACCCATGGGGCGGCTTCCCCGTCTTCCAGTTCGCCCCGCTGGACACGAACCCCTCGACCGGGGTCGACCACCCGTACTACGACGTCGGCTTCCTCGGCACGCAGGGCTCCTACGGCACCATGCAGGTCCTCGACGACGGGAACCGGGTCGCGATCAACGGGGCGTGCTGGACACAGGCCGGCGGGCTCCAGTTCGACCACACGTTCTTCCCGGGCGCCTCGCTGTCCACCACGGTGCCGGTCCTCGACTACGCCGACGACGGGGACGGCGGGGACATCGCCCCCCCGTTCGAGCCGACCGAGGACGACCAGGCCATCCGCAACGACGTCACCGCCGAACGCCCGGACGGTGCGGCCGTGCGGGTCGTCGCCGAGACCGGGCCGCTCTCCGTGCTGCCACCCCCGGACGGCGCCGGACGGTACGAGGAGTCGGTGTCGGTCAACGTCGACGACGACGACCTGCTTCAGGACCAGGCCGGATGGCGGGTCCACCTCGGCACCTGGGACGAGCCGCGCTACCCGGCCGTCTCCCCGCGGCTCACAGCCAAGCCCGACAAGCTCGCCCCCCTCGTGCTCCCCCTCGAGACCGGGGACCGCTTCCGCATCGAGAACCTGCCCGAATGGGCGGTGACCACCGGCGACGCCGACCTCCTCGTGGAGGGCTACGACGAGGAGCTCTCCCCCACCGAGTGGACGATCACCTTCAACACCTCCCCCGCCGGGCGGTACACGGTGGCCGTCCTCGACGACCGAGTGCTGGGCCGGGTCGACACGGACGGCTCGTCGCTCGGCGCCGACATCGACGTCGACGACACGTCCCTGTCCGTGGCGGTGGACGCCGGGCCGCTGTGGACAACCGACCCCGACGAGGCGGGCTTCGACATCACGGTCGGCGTGGAGGACATGACCGTGACCGCCGTGACCGGGACGGCGTCCCCGCAGATGCTCACCGTTGTACGCAACGTGAACGGGCTGGCCCGCGCGCACACCACGGGCGAGGCCGTGAACCTGGCCCACCCGGCGATCCTCGCCCTGTAGGAAAGGAGACGCCAGTGGCCCTTCGCGCCGGCGGCATCATCCGAGCCGAAGACATCCGCGGCTTCTCCGCCTGCCAGCTCGTCGAGACCATCGAGCTCGACGCGGACGAGTCCTCGTTCGTGAACTTCACCGACATCCCCCAGGACGGCGCCAACCTGTGGCTGATCGGCCGGGTGGCCTGCACGGTCACCGGGTTCCTTGACGTCGGCATGCGCTTCAACGCCGACGCCGGGGCCACCCAGTACTCAGGGTTCTCCAAACGCCTCCTGGCCGACAACACGACAGCCGCCAACTGGGCCCAGTCCGCGTCCATGCGGATCGCCACCGTGGGTGACACCCGCCGCGGCGTGATGGAGATCATGATCCCCCGCTACTCGGCGACGGCGCAGAAGTCGGCGTATGGGCACGGCCTGGCCGTGGACGGGGTCGGCTCTGCCGGGGCGATGCTGACCTACTCCGCCGGCGGCGCGTGGGAGGGCTCGGACCCGATCAGCCAGGTCGGGATCGACGTGTTCACCGGCTCCTGGGCGGCGTCCTCGCAGTTCTCCCTCTACATGCTCTTCTGAGGAAAGAGGTCGCCGTGCTCGAGCTCCCCGAGGACCTGCGGGCGAAGATGGCCGCCCGGGTACACGCGAAGTTCACCTTCGCCCCGACCGTGGGCCGCACCTTCGACGCTGCGCTCGCCGACGCGCTGCTCGTCCTCGGCGAGGAGGGCTACGCGGTCGTCCCCACCTCCCTGCTGGACCAGGACGTGACCACGGTCGGTCTTCGGCAGGGGCAGGCCCGTCTCGCCGCCGTCGCCGTGGTCGCCGCGCAGCTCGAGGCCGACGCCGCCGCCTCCGACGACGAGATGTACTCCACCGACCGGGCCAACCTGGCCGCCTCGCTGCGGTCCGCTCTCGGAGAGGACGCCAGCGACACGCGTGCACGGTCGTAGGCCCCGGCCGGGGCGAGCCCCGAGAGGAGCGCCCTGGTGGACCTGCGTGACGAGCCAGACCTGCGCGTCGTCCTCGCCGTCCTCGAGGACCGCGTCGCGACCCTGAGCCGTCAGATCTCGGACACGGCCCGCACCTCCGACGTGGCGCGCCTCGCCCACGAGCTCGGCCAGGTCGAAAGCGAGCTGCACGCCCTGGGCGAGAAGCTCGACGTCGTCCAGGCCTCGGCGTCCCGACAGAACCAGCGCACCCGGACCTGGGTCAGCAAGCAGTTCGCCGACCGGGACGCGACGCACAACCGCCGCTTCCGGGCGGTCGTCACCTCGGTCGCGATGCTGCTGGTCGCCGGCACGGTCACCCTCGCGACGTCCCTGCTCGTCGGCCTCCTCCAGGGAGGGAACCCGCCGTGAACCTGCGCAAGGACGTGCAGTGGCCCTACGTCGGCCTGACCGCGATCGTCGCCGTCCTGTGCTCTCTCGGCGCGGCCGCGTTCCAGGGCCTCGACGACGCCGCCCCGGCCCCGCCCGTCGCCGGCCCCACCGCGAGCGCACCGGTCAGCCCCGGCCCGGACA
>JBOGEN010000148.1:0-20412 GCA_050743265.1 Actinomycetes bacterium
GGCCGCGCTCCAGCAGCGGCTCGACCGGGACGGCGTCCCGCTCGCTTGGCCCGCCGACCTGCGCTCCTACCAGCGCTAGCGGCTCGCAAGGCGTTCGCGTACCACGGACGTCGCGTACGGCTGGCGCACCGCGTACGGCTAGCGCACCACGTCCTGCGGGCGCTCGGTGATCCAGGTCCAGCGGCCGTCGAACTCGGTGATCCGCCGGGCGATGGCGCTCACGTCGTCCGTGGGCACCTCGAGCACGGCGGCCCAGGCGCCGGCGGACGGCCGTTCGAAGCGGGTGGCGGTGGCGTCGCTCACGACGCGGTTGGCCTGCACGGTCTGCTCGGCACCGTCATGGGTGCGCAGCCGGAACAACGGCACGGTCGTGTCCCTCCAGAGATGCGGGGGAGATGCCACGGTCGGTGACGACCTCGGCACGCTCCGAGCCTACCGCTGCCCGGAACAGGGAAGACAGGGTGTCCGGCCTCGGCGATTCCACCCACACCGACCCTTCCTGGGCCATAGCGTCGGGACGGTCCGAGCGGGGAGCGAACGGGAGGGCGTCATGGAGGGCATGGGCAGGCGGCTCGCCGCCGAGATGATGGGCACCTTCTGGCTCGTCCTCGGGGGCTGCGGTGCCGCGGTCCTGGCAGCGGGCTTCCCCGACCTGGGCATCGGCTTCCTCGGCGTCGCCTTCGCCTTCGGGCTGACCGTCACGACCATGGCGTACGCCGTGGGGCACATCTCGGGCGCCCACTTCAACCCGGCGGTGACGCTCGGCCTGTGGCTCGGCCGGCGCCTGCCCACCCGGGACGTCGCCCCGTACGTCGTCGCGCAGGTCGTCGCCGCCGTCGCGGCCTGCGGCGTGCTGTACGTGATCGCGAACGGGCAGCCGGGCTTCAGCGTGGACGAGAGCGGCTTCGCCGCCAACGGGTACGACGAGCACTCGCCCGGCGGGTACGACCTCACCGCCGCACTCGTCACCGAGGTCGTGATGACGGCAGCGTTCCTCATGGTGGTCCTCGGCGTGACCGACCGGCGCGCCCCGAAGGGCTTCGGCCCGCTGGCCATCGGGCTGTGCCTCACGCTCATCCACCTGATCAGCATCCCGGTGACGAACACGTCGGTGAACCCGGCGCGGTCCACCGGCCCGGCGCTCTTCGTCGGGGACTGGGCGCTGTCGCAGCTCTGGCTGTTCTGGGTGGCCCCGCTGCTCGGCGCGGCGATCGCCGGGCTGGCGTACCGGTACGTGACGGGCGAGACGGGGTCGGAGCCGATCGCCGAGACCGCCCAGGACACCGAGCACGCCGACGTCGCCGCGGGCGACCTGCCGACGCCGCGGGCGTCCGGAGGCGGCGCGCGCGCCCGCTCCCCCGAGGACTGATACCGGTCCCCGAAGACTGATACCGGCAGGCGGTCACGTCCGCCCCCCTCCGTATCGTCACCTCCGGCGTGCGGTGCCTGCCGGCGCGGACGCGCCGGCGGCGACGAGCGGAGGTGGCAGGTGACGGGCTTCGCGAGCGTCACCGCAGTACGCCCGGACGGGCGGGACGGCGCGTACCAGGTGCACCTCGACCGGCGCTGGACGATCGGCGGCAAGCTCAACGGCGGGTACCTGCTCGCCACCATGGGCCGGGCCGCCGTGGCGACGGCCGAGCACCCGTACGTCCTCGCGGCCGGCGCCCACTTCCTTGCTGCACCCGACCCCGGTGAAGCCGTCGTCGAGGTCGAGGTGCTCCGCTCGGGGAGGCGGGCGAGCCAGGTCCGCACCCGGCTGGTGCAGCGCGGCCCGTGCGTGGAGGCCCTGCTCACGCTCGGCCCGCTCGACCCCGACGCGGAACCGTGGTTCGGCGACGCGGGGCCCGTGGACCTGCCCCCCGAGCAGGAGTGCCCGCGCATGCCCTCGGACCCACCGGGCGACCTCCCGCGCATCGACATCCTGGACGAGGTGGAGGTGCGGCTCGACCCGGCGAACCTCGGCTTCGCCACCGGCACGCCGGGCGGGACGAGCGAGCTGCGCGGCTGGCTCCGGTTCGCCGACGGGCACCAGCCCGACCCGCTCACGCTGCTGTACGTGCTGGACGCGTTCCCCCCGGCGACGCTCGACCTCGGGTCCAGCGGGTGGGTGCCGACGCTCGAGCTGACCACGTACGTCCGTGCGGTGCCCGCGCCGGGGCCGCTGCGCGTCCGGCAGCGGGCCCGGCTCGTCGAGGCCGGGCTGGTGGACGAGCTGTGCGAGGTGTGGGACTGCCGCGGCCGACTCGTCGCGCACGGCACGCAGCTGGCCGCCGTCCGGCTGCCCGCGCGGCGCCGGTCCGCCTGAACGGGAGCGGCGACGCTGCCAGGCCTCGGCGCGGTTACGCGCTCGCGTTCGCGGGGACGGTGACCTTCGCAACCGGGGCAGAGAGGAGCCGCAGGTGACGCACGAGGTCCAGGGCGTGGTGGCGCGCGGTAAAGGTCAGCCGGTCGGGTTGGAGACGGTGCTCGTCCCCGACCCGGCGCCGGGTGAGGCGCTGGTCCGCGTCCAGGCGTGCGGCGTGTGCCACACCGACCTGCACTACCGCGAGGGCGCCATCAACGACGAGTTCCCCTTCCTGCTCGGACACGAGGCGGCCGGTGTCGTCGAGTCGGTGGGCGAGGGGGTGACCGACGTGGTCGCCGGCGACTTCGTCGTCCTCAACTGGCGCGCCGTCTGCGGCGAGTGCCGGGCGTGCAAGCGGGGCCGTCCCTGGTACTGCTTCGCCACCCACAACGCCACGCAGGCGATGACGCTCGCGGACGGCACGGCGCTCTCGCCCGCCCTCGGCATCGGCGCCTTCGCGGAGAAGACGCTCGTGGCGGCCGGGCAGTGCACGAAGGTCGACCCGATCGCTCCGCCGGAGGCCGCCGGACTGCTCGGCTGCGGGGTCATGGCCGGGCTCGGCGCGGCCGTGAACACCGGCAACGTCACGCGCGGCGACTCGGTCGCGGTCATCGGCTGCGGCGGTGTCGGCAACGCCGCGGTCGCCGGGGCGCACCTCGCGGGCGCGGCCCGGGTCATCGCCGTCGACGTCGACCCGCGCAAGCTCGACCTGGCCACCGGCTTCGGTGCCACCCACACCGTGAACGCGCGCGAGACCGACCCGGTCGAGGCGATCCGGTCCCTCACCGGCGGGTTCGGCGCGGACGTGGTGGTCGAGGCGGTCGGCCACCCCGCCACGTACGAGCAAGCCTTCTACGCCCGCGACCTGGCCGGCGTCGTCGTGCTCGTCGGAGTTCCGTCGCCGGACATGCGCCTCGACCTGCCACTGATCGACGTGTTCGCCCGGGGCGGTGCGCTGAAGTCGTCCTGGTACGGCGACTGCCTGCCCTCGCGTGACTTCCCGATGTACGTGAACCTCTTCCTGCAGGAGAGGTTCCCGCTCGACGCGTTCGTCAGCGAGCGCGTCGGGATCGCTGACGTCGAGGAGGCGTTCGCACGGATGGAGCGCGGCGACGTCCTGCGCTCGGTGGTGATGCTCTGATGCCGGCCCACATCGACCACCTCGTCACCTCAGGGACGTTCTCCCTCGACGGCGGGACGTGGGAGGTCGACAACAACGTCTGGGTCCTCGGCGACGACACCGAGGCCCTGGTCGTCGACGCGGCGCACGACGCCGACGCCATCGCCACGGCGGTCGGCGGCCGCCGGCTCGTCGCCATCGTGAGCACCCACGGCCACGACGACCACGTCGACGCCGCCCCCGCGCTCGCCGAGACGACCGGCACGCCCATCCTGCTGCACCCGGACGACCGCGTGCTCTGGGACATGACGCACCCCGACCGTGCGCCGGACGGTGACCTGGCGGACGGCCAGCGGCTCACCGTCGGCGGGACGACGCTGCACGTGCTGCACACGCCCGGCCACGCCCCCGGCGCGGTCTGCCTGTACGCCCCCGACCTCGGCACCGTGTTCAGCGGCGACACCCTCTTCCAGGGCGGGCCCGGCGCCACAGGTCGGTCGTACAGCGACTTCGGCACGATCGTCGAGTCGATCCGCACCCGGCTGCTCACGCTGCCGGCCGACACCGTGGTCCGGACGGGGCACGGCGACTCCACCACCATCGGAGACGAGGCCCCGCACCTCGACGAATGGATCGCCCGCGGCCACTAGCCGGGGCCGAGGTGGCGCAGCAGCACCTCCAGGCTGGACGGTGCCGCTCCCACCTCCGTGGACTCGGGGTCCAGGGCCTGAGGGTCGGGCACGACGAACGTCCGCTCCCCCGCGTCGTCGGCCACCGTCACCCGGTACGCGAGCAGATCGGCGCCGACCTCGGGCGGAGCCGCCGCCACCTGGCGGAGCGCCCGTGCGACCTCGTCCGCGTCCTCGGGCGGGAGGTCCGCGGTGTCGACCACGCCCAGCGGCTGCTCGACCCCCGCGAACCCTCCGGTCCGTACGACGCTCACCCGCACGGCACGCCCACCCAGGACCCCGGCACTAGCGGAACAGCTTCGCCAGGCGGTCCACGTCTGGCGCGAGCAGGCCCTCGTCGCCCAACGACGTCCCACGGGCGAGCACGTCGGGGGCCACGACGGCGAACTCGGGCAGCTGCATCGTGCCGCAGCACAGGGTGCGGTCCTGAGGCAGGTCGAGGCTGGTGGGCGACTCCGCCGCCTCCATCTCCGTCTCGTCCTTACCCATCGTCCAGTCGGCGTCGTCGAGGTGCAGGTCGGCAGTGGACTCGCGGGTGATCGCCGGCGAGACGACGACCTCGCGGAGCGTGAACCGGTTGCGGATGTACGTCCGGTACACGGCCGGGTCCTTCCGCTTCTTCGACAGCGCGAGCATCTTGTTGACCACGTCCGCGTACGTCGCGTTGCTCGCCGGCGCCGCGATGACGGCCTCGAGCACGAGGGAGGCGAGATCGCTCGCCACCTCGACGAGCACGAGGGCGGCGCCCTTGGTCTCCCGCTGCCGGTGGTGCTCGAACGCGAAGATGTCGGCGAGGACGTCGTAGATGCCACCGGTGAAGACCTGCGAGATCGCGTGCACCTCGTTGCCGACCTGGCTGAGCTTGAGGTCGTTGTCGGCGTTGCGCAGCCCGTACGGCAGGCCGAGCCCGGTGCCGAACTCCTCGGCCACGGCGGACAGGAACGTCTTGGCGTGCAGGTTCGCCTTGCTCGCGGCGATGACGGCCTCGGCCTGGTCGAGCTGGGACAGCGTGAGGAACACCGCCGTGATGTCCCCGAACGCCTCGTGCAGGCCGCCGGTCTGCGGCGGTGCGCTGGTCGAGAGCCAGCCGGGCTTCAGCCCGTCGAGGATCGCGTGGCCGCACTCGTGCGCGACGATGTCGAGCGAGCGGCACGTGTGGACGGGGTCGGTCGCGCCGTCCGGCGTGAAGTGGAAGAACTTGAGCACCTTGGCGGACCGGCTGTAGTAGGCGTTCGGCGTCTCACCGGCGTTCGGGTGCACGGTGATGGCCTCGGTGTTGCCGCCGGTGTTCCAGGCCCACGGGATCGGGGTGCCGCCGCGCAGCCGCTCGTACATCGACAGGGTGTCGCGGACGACGGCCCACGTGTGCGCGCAGTCGAACTCCGGCGTGCCGGGGTTGAAGATGAAGTCGGCCCTAGCGTTGCGCGGCACCGGGGTCGTGCCGGCCAGCTGCGTCGTGATGCGTACGTCGCGAGGTCCGTTGAGGATCGTGCCCTCGCAGAACACCGAGCGGACGCCGAGCCGGCGGACCGAGGGGTCCTGCTTGTAGATGCGGAACCGCGAGCCCTGGATCCTGCCCGCCGGAAGCGGCGTCGGACGCGGGCGGGCCACCTCCGGCGCGGCCTGTTCGGTGACTGTCACGACGAGCCGGCCGTCACGAGTGGTCTCGGTCATGCGGTCCCCCTCCTGTTCGAGCAGGCCCGGCGGGCCCGCGGTCGAGACGGCGCTGACCCGCCCCCGCCGGGCCGGACCGTCCGCCGCTCGCTGCTCACGATCTTCCGCAGGAGGGCGTCAGTCAAGGAACCACGCACGCTCGTCCGGCGCCTGCTCGCCCAGCCCCGAGGCTCGCTCGCTCGCGGCCTGCTCGAGCCTCCGCAGAGACAGGTGGACGTGCCCACACCCGCGGCACAGCACGACGAGCCCCGACGGGTGGTGGCTCAGGCGTGAGGCCCCCCGCGCCCCGCACCGGGCACAGACGCGGTCGTCGGCACGGCGGCGACGGCCCGGACGTGAGGTCCACATAGGGGAATTGTGCGACGTGCGTCACCCGCGCCCGCACACCGGTGCTCCCTGCGAGCTCGCCACCCATGCCCCCCGACTGGGAGGTCGAGGGCTGGGTCACCCCGTACGCCGCCGGCGACCTGGACCTCGTCACGGACGCGGTGGAGCGGCTGTCCGGGAGCCCACCGGTCAACCTCGCCACGTGGCTGCGCCACCACCCGGACAGCCTCGACCACCTGCGTGGCTGACCGTCCCGCCGGCCCGCGAAGGCCGGCTCACCGGGTCAGCGCTGGACGCCCAGCGACTCCCAGTACGCGTTGAGCGCGCGGTTGGTCTTGACGAACCAGATGAACGGACCGACCAGGATGAGCGCGCCAGGGAACGACCAGAGCCCGGTCAGCGCGCTGACAGGCTTGGCCTGGCCGCGCGCCTCGTAGAGCTTGCCGACCTCGTCGGAGGTGAGGTACGGCATCGCGATCCCGACAAGGATGGCGATGAGCAACGCGATGCCGCCACCGATCCCCCGGCCCGTGTGGCGCTTCATCTCGTCGTGCACGGCGTAGTACCAGTACCAGCCGTAGAAGCCGAGCGTGATGAAGAAGAGGAAGATGCTCATGCCGGTGCTGCGGACCTGGCCGAGCGGCGGAGCCCCCATCGGGGCGGGCGGGTAGCCCGGCTGCGGCGCGGGCGGGTAGTCGAACTGCTGCGCCGACGCCGCCGCCTGCGGCGGCGGGGGCGGGGGCTGCGGTGCCTGTGGCGGCACAGGTGGCACGGAGGCGGCGGACGACCCGGTGCCGCCCGGCTCGTCCGGCGTGGTGGGCTCGGTCATGGTTCCCTCCGGAGGAAACACATCGGAGTGTTGAGTGGCAAGCGTAGGGCGCCGGTGCCTGACATCTGGGGATTCGGCGAAGCCAGGGCGCCGGGAATCGGGGGGCAACCCGGCGTACCGGGGCAGAGCGGCGCGCGCCTCCCCGGGACGGCCTACCCGGGGCGGTTGCGCAGGTCGGCAAGGGCGGAGCGGCGTGCCTCTCCGGTGAGCCTGTCGAGGTAGAGCCTGCCGTCGAGGTGGTCGACCTCGTGCTGCAGGCAACGGGCGAGCAGGCCGCCGCCCTCGACCCGTACGGGCCGGCCGTCCAGGTCGACGCCAGTCACGGCGGCCCAGGTGGCGCGCGGCGTCGCATAGTGCACGCCGGGGACCGACAGGCAGCCTTCGATCTCCTCCTCCGTCGTCCCGTCCCGCTCGAGCTGCGGGTTCACCACGTGGGCGACGTGCCGCTCACCGCGGTCGTCCACGCAGTCAAGGACGAACAGCCGCAGCGGGACGCCGACCTGGTTGGCCGCCAGCCCGACCCCCTCCGCATCGGCCATGGTGACGAACATGTCCGCGACGAGCAGCCGCAGCGCGTCGTCGAAGACCTCCACGGGGTCGCAGGCCGTCCGCAGGACGGGGTCACCGACCTCGCGGATGCGCCGCAGGTGGCCGCGGCCCTGATCGGGCCCGGAGCCTGCGCGGCCATCCGACATGCGTCCTCCTGTCCGTCTGGGCCGGCCCGACCTAGCCACTCAGGGCGTCGCCGACCGTCCCTGCCGGCGGGCTCGGTGGCGCCACCGCCACCGCGTCGGTGGCCGGTACGGCGTCGCCCACGAACCCGTCCAACGCCTCCCCGTGCAGGACGCGTGCCGGGAACGGGGCCGGCGCCACCGCCCGGACCAGCGGCTCCACGGGCAGGGGGTGACGCGAGCAGGCGAGCACGAGGTTGCCGTACCGGCGTCCGCGGAGCACGGCCGGCTCGGCAAGGAGCACCACGCTCCCCAGGGCCGCACGCCAGGTGGCCGCCTGCGCCCGGGCGAACGCCAGCGCACCGGAGTCGGCGAGATTGGCCACACAGACGCCACCGGTGCGCAGCACCCGGGCCACGTCGGCGGCGAACTCGGCGGTCGTCACGTGCACCGGCACGGCGCCCCCGGCGAAGACGTCGAGGACGACGACGTCCGCGGAGTCGTCGGGCTGGGCGGCCACAGCGTCCCGCGCGTCCTGGCACTGGGGGACGACGCCGGGGACGCGGCCGAGCCCTAGTGTGCCGAGCGCGAGGTCGAGCAGGGGGCCGTCGGCGTCCACCACGACGTGGCGTGAGCCGGGACGCGTCGACGCGAGGTAGCGCACCAGCGTGCCCGCACCGACCCCAAGGTGCACCGCGTCGACAGGAGCGCCCGGCGGTGCCACCAGGTCGAGCACCCTGCCGACGTGGTGCAGGTAGCCGAAGTCCAGGTACGTGGGGTCGTCCAGGTCGACGTACGACTGGAACACGCCGTCGACGGCGAGCATCCACCCCCGGGGACGGTCCAGGTCGGCGATGAGCTCGGCGGTGCCGAAGCGCACGGGATGGCGTCCCGGCAGCGGCTCCGCAGGGTCCGGCATGCGCCCCATCCTGCCGGGAGGCGGGCCCGGGCGCCTCCCCCTTCTGCACGGGTTCGTCCGGTTCGCCGCGATGGCGCGGACGAGGGGCATTGCGGACGATCTTCCCGGGGGAGCACACTCATGACGTCCGGATCCCTTCTCTGAAGGGGGGTGGCTGATCCCGATGTCGCACACGAGGGATCCCACGGAGATGATCCACGGTCCGTGAGGCTGGCCCTCACTGCAACGAGGCACACTCCCGCCGGCAGCCATTGACGCGCGATCTGCCTGCACACGGCACACGCTCGCGACCCAAAGCCGCTTGCACCGGCGGTCAGATGCCTCAGCACGGTTCTTCAGGTTCGACGGAGGGGCGCTCCCAGGGGGCGCCCCTCCTCCGTGTCCTCTCGAGTTCGTGTTTTCTCGGACGATGTGCGGCCCCAGCGCGCTCTACCTGCGCGGTAGGCACCCGTTCAGTAGGCACCCCGTTACCGGGCGGCGTCGCACCCGGCCCCCACGTCTCCTAGGCTGCGCGTCACACACGGCGCTCGGGAGTCCTTGATGACAGCCACCACCACCGGGAGCACAGCCGCGTCGTACGCGACGCCCGCTCCGTCCGTCGCCCGCATGTTCCTCGACCGCGTCGCGGCCACGCCGGACCGTGAGGCCTTCCGGTACCCCACCGCGACCGGCTGGGAGTCCCTGACCTGGCGCCGGACCGGCGAGCGGGTCGAGGCGATCGCGGCAGGGCTCGTCGCGGAGGGCGTGCAGCCGGAGGACCGCGTCGCGATCATCTCCGCCACCCGGCTCGAGTGGGTCCTCGCCGACCTCGGGATCATGTGCGCGGGCGCCGCGACGACCACGGTGTACCCGACGACGGTGGCCGAGGACGTCACGTACATCCTCACCGACTCGGGCACCCGGGTCGTGCTCGCCGAGGACGCCACCCAGGTGGCGAAGCTCCGCGCGCAGAAGGCCCAGCTGCCGCGTGTCGAGCGCGTCGTCCAGCTCGAGGGCACGCCGGACGCGCACGACGACGACTGGGTGGTGTCGCTGGACGCGCTGACCCGGCGGGGGCGCGACCACCTGTCCGACCACCCGGACGCGGTCACCAAGGCGGTCGACGGCGTACGCCCCGACCACCTCGCCACGCTCATGTACACGTCCGGTACGACGGGCAAGCCCAAGGGCGTCCGCCTCACGCAGTCCTGCTGGACGTACGAGGGGGCGGCGATCGAGGGCATCGGCCTGCTGCGTGCGGACGACGTGCAGTACCTGTGGCTGCCCCTGTCGCACTCGTTCGGCAAGGTGCTCATGGCCGGCCAGCTCCAGGTCGGCTTCGCCACCGCGGTGGACGGGCGCGTCGACAAGATCGTGGAGAACCTCGCCGTCGTCCGACCCACGTTCATGGCGGGCGCCCCGCGCATCTTCGAGAAGGTGCACGCGCGGGTCACCCAGACCGCTCACGGCGAGGGTGGCCTCAAGGCGAAGATCTTCGACTGGGCGATATCGGTCGGCACGCAGGTGAGCGAAGCCCGGCTCGCCGGCAAGGCACCGTCACCGCTGGTGCTGGCCCAGCACCTCGTCGCGGACCGGCTCGTCTTCGCCAAGATCCGGGCCAGGCTCGGCGGCAACATCCGCTACCTGGTCTCCGGCAGCGCGGCGCTGTCCGCGGAGGTGGGCGGGTGGTTCCACGCGGTCGGGCTGACCATCCTCGAGGGGTACGGGCTCACCGAGACGAGCGCGGCCACGTGCGTGAACCGTCCCGGCAACTTCATGTTCGGCACCGTCGGCGAGCCGCTCCCCGGCACCGAGGTGCGCATCGCCGACGACGGCGAGGTGCTCGTCCGGGGCCCGGGGGTCATGCGCGGCTACCACGGGCTGGACGCCCAGTCGGCCGAGGTGCTGCTGGACGACGGCTGGTTCGCCACGGGCGACATCGGCGAGATCGACGAGCGGGGACGCGTCCGCATCACCGACCGGAAGAAGGACCTCGTCAAGACGTCCGGCGGCAAGTACATCGCGCCGGGCGCGATCGAGGCCAGGTTCAAGGCCATGTGCCCCATCGCCGGGCAGATCCTCGTGCACGCCGACCGCCGCAACTACGCCACTGCGCTCGTCACGCTCGACCCGGACGCGCTCGCGACCTGGGCCGAGCACCAGGGTGCCGGGGGCACGGACTACGCCGCGCTCGTGCACGACGAGGGGGTGCACGCGTACGTCGAGGCCAGTGTCGAAAAGCTCAACGGCGTGCTCAACCGCTGGGAGACCATCAAGGACTTCCGCATCCTCGACCGCGACCTCACCGTCGAGGACGGCGAGCTCACACCGTCCTTGAAGATCCGGCGGCGGGTGGTGGAGGAGAAGTTCTCGGGCGTGCTCGACTCGATGTACGAGAAGGGCTGAGCCGCTCCGGCCGCGCCGGAGTCAGGCCGCGGCCTCGGCCAGCACGGCGTCCGCGAGCGGCGGCCAGAGCTCGGTCGCCCAGGTGTCGAACGTGCGGTCGGTCAGGCAGACACAGGCGAGGCCGCCGGACGGGTCGACCCAGAGGAACGTCCCGGACTGGCCGAAGTGGCCGAACGTCGCGGGAGAGTTCGCCGCGCCCGTCCAGTGCGGCGACTTGTGGTCACGGAGCTCGAACCCGAGCCCCCAGTCATTGGACTCCTGGCGTCCGAAGCCGGGCAGGATGCCGGACAGTCCGGGGAACTGCACCGAGGTCGCCTCGGCCAGCGTGGACGGGTCCACCAGGCGGGGGGCCATGAGCTCGGCCACGAACAGGGCGAGGTCGTCCACGCTGGCGTGGCCGTCGACCGCGGGTGACCCGTCGAGGCGGGCACCGGACATGCCCAGCGGGGCGAGTACGGCCTCGCGCAGGTAGCCGGCGAAGCCGATGCCGCTGGCCTTCTCCAGGGTCTCGCCGAGCACCTCGTACCCGGCGTTCGAGTAGATGCGGCGAGTGCCGGGGGCGGCGACCGACTCCCGTCTGCCCGGCGCGAGTCCGGAGGCGTGCGCGAGCAGGTGCCGCACCGTAGACCCCTCCGGGCCGGCCGGGTCGTCGAGAGTGAGCGCCTCCTCCTCCACCGCGACGAGCAGGGCGTACGCGGCCAGCGGCTTCGTCACCGACGCGAGCGGAAGCACCTGGTCTGTGAGGCCGCGGGAGCCGAGCACGAGGCCGCCCCGCCGCACCACGGCGACCGCCGCGGTGTCGACGGGCCAGTCGTCGACGAGGCGCAGAGCGTCCACGGGGGCGACCTTACGACCGGGCCCCCGGGTGGGTCGGACGAGGTGGGGACAGCCCGCCTCTCACCAGGAGACCGGCTTGCCCGCCTCGTACAGCCAGGTCGTGAAGAACGCGTCGAGCTGCTGGCCGCTCTCGCGCTCCGCGAGGGCGACGAAGTCGGGCGTCGTGACGGTCGAGTCACGGTTCTCGGCGTACCACGCGCGCAGGGTCGCGAAGAACGCGTCGTCACCGATCTTCTCCCGCAGCGCCTGCAGCGTCATCGCGCCCTTGTCGTACACCGGAGTGGAGAACAGGTGCTCGGCGCCGGGGTCGCCGGCGGGCCGGCTCCAGATGCTGCTGGTCAGTGGCCGGGCGTAGTTCGTGTCGAACTGCTCGGCCGTGGTGGCGCCGCCGGTGTGCTCCTCCCAGAGCCACTCGGCGTACGTCGCGAAGCCCTCGTTGAGCCAGATGTCCTGCCAGCGGCCGGGGCTCACGCTGTTGCCGAGCCACTGGTGGGAGAGCTCGTGCGCCACGGTGCCTTCGCCCGGCGCCCCGGAGTACACGGGGCGCGTCTGTGTCTCGAGCGCGTACCCGGCGTCCTCGTCGTCGTCGACGATCGCGCCGTACGAGCCGAACGGGTACGGGCCGACCACGTCCTCGAAGAACGCGATCATCTCCGGCACCCGGGCGAGGCCGTGGTCAGCGGTCGCGGGCAGGTCGCGGTCGACCGCGTCGATGATGGGCAGGCCGTCGTCCGTCTCGTACGTGTGCAGGTCGTAGTCGCCGACCGAGGCTGTGGACAGGTACGAGGCCATGAGCTCGTCGGCGTGCCAGCGCCATGTCGTCCAGCCGTTGCGCGTGCGCTGGCCCACGAGGTCGCCGTTGGCGACCGCGGTCTTGCCCTCGGGGACGGTGACGCGGAAGTCGTACCGCGCCTTGTCAGTCGGGTGGTCGTTCACCGGGTACCAGGTCGACGCGCCCTCGGGCTCGTTCGCGACGAACGACCCGTCCGGCATCGACACCCACCCGTACAGCACGCCCTCGATGTCGGTCGGGCGCCCGCTCTGGCCGTCGTAGCGGACCACGACGCGGAAGCGGTCCCCGTCCTTGAGCTTGGGGCGTGGCGAGACGGTCAGCTCCTGACCGTCCCGCGTGTAGCCCGCCTGCTTGCCGTCGACGGTGAGCGAACGGATCGTCCACCCCCGCAGCTCGAGGTTGAACGAGGACAGGTCGTCCGTCGCGCGGGCGGAGATCGCCGTGGTGCTCGCGAAGTCCCGGGTCGCCGGGTCGAACCGAACGGTGAGCCCGTAGTGCCGGACGTCGTAGCCACCGTTACCGGCTAGCGGAAAGTAGCCGTCGCCCACGCCCGGTGACCCTGGCACGTACGTCGCCGCCAGCGCCGGTTGCGCCACGAGCAGGACCGAGGCGGAGAGCGCGGCGACTGCGCCGGCGCGTCCGCGAGTTCGCGTCATGGCCGAGACAGTATCGACGCGCGTGAAGATGTGAAGAGGGTTCAGCGAACGGGGCTACCGGCAGCCGGGCACGGGTGGGGACACGACCGTCGGCCCGCCCCCGGCTGGCGGGGACGGGCCGGCAGGCTCGAGCGGGCGGTCAGCCGACCTTGCTGCGCGCCTTGTGGACGGCGGTCTGCAGCTTGCCTTTGTTCATCGTGCGCACGTCGTCGCCGTAGCGCTGCCAGGCCCAGCGCGCCGCGGGCACGGCCGCGGCGAGCACGGCCACCTTCCTCACGCGTCCCATGTGTGCCTCCGGTTGTCTGGGGGCGGTTGGTCCGACCTCCTACCCGGACGAGGAGGCCTGAATCGTCGAGGGCTCGGTGGGGTCGGTGATCGCCACCGTGACCGCGCGGAACAGGCGCGGCGTGCCGTCCAGGATCTTGCGGCGCGGGTCGGGCACGTCGAGCAGGCGCCCGCTCACCCGGGGGCCCAGGACAGCGAGCCGGGGATCCGCCAGGACGGCGGCGACGGCCCGGCGGTCCCCACCGGTGACGACGGCGTCGAGCGCGGACGCCTGCGGGACGAGGATGCGTACCGCGACGTCCGTGGTGGCGGCGTACGCCTGCGTCGCCTGGTGCGCGCGGCGGCGGGCGAACCGCTGCTGCGACCAGCCGCCGGCGGCGCTGCGCCCCTGGACGTGACGCGAGCCCACCTTGGACGCGACGAGCCGTGTGCCCTCGAAGACCCCCACCGCGTGGCCGCCGAGGCGCACCAGCAGGACGCCGACACGGCGCTCGGCGCAGGCGTGCCGGACGAGGCCGCCGAACGGCGTGTCCGGGTCCACGTCCAACGGGGGGAACGGCACGGCGCAGACCGCCCGTGCCCCGTCCTCGGCCGTGAGCGTGACCTGCTCGGACGCCGCGTCCCAGGACACCTGGCCGTGCCGGGCGGCGAACCCGTCCAGCCACCCGCTCAGCCGCTCGGGGGACACCTCGACCCGGCGCGTGCCTCGTCCGCCCACGTCACCACCTCACCACGACGGGGGAGTGGTGAGGTGGTGACGTGCGCGGAGAGGCTCGGCAGAGGCTCAGCTGTTTGCGAGCACGAACGCGAGGGCCCGCTTCCAGACCCGCTCGCGAACGCCTTCCTGCGTGTCCAGGGCGTACTCGACGGCGTGCTGGTCGCCTGGCTGGATGTCCAGCCGTACGTCGACGTGGCCGGCCGCACGCCGGTAGGCGCGGCGGTAGATGGCGCCGTGCGCTGTGCTGACGAACTCGTCCCGCTGGTAGAAGAGCAGCGTGGGGGCGTCCCCGCGGGACGCGGTGGACGGCTGGCTGGCGGACGACCAGCGACTGCGGCAGGCCGCGGAGCCTCCGGTCGCGGGGCACTGGAGCAGGTCGCTGCGTACCCGGCCCGCGAGCAGGTAGGCGGCCGGACCCGTGGTGCGGTCCTTCCAGACCTGGTACATGTCGACGGGCGGCGAGAACGCGGCGACCGCGCGTACGGTGCGCCGGCCGACGCCGTCGCTCCCGAGAGCGGTGGCGAGGTGTCCCCCGGCCGAGGAGCCCATCGCCGAGACGCGGTAGGCGGAGATGCCGTACCGGCCGGCGTTGCGCTTCACGTGCGCGACCGCGGCCCGGACGTCGTGGCCCTGGGCGCCCCAGGCGGTGCCCGAGCGGTCCCGGTCGGCCAGGCGGTACTCGAGCGAGAAGGCGGGGATGCCCCGGTCGTAGAGCCGTTGGGCGTACCTGGCCATCGATTCGGCCCGGCCACGGACCCATGCGCCACCGTGGATGAGCACGACGGCACGACGCTTCGTGGTGCCCGGCGGGAGCCAGGCGAGGTAGGTGTGCCGGCGCGCGGCCCCGGCGGCGTACCGGACGCGGAGCGGGGCGCCCCGGCCGGTGGTGAGCCGGGACGGCTTCGTGGGGCTCGGCGACGCCGTAGGCGTCCCCTGCGGAGCGGGAGCGGCGGTGGTGTCCGAAAGTGCTGGAGGGGCGGTGGTGTCCACGCTGGCGTCCTGGGCGGCGGCACGCTGGGCGGTCGGACCGTGCGCCGCGCCGGCCAGCCCGAGCAGCACGGCCACGGCAAGCAGCAGTGCAGCGGGCACGAGCACAAGGCGGCGGGCTGCGGTCACGTCGCCTCCTCGGCCTCGGACCTGGTGAGCACGAGTTCGTACTCGAGCCAGGTATCGGCCGAACGGGTGAGGTACTTGAGGCCGGCCCGGCGTCCCGGAGGGGCCCGGAGCGCACCGGGGCGGGCACATGCGGTGAGAACCGGGGGCGCCCGGGCACACCGTCGTAGGCCCTGCGTCAGGGACTGGACACTTCGGGTGTTTTTGCCCGTTCTTTGGGCGTGCGGTGCTTCTGGCCTGGGAACGGTCACTCTCGGTCGTTCCCCTGCACGACCCGGCACCCGGCCCGCCGTCTCCTGCCCGCCGGACCGCCGACCCGATCCGCCCAGGGCAGGAGCGGGGAGTCACCGGTGGCACGCCACCGGACTCGGGGACAGGTTCACGTGTCGGCGACTGCCGGCGCACCAGCCACCCTGTGCGCGGACCGAGGTCTGCATGCTCTATTCCGCTCCCGGCCGGCATCGCCGGCCGAAGAAGACCCTGCGCGCCGTGGCCGTCCCCGTCGTCGTCGCCCTCCCCCTGCTCGGGAGCTCCTACCTGCCTGCCGGCGTGCAGTCCGCCCTCCCCTGGGCGGACGACGACGAGGGAAACTCGCGGCTGCGGCCGACGGCTCGCGCCGGTGAGCAGGCGACGCCGCCCGCCTTTGCGGCGGCTCGCACCGTCGACCGGGCGTCCCGGATGGCCGAGCGGGGCGAGCCGCTGCTCGCCGCGGACGCGCGCACGGTCGCGGAGACCCCGAGCCCGAAGCCCACGAAGACCCACAAGCCGGAGCCGAAGCCGACGCGGACGGAGAAGCCCGAGCCGACCGCGACGCCGACGCCGACCCGGACCCGGACGCCCGAGCCGGAGCCGACCAAGACGGAAGAGCCGAAGCGGGTGCGCTACGGCGCCTCGGTCGCCGATGCGAAGGCCTATGCCAAGTCCGTGCTGTCCGCCGCCGAGTGGGACGCGCTGGACAGGCTCGCCAGGCACGAGTCGAGCTGGGACAAGCACGCCGAGAACCCGACCTCCGGGGCGTACGGCATTCCGCAGGCGCTGCCCCCGGAGAAGATGGCCACCGCCGGTCCGGACTGGCGCGACAACGCGACCACGCAGGTCAAGTGGATGATCAACTACTGCGAGGAGCGCTACGGCGGGACCATCGAGGCGTGGGACTTCTGGCAGGCGAACAACTGGTACTGAGCCACCCGGCACCCCGCAGGTAGTGGGCCCGGCCGAGACCCGGGTCGGCGCTGGCCCCTAGCTCGGCGCTGGCCCCACGAGGTGGCCTAGGTCGGGCCGCCCTGCAGGCGTCCGCGGGCCGCGTCCAGCGCGTCGGACGCCTCCCGAGCGAGAGTCTCCACGAGCTCGGCCGCGGGCATGTCCCGGCCGAGCCCGTACGCCTGACCCGCCCACAGGTGCAAGGACTCCGGGTCGCCCGCGTCCCGCGCGGCCGCCCGCAGCGGAGAGGTCAGGTGGTGCACCTGCGGGTACGCCGCCGGGGCCGCGTCCGAATGCGCCCGGGCGAAGGTGTTGGCGAGCCCGCGTGCCGTCCGCCCGGAGAAGGCACGGGTGACCACGGTCGGCCGTCCGCCGCGGGCCAGCGCGTCGCGATGGGTCGCTGACGTGCCGGCCTCGGGGCAGCGCAGGAACACGGTGCCGAGCTGGGCCGCGACCGCCCCGGCCGTGAGCACTGCGGCCACCCCCGCCCCGTCCGCGATCCCGCCCGTGGCGACGAGAGGAAGGCGTACGTCCCGCGCCACCAGGCGGAGCAGCGGGAGCAGGCCGAGCCGCTCGTCGTCGTCCGCGTCGGTGAAGGACCCGCGATGGGCCCCGGCCTCGGGCCCCTGGACGACGAGACCGTCCGCGCCCGCATCGACGGCCGCGACCGCCTCGTCCGGCGAGGTGACCGTCACGAGGACGCAGGTGCCGGCCACGTGCAGCGCGCGTACGGCCTCGGGGGGCGGGCAGCCGAACGTGAACGAGACCACCGGCACCGGGGTATCGACGAGCAGGGCGAGCTTCGCGTCCCAGTGGTCGTCGTCGTGCCGGGGCTCCCCCAGCCGGACGCCGAGCCCGTCGGCGACCGGGCGCAGGCGCTCCGCGTACGCGGCGACCTCGGCCGCGGACTCGTCAGCGGTCTCGGCAGCAGACGGCGACGGCGACGGGACGAACACGTTGACGCCGAAGGGCGCCCGCGTCTGGGCGCGTACAGCGTCGATGTGCGCGCGCAGCGCGTCAGGCTTCAGGTAGCCCGCCGCGAGGAAGCCGAGCCCGCCCGCGTCCGACACGGCCGCGACGAGTGCCGGCGTGGACGGGCCGCCGGCCATCGGCGCAGCCACGACCGGGCATCGCAACCGCGGTAGAGGGACCGAACCCGCCGACGCAGGGCCGGCACTCGTCGAGTCAGGCATCGCCCGAGTCAACCATCGCCGACCGCCGCGGCCGGAACCCCGCCGTGCCGTCCGTGGTTCGCTGGCGGGCACGGACGACCGCGGGAGGGCCGTCGGCCCGCCGGGTAGGCCCGCGACCTGCGCTGGCCTAGAGTCTGGCGACGTGTCCCTCACTGTCACCGTCGCCAACACGTCCGGCTACGCCACCGAGGTGACCGCCGGACGCCACACGCTGGTGACCGACGAGCCGGTCACGCACGGCGGCACCGGCCAGGGCATGTCCCCGCACGCCCTGCTGCTCGCCGCGCTCGGCGGGTGCACCGCGATCACCCTGCGCATGTACGCGGAGCGCAAGGGGTGGCCGCTCGAGGCCGTGCACGTCCGGCTCGAGCTCGCGGACACCGACGACGGCCAGCAGCTGACCCGCCACATCGAGGTCAGGGGCGCCCTGGACCAGGCCCAGCGGGCGCGGCTGGCCGAGATCGCCGACCGGACCCCGGTGACCAAGATGATCGGCCAAGGCGTCTCCCTGACCACCCACGTCGGCTGAGCCCTCGGGCGGCCGCGGCGTGATCCACGCGAGCGTGATCCACGCGAGACTGACCCCGTGACCGTGGACACGCTCGACCTCGCGCTGCTCGTCGGCGCGCTCGTCCTGCTGGTCGCGGTCGTGGCGGTCCGGCTCACGTCGCGGGCCGGCCTGCCGAGCCTGCTGCTCTACCTGGCGATCGGCATGGCCCTGGGCGAGTCCGGGGCCGGCGTGCAGTTCGAGGATGCGGAGACGGCCCACGCGCTGGGCTTCGCCGCGCTCGTCGTGATCCTCGCCGAGGGCGGCCTCACGACCCGCTGGTCGGTCGTACGGCCCGTGATGCCGTTCGCGGCCGTGCTCGCCACCCTGGGCGTCGCGCTCAGCGTCGGCGTCACGGCCTGCATCGCGTACCTCGTGCTCGACGTCGAGTGGCGTACCGCCCTGCTGCTCGGCGCGGTGGTCTCGTCCACGGACGCGGCCGCGGTGTTCGCCACCCTGCGCCGCCTCTCCCTCCGGCCCCGGCTGGTGGCCACGCTGGAGGCCGAGTCCGGCCTGAACGACGCCCCCGTGGTCATCCTCGTCACGCTGTTCGCGTCCGAGGCGTGGAACTCCACGAACCCGGCCGAGGTGGTCGGCCTGATGCTGTACGAGCTGCTGGCCGGGGCGGCTGTCGGGCTGCTGGTCGGACGGCTCGGGCGCGAGGTCGTCTCTCGCCTGGCGCTGCCGGTCGCGGGGCTGTACCCGCTCGCCGTGCTCGGGCTCGCCGTCCTTGCGTACGCCGGGGCCAGCACGATCCACGCGAGCGGGTTCCTCGCCGTGTACCTCGCCGCGCTCATGCTGGGCAACTCCCGTCTGCCGCACCACCGCGCGACGCTCGGCTTCGCCGAGGGGCTCGCCTGGCTGGCCCAGATAGGGCTGTTCGTCATGCTCGGCCTGCTGGCGAGCCCGACCAGGCTCGGCGAGACGGCATTCGAGGCCGTCGCCATCGGCATCGGGCTGCTGCTCCTGGCGCGGCCTCTGTCGGTGGTAGCGAGCGCGCTGCCGTTCCGGCTGCCGTGGCGGGAGCAGGCCTTCCTGTCCTGGGCCGGGCTCCGGGGTGCGGTGCCCATCGTCTGGGCGACGATCCCGCTGTCCGAGCACATGGGCGGCGCGACCGCGGTGTTCGACACGACCTTCCTGCTCGTCGTCGTGTTCACTGCCATCCAGGGACCGACGATCCCCTGGGTGGCCCGCCGTCTCGGCCTGGCCGCCCCGACCGAGGCGCACGACCTCCCGGTGGAGTCCGCCCCACTCGAAGACCTCGGCGCTGACCTGCTCCAGCTCGCCGTCCCGCCGGGGTCGCGGCTGCAGGGCATCTACCTGGCCGAGCTGCGCCTGCCACCCGGTGCGGCGGTGACGCTGGTCGTCCGCGGCGGGACGAGCTTCGTACCCGGCCCGGACACGCGCATCGACACCGGGGACCAGCTCCTCGTCGTCGCCACGGCGGCCAGCCGGGACGCCGCCGAGGAGCGGCTGCGGGCGGTGAGCCGCCGGGGCAAGCTGGCCCGCTGGTTCGGGGACACCGGGCGCGAGCTCCATGACGCCGGGGACGACGGGTCCTCGCAGTCCCCGCCCCGTCCCCGACGAAGGAGGCCCTTCCCGTGACCGCTGCAGGCCCCCACGACCCGACCGTGGAGGCCGCCCTCACCCGCCTCGTCCGCGAGGGGACGTTGAGCTCGGCGCAGGCTGACGCCGTACGTACGGCGGTGGCCGAGGCCGCCGGGACCGGCGGGACCGGCAAGGTCGCCAGGGCCGCCGGGCCCGAGCGGACGAACGGTGTCGCCGAGATCGCCGGGTACGTCGGGGGCGCGCTCGTCGCAGCTGCGGCGGGCCTGTTCATGGCGGAGCTGTGGGACGGGCTGTCGGAGGCCGTCCGGGCCGCCTGGCTGGGCGGGACCGCGGCCGTCCTCGTCCTCGCCGCGCTCGCCGTGGCCACGCGGGTCGGTGACGGCGCGGACGTCCTGCGGCGGACCGGGGACGACACCCCCACCGTCCGGCGCCGGCTCGTCGGCACCCTCATGGTCCTCGGCGCCGGGTGCGCCGCCGGAGCGGCGGCCGTCGCGGCGTCCGGTGCCCAGGTCGCCTGGGCCGGCGTGGCCGGGCTCGTCG
>JBOGEN010000149.1:0-7094 GCA_050743265.1 Actinomycetes bacterium
CCTCCGAAGGGCTGTCCGCTACGACCTCGGCCGGACTCCCCCGCCGGACGCCGGGCGCCGCCACTCCCCCGCCGGACGCGCCGCCTGCCAAGGCTCCGCCACCCGAGGCTGCGCCACCAGCCGGCGCCCCACCGCGGCGGGGACACGACGGCCCACCCGTCCCCCCGCCCCAGGGCGCGCCACCGGGACGGCCGGCGAGTGACACGCCGCGCCGCGCGCCCGACCAGGGGCCCGCTCCTGCGCCGGGGCCCGAGCGCGGAGCAGCCTCAGCACCAGACGCTGCACCAGGCGCTGGACCCCGACCGGACGGTCGGCCCTCCGCTGAGGACATCCGGCGGGGCGCGTCCGACGGGTCTACTCGGGCGGGCACCGGCGGGCGGCACGCCCGGGGCAGTGCGGCACGGCTGCTGGACGACCTCGACGGGTTCCAGGCGGGCCAGCGCGCGGCCCGCAAGGACGCCGGCGCACCGGGACACGAAGGCGAGGGGCAGTAGTCAGCACAGGAGCAGCGAGAACGGGACGGTCATGAGCGCGTTGAGCACGGAAGCCCAGACATTCACGTGGCTGGTCGACAACTTCGTCGCGGAGGTACCCGGGGTCACCCACGCGGTCGTGGTGTCGGCCGACGGCCTGCTCGTGACGACGTCCGACCAGGTGCCCGTCGAGCGCGCGGAGCAGCTCGCGGCCATCGCGAGCGGCATGCTCAGCCTCGCCCGCAGCAGCTCGCGTCTCTTCGAGCAGGGCCGGTGCGAGCAGACGATCGTCCGGATGGAGCGGGGCTACCTCTTCCTCATGGCGATCAGCGACGGGTCGTGCCTCACCGTGCTGGCCTCGCCGGACTGCGAGATGAAGGTGGTCGCGTACCAGATGGCCCTGCTCGTCGAGAACGCCGGTCACGTGCTGACCCCGCAGCTGCGTCGCGAGCTGCGCGGGGCGCTGGTCCGGTGACCCCGACCATGGCGACCCGCAGGGGTGCGCCCCGCGGAGAGAGGTGCCCACCGTGACGATGCAGGGCAGAAGCGCTCGGGTGCGCCCGTACGCGCTGACCCGCGGACGCACCCGAGCGCGCCACCCGCTGCTGCTCGAGTCACTCATCTCGGTGCCGGTGTACGACCCGCGCGTGTTCGCGCAGCTCGCGCCGGAGTACCGGACGATGTACCGCCTCTGCCGCGACGTCCGCTCGGTCGTGGAGATCTCGGCGGAACTCGACCTCCCGGTCGGTGTCGTCCGTGTCCTGCTGAGCGATCTCGCCGACCAGGGAAAGGTGCGCGTGCACGCGACCACGCACACGGTCGACCGGTCGGGAACCGAACTGCTCGAAAGGGTTCTGCGTGGACTCCAGACGCTCTCCGGATGACCACACCCCGGATCTGATCTCCACGAAGATCGTCGTCGCCGGGGGCTTCGGTGCCGGCAAGACGACGCTCGTCGGTGCCGTGTCGGAGATCCCTCCGGTGACCACCGAGGCCGTGATGACCCAGGCCAGCGAGGGGGTGGACGACCTCGACGACACGCCCGACAAGTCCACCACCACCGTGGCGATGGACTTCGGACGCCTCACCCTCGACCGCGACCTGATCCTGTACCTGTTCGGCACCCCCGGCCAGGCACGGTTCTGGTTCCTCTGGGACGACCTCGTCCGCGGGGCCCTCGGGGCCGTGGTCCTCGTCGACAGCAGACGGCTCGCCGACTGCTTCCCGGTGGTCGACTACTTCGAGCTGCACACCGACATCCCGTTCGTGGTCGCGCTCAACACGTTCGACGGGGCGCAGCCGCACACCCCCGAGGAGGTACGCGAGGCGCTGAGCCTGTCCCCCGGCATCCCCGTGCTCACCTGCGACGCCCGTGACCCGGAGGCCGCGGCGAGGACGCTCGCCCAGGTGGTCATGCACGCGCTGGCCCGCAAGCGCGAGCAGGAGACGGTGCAGTTCGCCGCCTACTGACCTGGGCCGCGCCGTGACCCGGCCGCACCGATCCCGACGACGTACGGACAAGAAGGCAGACGCATGCGCAAGATCCTCATCGTGGGCAGCGGACAGTCCGGGCTGCAGCTGGCGCTCGGCCTGCTCCAGCACGGCTACGACGTGACGCTGATGTCGTCGAGGACGTCGGACGAGATCCGCAACGGCCGGGTGATGTCCACCCAGTGCATGTTCGACATGGCGCTGCAGACCGAGCGGGACCAGGGGCTGAGCTTCTGGGAGGCCGAGTGCCCCCGGGTCGAGGGTCTCGGCGTGTCCGTCGGTACGCCGGACGGCGACCGGGCCATCGACTGGGTCGGCATGCTCGACGGGTACGCGCAGTCGGTCGACCAGCGGGTCAAGATGGCCGGCTGGATGGAGGCGTTCGAGAACCGCGGCGGCAAGCTCGTGCTGCACGGGGTCGCCGTGTCCGACCTGGACAAGCTCGCCACCATGTTCGACCTGACGATCGTCGCCGCGGGCAAGGGCGAGCTGGTGAGCATGTTCCGGCGCAACCCGGAGCGGTCCCCGTACGAGACGCCCCAGCGGGTGCTCGCGGTGACCTACGTGCACGGGTTGACCCCCCGCCCCGAGCATCCGGACTTCCAGGCCGTCCGCTGCAACCTGCTGTCCGGCGTGGGTGAGCTGTTCATGATTCCCGGCTACACCACCTCCGGGCCGTGCGACATCATGTTCTTCGAGTGCATCCCGGACGGACCGCTGGACAAGTGGTCGGACGTCCGTGCCCCGCAGGAGTACCTGGACCGGATGCTCGATCTCATGGCCACGTTCGCGCCGTGGGAGCACGCCCGGACGCGCGGGGTCGAGCTCACCGACGCCGGCGGCGTGCTGACCGGGCGGTACGCGCCAGTGGTGCGGCACCCGGTCGGGCGGCTTCCCTCCGGCGCGCTGGTGCTCGGCATGGCGGACGTCGTCGTGGCCAACGACCCCATCACCGGCCAGGGCTCGAACAACGCGGCGCGGTGCGCGGCCTCGTACCTCGACAGCATCATCGCCCACGGGGACGAGGCGTACGACGCGGCGTTCATGCAGTCCGCGTTCGACCGCTACTGGTCGTACGCCCAGTACCCGACCGGGTGGACGAACGCGATGCTGCAGCCGCCCCCGCCGCACGTGCTCGACCTGCTCGGCGCCGGCGGGCAGTTCCAGGAGATCGCCGACCGGTTCGCGAACGGGTTCAACAACCCGGCCGACCTGTTCTCCTGGTTCATGGACCCGGACAAGGCCCGTGCGTACCTGGCGGAGGTGCAGTCCCGGGCCGAGGCGACCGGCTGAGCGCCTCCCGAGTCGGGACTAGGGCGTCGTCGAGGCGGCGCGCTTCGACGGGCGGCTGCGCTCGCCCTCACGAAGGAACTCGGCCACCGCGGGGACGACGACCTCCGGGGCCTCCTCGACGACGAAGTGGCCCGCCTGCGGCACGGGGAGCAGCCTCGCGGGGCCGTCCACGTCGGCGACCACGGCCTCGCCGAGCGAGACGGGCAGCACCGGGTCCTGCACGCCCCAGACGACCAGCGTCTGCTCCGGCGCGGGACGGCGCGAGGGGGCCGAGGAGCCGTCGGCACCGCGCCCGGGCAAGAGGCCCCCGGGCACGAGGTTTCCGGGGACGTTGCCGAGCAGCTGCCGGACGCCGCGGGACACGCGGGGGCGAACCGCCGACCGGTAGTAGCCCAGCATGGCGTCCACCCGGTCGGGGTGACGGTACGCCGCCACGTAGTGCCGCGCCACGTCCGGGTCGAGCGGGCGGTCGGACCGCCACCCGCCGGAGAGCATCATCCGGATGGCACGCTCGCCGCCCAGCGTGAAGCCGACCTCGGGCAGCATCGGCATCGCGAACAGCGGGATGTGCCAGGCCCGGCGCAGGTCCACGTGCCGGTACGCGCCGTTGCACACGACGAGCCGGCGCACCAGCTCGGGGCGCTCGGCGGCAAGGCCCAGGGCGAGGGTGGCTCCCCAGTCATGCCCCACCACGTCGACGCGCTGGTCCACCTCGTGCAGGACGAGCGCGGCGAGCTCCTGGACGAGCGTCGGCACGTCGTACGGGCCACGCGCCTCGCTGCCGCCGAGCCCCTTGAGGTCGGGGGCGAGCACGATGCGGTCCCGCGCGAGGTCCGGCACGAGGTCGCGCCACATGGCCGCGGTCTCGGGCACGCCGTGCAGGAGCAGCACGGGCGTCGTCCGGCGCTTGCGCGGCGGGTCGGCCCGGAGCAGCGAGAACCGCACGCCGCACACGGCCACGTCGCGTTGGGTCGCCCCCGGAACGAGTGTCGTACTCGGGCTCATGCGTAGAACACCCTCTCCACCACTCCCCTGGCACGGCGCGTGACCCGACGGTAGTCCTCCACGAGCGCCCCGGTCCCCCCGTCCGGGTAGCCCACGAGGCGGGCCGCGCCCGCGAGCTCGCGCAGGTTCGACGGGAGGCTGTCCGTCGCCTTGCCGCGGACGAGCATGAGGGCGTTGCGCAGCCGGGCCGCGGTCCGCCAGGCGGTGCCGAGCACCGCGGCATCGTCGGGGTCCAGCAGGCCGGCATCCACGGCGGCCCCCATCGCGGTCATCGTGTGGGTCGTGCGGAGCCCGGGCACGGCGTGCGCGTGCTGCAGCTGGATCAGCTGCACCGTCCACTCGACGTCCGCGAGCCCGCCGCGCCCCAGCTTCGTGTGCGTCGTGGGGTCGGCCCCGCGTGGCAGACGTTCGGCCTCGATGCGGGCCTTGATGCGCCGGATCTCCCGGACCGCGGACGTGTCGAGCCCGTTCGCCGGGTAACGGACCGGCGCGACCGCGGCCACGAAGTCGCGGCCGAGCGACTCGTCCCCGGCGACCGGTTCCGCGCGCAGCAGGGCCTGGCTCTCCCAGACGTGCGACCAGCGCTTGTAGTACGCGGCGTACGAGGCGAGAGACCGGACCAGCGGGCCGCCACGACCCTCGGGGCGCAGGTCGGCGTCCACGGTGAGCGGCGGGTCCGGCGCGGGCAGCGAGAGCAGCCGGCGCAGCTCCCCCGCCACGGCCATGGCGGCTGCCGCGGCCTCCGTCTCCGCGCTCTCCTCCGGGTCGTACACGAACAAGACGTCGGCATCGCTGCTGTAACCGAGCTCGCAGCCGCCGAACCGTCCCATCGCGATGACGGCGAACCGTCCGGGCAGCGGGCCACCTCGCTGGGCGGCGACCACGCGAGTCGCGACGTCGAGCGCTCCCCGGACCGTCGACGCCGCGACGGCCGTGAGGGCCTCGCCGATCTCGTCCACCTCGAGCACGTCGAGCACGTCGCCGGCGGCCACGCGGAACATCTCCCGGCGACGTACGGCGCGGGCGGCGGCGACCGCGGCCGCTGGGTCGTCGGCGTTGCGCCGGGTGGCGGCGCGGATCTCCCCGTCCAGCGCCTCGACAGGACGCGGGCGGAGCGACTCGTCGTCCGCCAGCAGCTTCACTCCCTCGGGAGCCCGCATCAGCAGGTCGGTGGCGAGCCGGCTGGACGCCAGCAGCCGGGCGAGGCGCTCCGCGGCGGCGGCGGAGTCGCGGAGCAGCCGCAGGTACCAGTGGGTCGTGCCGAGGGCGTCGCTGACGCGGCGGAACCCGAGGAGCCCGGCGTCGGGATCGGCGGCGTCCGCGAACCACCCGAGCATGACCGGCAGCAGCGTGCGCTGGATCGCCGCCCGCCGGCTCACCCCGGAGGTGAGCGCCTCGAGGTGCCGCAGCGCCCCGCCGGGGTCGTCGTAGCCGAGCGCGACGAGCCGTTCCCGCGCGGCCTCAGGCGTGAGCCGGGCCTCGGTCGCGTCCAGCCGGGCCACGGCGAGCAGCAGCGGCCGGTAGAAGAGCTTCTCGTGGAGGCGGCGTACCTCGCGGGCGTGGCGGCGCCAGGCGGTGGTCAGCTCGCGCACGGGGTCGGTACGGAACCCCAGGGAGCGTCCGAGGCGGCGCAGGTCCTCGTCGCTCTCCGGGACGACATGGGTACGCCGCAGCCGGTACAGCTGGATCCGGTGCTCGAGCGCTCGCAGGAACCGGTACGCCTCGTCGAGGACGGCCGCGTCCTCGCGCCCGACGTACCCGCTTCGGGACAGCGAGGCGAGCGTGTCCAGCGTGCCGGCGGCCCGCAGGGTCGGGTCCGCCCTGCCGTGCACGAGCTGGAGCAGCTGGACGGCGAACTCGACGTCGCGCAGCCCACCGGGGCCGAGCTTCAGCTGGCGCTCGGCCTCCCGTGCCGGCACGTGGTCCTCGACCCGGCGGCGCATCGCCCGGACGTCCTCGACGAAGTGGTCGCGGTCCGCGGCGTGCCAGACAAGCGGGGCGACCGCCTCGACGTACCGCGCGCCCAGGCTCGCGTCCCCGGCGACGAAGCGCGCCTTGAGCAGAGCCTGGAACTCCCAGGTCTTCGCCCAGCGCTCGTAGTACGCGACGTGGCTGGCGACGGTGCGGACGAGCGGACCGTTGCGCCCTTCCGGACGCAGGCCCGCGTCGACCTGCCACAGCGAGCCCTCCGCGGTCGTCGTCGAGCAGATGCGCATGAGGGCCGAGGCCAGCTGGCTCGCCGTGGCGAGCGCCTGCTGCTCGTCCACGCCGTCCGCTGCCTCGGCGACGAAGACGACGTCCACGTCGGACACGTAGTTGAGCTCTCGCCCGCCGCACTTGCCCATGCCGATGACGGCGAGCCGGCACGACGAGGCGTCCGGAACCTCGGCCCGTGCCACCGCTAGGGCCGCCTCGAGGGCCGCCGCGGCGAGGTCGGCGAGCTCGGCCGCCGCCTCGTGCAGGGGCAGCGCCCCGGACAGGTCACGGGCAGCGAGCCCGAGCAGAGCGTCCCGGTACGCGATGCGCAGCGCGTCGAGCACGGCGGAGTCGGCGGACGGCGCGCACGGCGGGGCTCCGGACGACCCGCGCCCGGGGTCGGCACCCACCGCCCGCAGCATGGCCTCGCGGAGGGCGTCCGCCGTCCGCCCTCCGGTGGGCGTCTCGTCCGCCAGGACCCGCCAGGCACCCGGATGCCGTACGAGGTGCTCGGCGAGGGCGTCGCTGGCCCCGAGGACCCCACACAGGCGGTCGCGGAGCTCGGCATCCTGGGCGAGCCGGTCCAGCAGCGGCGGGCCCGCCGGCGGGTCGTCGGCGGGGGCGCCCGGCTGCGCC
>JBOGEN010000150.1:0-7410 GCA_050743265.1 Actinomycetes bacterium
GCGCCGGACCCCGCCGGCTGGGTCGGGCTGGCGCTCGCGGGCGGGCTCGGCACGGTGGCGGCCGCGCGGAGCCGATCCCGTGCGCCGTTCCTCGCCGTCATGGCGGTGGCGGTTCTCGACGTCCTGCTGCTGGTGGCGCGCGGGACGGACCTGGCCTGAGGAGGTCCGGTCGGGCCTGACCGGCGCGGACTGCGCGGCGGTGTCGTAGGACGCACCCGGCGTGCGGCCCTGCGCAGGAGGGCCCGCTGCGCTCGGTACGCTGTCGCTCACCCCGTCCACCGGCGCCGCCACGCACGCCCAGGAGAGATGCACGTGAACCGCCGACTCCACCCGGGCCATCGCACCGTCGTGACCGCGGCCCTTCTCGCCGCGCTCGTCCCGGGGGCGGCCGGCTGTGCTGCGGGCTTCGAGGCCCAGACCGTGGAGCCGTACACACCCGGCGACGGGGTCAACGCCGACGTGAACCGCATCAAGGTGCGCAGCGCGACGCTCGTCGCGTCCGAACCGGGGGGCCCGGCGTCACTCGTCGTCGCCCTGGTCAACGAGTCCGGCCGGCGGGACGTGCTCACCCGGATACGTGTCGTCGGGTCGCCGGACACCGCGACCATCGAGGGCGACAGGGTCGCGCTGCCGCCCGGTGAGCTGGTCGTCCTCGGCACGGGAGAGGGCCCCACGGTGACGGTCGAGGGCCCCAACCGCAAGGTCGCACCGGGCAACTTCGTGCCCGTCCGGTTCACGTTCCGGAACGCCGGCAGCGTCACCACGGACCTGCTCGTCCAGAAGCCGGAGGGCGACTACGCCACGGTCGCGCCCGAGCCGGAGCCGACGCCCACGCTGCTGCCCGGGTCGACCGAGTCGCCGCTCCCGGAGGAGACCCTCGCTCCGGGGGAGACGGAGACGCCGACGCCGTGACTCCGACGCTCTGACTCCGACGCTCTGACCCCGACGCTCTGACCCCGAGCCGTACGCCCGGTCAGGCCTCGAGCTTGTAGCCCAGCCCCCGGACCGTCACGAGTAGCTCCGGCACGGACGGGTCCGACTCGATCTTGGAGCGCAGGCGCTTGACGTGCACGTCCAGCGTTTTCGTGTCGCCCACGTAGTCAGCACCCCAGACACGGTCGATGAGCTGCATGCGGGTGAGCACGCGTCCCGCGTTGCGGAGCAGCACCTCGAGCAGCTCGAACTCCTTGAGCGGGAGGCTGACCGCCTCCCCGTGGACGGACACGGTGTGGCGCTCCACGTCCATCCGCACAGGACCGACCTCGAGCGACCCGGGCAGCAGCTCCTCCGGCTCGCCGTGGCGGCGCAGCACCGCCCGCATCCGGGCGACCAGCTCGCGGGACGAGAACGGCTTCGTCACGTAGTCGTCGGCTCCGAGCTCGAGGCCGACGACCTTGTCGATCTCGCTGTCCTTCGCGGTGAGCATGATGACCGGCACGCTCGACCGCTGGCGCAGCGTCCGGCACACCTCGGTCCCCGTCAGGCCGGGCAGCATCAGGTCGAGCAGCACGAGGTCGGCCCCGGTGCGGTCGAACTCCGCCAGCGCCTCGTCGCCGGTAGCGGCGACGCTGACCTCGTACCCCTCCTTCTTGAGCATGTACGAGAGCGCCTCGGAGAAGCTCTCCTCGTCCTCGACGACGAGCACTCGGGTCACGGGACGTCCTCCGAACGGTGTGCGGGCCCCGCGGCGTCGACCGGGAGCCGGATCGTGAACGTCGACCCGGAGCCCTCAGCGCTCCAGACCGAGACCTCCCCGCCGTGGGCGGAGACGATGTGCTTGACGATGGCCAGGCCGAGCCCGGTGCCTCCCGTGGCGCGGGAGCGGGCCGGGTCCACGCGGTAGAAGCGCTCGAAGATGCGGTCGAGGTCGACGGCGGCGATGCCGAAGCCCTCGTCGGTCACGCTGATCTCGGCGAGGTCGTCGTCCCGGCGTACGGCCACGGCCACCTGGGTGTCCTCGTGGCTGTACGTGATCGCGTTGTCGACGAGGTTGCGGACGGCGGTGACGAGCTGGCCCTGGTCCCCGTACACCTTCAGCCCCTGGCGCTCGCCGGTCACCAGGCGGATGTTGCGCGCCTCCGCGGACATGCGGGAACGGTCGACGGCCTCGTCCGCGACGTCGTCCAGGCTGACCGTGGACGCCTCGGCCAGCGGGTCCGCACTCTCGATGCGGGACAGGTCGATGAGGTCCTGGACCAGGTGGGACAGCCGGCGGGCCTCCTTCTCCAACCGTGCGGAGAAGGCGCGGACGGCCTCGGGGTCGTCCGCGGCGTCGGCGACAGCCTCCGCGAGCAGGGCGAGCGCGCCCACCGGCGTCTTGAGCTCGTGGCTCACGTTCGCGACGAAGTCGCGACGGACCGTCGCCATCCGCCGGGCCTCGGTGCGGTCCTCGACCAGCAGCAGGACGAGCCCGTCCGACACGAGCGGGGCGACCCGGGCGTGCACGGAGATCGCGTGCACGCTGCGGCTGCTGCCCAGCCGCCCCCGGGCCAGGTCGAGCTCGGCCTGACGGATCTGGCCGTCCCGCCGGACCCCGCGCACCATCTCGTGCAGCGCCGAGGGGACCAGCCGGTCGGCCCGGACGATGCCGAAGGCGTACGCGGCGGGGCTCGCCCGGACCACGTGGTCCTCGGCGTCCAGCAGGACCACCGAGGCGGGCAGCGCGGAGAGCACCTGGGCGACCTCGGGCAGGACGGCCGGGTCGGGACGCTCGATCGCGGGCTCCGTGGCCCGCTCCCGCTCGCTGGCGCGGAACGCAAACACGGCGGCGGCGCCCGTCACCAGACCCACGAGCGCGGCCACGATCGCCGCGAGGTTGCCGTCCACGGCCTCGATGGTATGCCGCAGTCCGGCCACACCCCGACCGCCAAGGCCCCAGGTCGGGGGCCTGTTGCGGGTTGTTCACCCAGGCATCGGCTGCGGTTCACCTGGCGTGCGCCGGCCCGAGACCCCCAGGGCTAGCCTGGGTAGCCGAGGACGGCGCGTCCGGGAATCTGTCCTGCCCCGACGCGCAGCCGACGGACCGAGGAGCGGGATGCGCGACACGTACCACGACGAACTGGACTCGCTGGGCCGTCAGATCGTCGAGATGACCCGGCTCGTCGGCTCGGCGATGTCCCGTGCCACCACGGCGCTGCTCGACGCCGACCTCGAGCTCGCCGAGAACGTGATCGCCGGGGACGACAGGATCGACCTCCTGCACCGCGACCTCGAGTCGCGGGCGTACGAGCTGCTCGCGCGGCAGCAGCCCGTCGCCAGGGACCTGCGCACGATCGTCACCAGCCTGCGCATGAGCGCCGACCTGGAGCGGATGGGTGACCTCGCCAGCCACGTCGCCCACGTGGCACGCCGGCGGTACCCGAACTCCGCGGTCCCCGACGAGCTGCACGCGACCATCCTGGAGATGGGGCAGGTCGCCCAGCGGATCGTCGCCAAGGTCGGCTCCGTCATCGCCGCACGGGACGTGCCGTCCGCCCTCGAGCTCGACCGCGACGACGACGCGATGGACCGCCTGCACCGGCGCCTGTTCACCGTGCTGCTCGACCAGAGCTGGGACCACGGCGTGGAGCCCGCGATCGACGTCATCCTCGTGGGGCGCTACTACGAGCGCTTCGCCGACCACGCGGTGTCCGTGGCCGCGCGGCTGGTCTACCTGGTGACCGGGGAGCACGCGGGCGACCTGCCGTCACCGGCGGCCACCGCTCGGGCCGACTGAGCCCCGGCCCGAGCTCCTCCGGGCCCGAGCTCCTGCCGGCCTGACGAGGCGGAGCGGGTCAGGGCCGGCAGGCGTCAGTGCCCCTGGGCTGCCACCGCCGCGATGGCCTCGCGGGCGGCGTCCGGGTCGAGGTACTCCCCCCCGGGCGTGGTGGGGCGGAGGTTCGCGTCCAGCCGGTACACGAGGGGAATGCCGGTGGGAATGTTGAGCCCGACGACCTCCTGCTCGCCCATGCCGTCGAGGTGCTTGACCAGGGCACGCAGCGAGTTGCCGTGCGCGACGACGAGCACGGTGTGCCCGGCCTGGAGGTCCGGCACGATCGCGTCGTACCAGTACGGCAACAACCGCTCGACGACGTCCTTCAGGCACTCGGTGCGCGGCACCAACTCGTCCGGCAGCCCGGCGTACCGGGGTTCGCCCACCTGCGAGTACTCGGCCGCGTCCTCCAGCGGCGGGGGCGGGGTGTCGTACGACCGGCGCCAGCGCGTGAACTGCTCGTCGCCGTACTGCTCCCGGGTCTCGGCCTTGTTCTTGCCCTGCAGCGCGCCGTAGTGCCGCTCGTTGAGCCGCCAGGACCGCCGGACGGGGATCCAGAGCAGGTCGGCGACGTCCAGCGAGATCTGCGCGGTCCGGATCGCCCGTCGCAGCACAGAGGTGTGGAGCACGTCCGGAGCCAGGCCGGCCTCGCGCAGCAGCTCGCCGCCCCTTGCCGCCTCCTTCTCGCCGCCTTCGGACAGGTCGACGTCCACCCACCCGGTGAAGAGACCCTTCGCGTTCCAGGTGCTCTCCCCGTGGCGGAGAAGTACGAGAGTGGAGGTGCGGTCGGTGGTGCCAGTCGCCATGCGGACGAGCCTAGCGAGCGCCTCGAGCCGGCAGCGCTGGCGGGACGCACGAGGGCCCCGGTCCCATGGGGAACCGGGGCCCTCGTCAGACGCGCCGGCGAGGCCGGCTACCTCAGCCGCTCACTCAGTACGGCTGCTGTGTCTGGACGTTGAGCTCGGACGTACGGTGCTTGGCCGCCTTCCCGAGCCTCTTGTCGTTCACCTTCAGGACGTCGAAGCCCTTCTGGATGTCGGACGAGTAGATCGCGCCGTTGTACCAGTACGCGGACCAGGAACCGCCGAGGATCAGACGCTCCGTCGACAGCGGGCCGCGCTCGAACCAGGCGATCTCGACCGGGTTGGACGCGTCGGTGAAGTCCCAGACGGACACGCCGCCCTGGTACCAGGACTGCACCATGATGTCCTTGCCCGGCACCGGGATCAGCGAGCCGTTGTGGGCCACGCAGTTCTCTTCGTTGGTGTTCACCCGCGGGATCTTGAAGTACGACGCGAACGTCAGCTCGCCGGACGGCGAGAGGGTGTAGATCGCGTCGGCGCCCTTGTTCGGGCCGACGGTCGGGTTGCACGTCGGGCCACCGCCGCCGCCCAGCTCGTCGGTGAAGACGACCTTGGTGGCGTCGTTGTTGAACGTCGCGGAGTGCCAGAAGGCGAAGTTCGGGTCGGTCACGGAGTCGGTCACGACCGGGTTCTCGAGGTCGCTGATGTCCATGATCACGCCCTCGCCCATGCAGGCGCCGGCCGCGATTCCCTTGGCCGGGTACGCGGTGATGTCGTGGCAGCCGCTCGTCGCGGACGTCGTCCCCGGGATGCCCGGGAAGCCGCCGTCAGGGAAGAGCACCGGCTCGGACACCACGCTCGCCGCGGACGGGTCGCTGTCCGGGATCTCCACCACGGAGATCTTGTCGTGCGGCGGCTGGCAGTCGGGGAAGTTGGCGTTCGGGCTGTACGACGACACGTACACGACCGCACGGTCGTTGGCCGCGTCCGGGATCGTCGTGTGGGTGTGGGAGCCACAGTCCGTCTCGACCGCCGTCACGTACTGCGGGCTGGCCGGGTTCGAGATGTCGAAGATGCGGATGCCCTCCCAGGAGGCGGGGTTCTCCGCCGTCTGGGGCACGTTGCCTGCGCACTCCGCCTTGTTACGGGAGGAGTCCGTCGAGGTGACGAGCAGGTTCTTGTAGACGGACACGTCGTTCTGCGAGCCCGCGCAGTCGATCTGCGAGACGAGGCTCGGCGCGTCGTTCTCGGAGACGTCCCAGACCGAGATGCCGTTGTAGTTGCCCTGGTAGGCGTACTTGCCCTTGAACGCGAGGTCGCTGTTGAACGACGACTCGCCTGCGGCAATGCCGCTCTTGGGCGTGTTCGACACCAGGTGCATGTTCGGGCTGGACGCCTCCTCGTCGACGGCCAGGTCGGCGGCCGAGTCGTCCATGGCGTCGATCTCTTCCTGGGTGAAGCAGATCTCGTCGTGCTCGTGTTCGTGGCCGTCCTCGGCACAGATCTCGGGGTGCGCCTGCGCCTGAGGTACGGCGGTGACGCCGACAAGCAGCCCGGAGACGAGGACGCCTCCTGCTCCGGCCGCGAGTATGCGGCGTACGAGACGTCTGGACACGTGCGTCCTCCTTCTCCCGCCTGTGGGCGGAGAGAGCCGGATCGGATCGCGTGGAGGTTATGGGGTTCTGGCGCCATTCACAAGCACATTTGACGAGTTCTTGGTTTCTGGGGGTTTCGTCCGAAGTGCAGGTCAGCATCCCGTACGCGCATGATCACAGGGCGTTCCGACGTCAGCAGAGGCCGGCGACTCGAAAATGCGGGCAAACAAGACAAAGAGGGCCCAAGCCGGGCCGGACGGCGCCGGCGGTCAGCCGTTGCGCTCGGGGTCCGCGAACCTCGCGAAGGCCTGCAGGTTGGCCAGAGACTCCCCGCGCTTCGACCGCCAGGCCCACTCGCGCCGGATGGACGAGGCGAAGCCCAGCTCGAGGGCCTTGTCGAAGTTCTCGTCCGAGTACGTGAGCACGCAGCCGAGCACCCGGTCGATCTCCTCGGGCGAGACCGCGCACAGGGGCAGCCGTCCCACCAGGTAGACGTCGCCGAGGTGGTCGGTGCAGAACGCCACGCCGTACATCCGCGCGTTGCGCTCGAGCAGGAAGCGGTGGAACTGCGCGTGGTTCTCGTCCGGCTGGCGGACGAAGAACGCCTCGACGAGCAGGCTGTGGTCGCCGGCCACCAGCCAGGTCATCGTCGCGAGCTTGTGCTGGCCCTCCAGCCTCACGAAGAACGCGCCCTCGCGGGCCCGCTCGTAGTCGAGGCCGTGCTCGTCCAGGGTCGACGCGAGCACCGCGTCGAGCCCGGCCCGGTCGAGGTCGCTCACCGCCCGGCGGCCAGCGTCACCGGCTCGCGCTGCTCGGCCATGGCGTCGGCGTACACGTCGAGCATCCTGGCCGCGGTGGCCGGCCACCCGAAGGCCGAGGCGTGGCCGCGTGCGGCGGCGGCGAGTCGGCCGAGGTAGCGGGGCTGGGCGAGCAGCCGGCCGAGCACGTCCGCGTAGTCGGCCGGGTCATGCCCGTCGACGAGCAGCCCGGACACGCCGTTGGCCACCGCAGTGCGCAGCCCGCCGACAGCCGAGCCGACCACCGGCGTCCCGCAGGCCTGCGACTCCACCGCGACGAGCCCGAACGACTCGCTGTACGAGGGGACGACGGTGACGTCGGCGGCCCGGTACCAGTCCGCGAGGTCGGCCTGCGGAACAGGCGGGGTGACGTGGAGGATGTCGGAGACGCCGAGCCGCGCGGCGAGGTCGAGCAGGCTGCGCGGCGCGGCCATGCCGCTGCCGGACGGGCCGCCGACGACGGC
>JBOGEN010000151.1:0-8684 GCA_050743265.1 Actinomycetes bacterium
GTCCTGGCCGGCCTCGACGTGGGTGGCCGCGAACCGGGCGAGCACGGCCGGGTGGCGCCGCAGCACCTCGTGCGCCCGGTAGCCGGGCGGGCACAGGTCGAACAGCCACGCCACGGCCGTGCGCTCCCAGCCCGGCGCGCCCGGCGGCCGCACCTCGGACGGCCAGCCGGGCGGGACGGCAGGAGCGCTCATGTCCGCGAGTCTGCCCGGCTCCCCCGACATCGGAGGGCCAGACGTCCCGCACGGACCTGCCCGGCGTGGCCCGGCCGCGCAGAGCGGCCGAGCTCGGGCCGGCTACGAGCCGCGGAGCGAGCGCAGGACGTACTGCATGATCCCGCCGTGGCGGTAGTAGTCCGCCTCGCCGGGGGTGTCGATGCGCACGACCGCGCGGAACTCCGTGCCGTCCGCCCGGACCGTGACCTCGCCCGGCACGCCGCCCTCGTTGAGCGCCGCGATGCCGACCACGTCGAAGGTCTCCTCGCCGGTGAGGCCGAGCGACTCCGCGCTCTCCCCCGGGGAGAACTGCAGCGGCAGCACGCCCATGCCGATGAGGTTCGACCGGTGGATCCGCTCGTACGACTCGGCGAGGACGACCCGGACGCCGAGCAGGCTGGTGCCCTTGGCCGCCCAGTCGCGCGAGGAGCCGGAGCCGTACTCCTTGCCGGCCAGGACGACGAGCGGCACGCCCTCCTCGGCGTACCGCACCGAGGCGTCGTAGATGCTCATCGCCTCGCCGGACGGAACGTGACGGGTCACCCCGCCCTCGGTCCCGGGCGCCATCCGGTTGCGCAGCCTGATGTTCGCGAACGTGCCGCGGATCATCACCTCGTGGTTGCCCCGCCGGGAGCCGTACGAGTTGAAGTCGCGCCGCTCGACCCCGTGCTCGGACAGGTAGTGCCCTGCCGGGCTGTCCGCCTTGATCGCGCCGGCGGGTGAGATGTGGTCCGTGGTGACCGAGTCACCGAGCCACGCGAGCACACGCCCGCCGGGAAGGTCGCGGACCGGCTCCGGGTCGGCGGCCATCCCGTCGAAGTACGGCGGCCTGCGCACGTACGTGGAGTCCTCGGCCCAGTCGAACGTGTTTCCCTCCGGGGTGGGCAGCTGGGTCCACCGCTCGTCACCGGCGAACACGTCGGCGTAGTCGCGGGTGAACATCTCGCTGGCGATCGCCGAGTCGACGACCTCCTGGATCTCCTGGCCGGACGGCCAGAGGTCGCGCAGGTAGACCGGGTTGCCGTCGGTGTCGGTGCCGAGCGGGTCGTTGACGATGTCGACGTCCAACGACCCCGCCAGCGCGTACGCCACGCAGAGCGGCGGGGACGCGAGGTAGTTCATCTTCACGTCCGGGTTGATCCGGCCCTCGAAGTTGCGGTTGCCGGAGAGGACGGACACCACGGCGAGGTCGTTCTCGGCGACCGCGGCGGAGACCTCGTCCGGCAGCGGCCCGGAGTTGCCGATGCAGGTCGTGCACCCGTACCCGACGAGGTGGAAGCCGAGCTTCTCCAGGTACGGCGTGAGGCCGGCGCGCTCGTAGTAGTCCATGACGACCTTCGAGCCGGGTGCCAGCGAGGTCTTGACCCACGGCTTGCGGTTCAGCCCGCGCTCGACGGCCTTCTTCGCCAGCAGCGCCGCGCCGATCATGACGTGCGGGTTGGACGTGTTCGTGCACGAGGTGATCGCCGCGATGACGACGGCACCGTGGTCGAGCTCGAACTCCTGCCCGTCCATCGTGACGCGGGCGGGGTTGCTCGCCCGTCCGGACGCCGTGGCCGCCGCCGACACCACGTGCGGGGCCTCGCTGCCGTTGGTGCCGTGGAAGGCCGGGGAGTCCGACGCAGGGAAGGACTCGTCGGAGGACTCGTCCACGCCCGTCTTCGGTGCCTCGGCGCCGGGGTGCCCGGCGTAGTCGTGGAGCACCTCGCGAAACCCGGTCTTGGCACGCGCGAGCGGAACCCTGTCCTGCGGGCGCTTCGGCCCGGCGAGCGAGGGCTCGACGGTGCCGAGGTCGAGCTCGAGCGTGTCGGAGTACACGGGGTCACGGTCCGGGTCGTGCCAGAGACCCTGCGCCTTGGCGTACGCCTCGACGAGCGCGACCTGCTCCGGGGAGCGGCCGGTGAGCCGCAGGTAGCGCAGGGTCTCCTCGTCCACCGGGAAGATGGCGCACGTCGACCCGTACTCGGGGCTCATGTTGCCGATCGTCGCGCGGTTCGCCAGCGGCACGGCCCCCACGCCGGGCCCGTAGAACTCGACGAACGTGCCGACGACCCCGCGGGCGCGCAGCATCTCGGTGATCGTGAGCACGAGGTCGGTCGCGGTCGCGCCCTCGGGCAGCTCGCCGGAGAGCTTGAACCCGACCACCTGCGGGATGAGCATCGACACCGGCTGGCCGAGCATGGCCGCCTCGGCCTCGATGCCGCCGACGCCCCAGCCGAGCACGCCGAGGCCGTTGACCATCGTCGTATGCGAGTCGGTGCCCACCAAGGTGTCCGGGTAGGCGACGCCGTCGCGAGAGAAGACCACACGGGCCAGGTGCTCGATGTTGACCTGGTGGACGATGCCGGTGCCCGGCGGGACGACCTTGAACTGGTCGAACGCGCCCTGCCCCCAGCGCAGGAACTGGTAGCGCTCCTTGTTGCGCCCGTACTCGATGTCGACGTTGCGCGCGAACGCCTCGGGCATGCCGAACACGTCGGCCACGACCGAGTGGTCGATGACGAGCTCCGCCGGTGCCAGCGGATTGATCTTGTCCGGGTCGCCCCCGAGGTCACGCATGGCCTCGCGCATCGTGGCGAGGTCGACGACGGCCGGCACGCCGGTGAAGTCCTGCATGAGCACGCGGGCAGGCGTGTACTGGATCTCCCGGCTCGGCTTCGCCGTCGGGGCCCACGCGGCGAGCGCCCGGATGTCCTCGGCGGTGATGTTCTCGCCGTCCTCCGTGCGGAGCAGGTTCTCCAGCAGGATCTTCAGGCTGTAGGGCAGCCGCCCGGCCCCCTCGACCGCGTCCAGCCGGTAGATCTCGTACGACTCACCCCCGACGGTCAGGCTGCCGCGGCTGCCGAAGCTGTTCGCCGACACGACCCACTCCTTCCCCAGGTCACCGTCTGGTTTCTCGATATCGAGATATCTCGCATCGTACCTCACCGGCCCACGACGGCCCCGGCCGCGTGTGGAAGGCTTCCCCGCAGACGATGTCCGACACGGGCTCGACACGGCCGCAGCGACTGACAAGGACTGCACGACGATGGACCCCCAGCGGACGACCCCCCGGAGTCGGGCCAGCCTGGCGTACCAGGCGCGGTACGCCCTGACGCATCCCACCCGGGTGATCCCGCATGCCCGCCGGCTCGCGCGCGACTCGTGGCTGCGCTGGCGGTCCGGCGGGGACCACGTCCGCTACTACCGCATGGTCATGCGCTCCGACGCGGGGCGCAGCGCCGAAGCCGCGGTGGGCAGCAAGTCCCACGAGCGCTGGCTGGCACTGGGCAAGATGCAGTTCGACTACCTCACCGGGCATGGCCTGCGCCCGACCGACCGCATGCTCGATATCGGCTGCGGCAACCTGCGGGCCGGGTGGCGGTTCATCTCGTACCTCGAGCCCGGTCACTACTACGGGGTGGACATCTCCCCCGAGATCCTGGCTGCGGCCCAGAAGACGATCGTGCGGTACGACCTGCAGGAGAAGGTGCCGTACCTCTGCCCCGTGCTCGACCTGACGCTCGAGCACCTGCCGGACGACTGGTTCCAGGTCGTCCATGCCCACAGCGTGTTCAGCCACTCCCCGCCGCAGGTCATCGACGAGTGCCTGGCCCACGTCGGGCGCGTGCTCGCGCCGGACGGCTGGTTCGACTTCACGTTCGACCGCACCGAGGGCGAGGAGCACCAGGTGCTGCGCGAGGACTTCTACTACCGGACGGAGACCCTGGTCGCCCTCGCGGACAAGCACGGACTCGACGCCCGGTTCATGGACGACTGGGAGAGGCTCCCGCACGGGCAGTCCAAGATCCGGGTCACCCGGCGGGACAGCACCTCGGGCGCCTGAACGGCCGCTGAACCGCCGCCGGAACCGTCGCCGAGGCGCCTCTGAGCCCCCCTGAGCCGCCCGTCTGAGCACGAGGCCGCGCCAGCGCGGTCAAGGGCTGCCCTTCACCGGCCGATACCCCGAGGGACGTGTCCGGCCGCTCGCGCCCCCACGGGCGGACGAAAGGGAACCCCATGCTCCGACGGACGGCCCTGCTCGGGCTCACCGCCACCCTGCTCACCGCCGGCTCGGCCCTCACGGCCCTGCCGTCGGGCGCAGCCTCGGCGGAAATCTACCCCGTCCCCTCCGACGGGACGTTCGACCTGTCCGGACGCGGCTACGGCCACGGGATCGGGATGTCCCAGTACGGGGCCAAGGTGGGCGCCGAGCAGGGCAACGACGCGACGACGATCCTCTCCGCGTACTACCCCGGCACGACGCTCCGCGATGTGGGCGACCCGACGATGCGGGTAGCCCTCTCCGCGGACGGGTACGGCACGACGCGGACCTCCCCGACCTCGGCCCCGTTCTTCCGGGTCAGGGCCGAGTCCGGCCTCACGGTCGTCGACTACCGCGGCTCCGGGGCGACGCGCAGCGCAGCCGCCCCTACCGACGTCGGCGGCTCCCCCGTCACGACGTGGGGCGTGAGCCTCGCGTCGGGGACGATGAACCTGCACGCGTTCTACGGCGGCGCGTGGCACCGGCACCCGGTCTCCGGGCCTGACGGCGCTGTGGGAGACGACAGCGGCGGTGCGATCGAGTTCAGCTCCGTGTCGGGCCAGCTGACCATGCGTGGGCTCGACGGAAACGCGTACAGGTACCGCGGCCACCTCCGCGCCTCCGCGTACACCTCCTCGTCGATGGTGCGGCTCAACATCGTCCCGATAGAGGACTACCTGCTGGGCGTGGTGCCCAGCGAGATGCCCCCGACGTGGCACAGGAACGCCGTCCTGGCACAGTCCGTCGCCGCGCGGACGTTCGCCGAGAGCCGGCGCAAGGCCCGCGACGGGCAGACCTGGCACGTGGACGACACCGTGAGCAGCCAGGTCTACCGGGGAGTGAGCGGCGAGAACAACGCGGCCACCATCAAGATCGAGTCGGGCACCGATGTGCTCGGCAAGATCCTCACAGTCAACGGCACGGCGATCAACGCGATGTTCGGCAGCTCCAACGGTGGCTGGGAGGTGAGCGGCGAGCGCAGCTACCTGCCCGCGCGGGCGGACAGCTGGGACCCGGTGAACCACTGGACGGCCACGCTCACGGCGAGCTGCCTGACCTCCACCTACGGGGGCGGCCACGCGCTGCAGCGCCTCGTCGTCACGAAGCGGGACGGCCACGGCGCGCTCGGCGGGCGGGTCACCGGCGTACGGCTGGAGTTCGCCGGCGGGGGGACGAGGTCGTTCACGGCCTCGGGTGCGTACGCGGCAGCCCAGGAGGTCCGGCTCGGGCTGGGCGTCTGCGACACGATCACGTCGACCTCGTACCTGAAGACGAACTGGTTCGGCATCGGCGGCGGGACGCCGACCCCGACTCCCACGCCGACACCGACCCTCAGTCCTGCGGTGACGGACCCTCACCTGCGCTTCGGGGTCGCTCCGATCGCGCCCGGTAAGGCACTCGTCGCCACGCGGGCGAGCGACAGCAGCGTCTGGCTGCGCACCTGGACAGCCTCAGGCGGCCTCGGCACGCCCACCAAGCTGGGGGGCAACGTCTGGAGCGCACCCGCCGTCATCGCCGGTCCGGACGGGCGCGTCGAGGTGTACGCCCGGTACGCAGGTTCCAACAGGCTCCGTATGCGTGTCCGCCAGGAGACCGGGGCGGCGTGGTCGCCCTGGAAGGACCTCGGCGGCTCCCTGCGCAGCAACCCGACCGTGGCTGCCGCCGCGAACGGACGCGTGTTCGTGTTCGCCCGCGGCAGGTCCGGCCTCGTCTACCGGTCCCACTCAGCGTCAGGCACGTGGACCCCCTGGGGTTCGCTCGGCGGACGTCTCCACTCGGTGGGTGGCCCCGCAGCCGTCGCCACGGCGGACGGCCGGATCCACGTCGTGGTGCACCGCGCCGACCACCGGGTCGGGCTGCGCACCCGGTCGAGCTCGGGCTGGTCCACATGGAAGGACCTCGGCGCCCGGATCACGGGGACGCCGGCCGTCGCGTCCGACCGGCGGGGCCGGTTCACGCTGGTCGTGCGGGGCGCCGACGAGCGGGCCCACACCACCGACGTCGTGGGCCGGCAGCGGGGGTCCTGGCGGACGCTCGGCGGGTCCGTGACGGGGTCACCGGTGGTCACCGGCCTGCCCGGCACGGCCAGGGTCGACGTGCTCGCCAACCTCGGCACAACCCCCCTTCTGTACAGCCGCAGCCGCGTCGCGGGCACCTGGTCCGCCTGGCACCGCTCCGACTGACACGAGACGGTGCTGACGGCTGCCGAAGGCTGCCGACCACTGCTGAGGGCTGCCCAGGCTGCCCACGGCGGACGACGCAACGAGTCCGCCTGATGCCCGGCCCGCAGGCTTAGACTCGCGGGGCCTCGCGTCGCCGCCTCTGCGCGGGTGCGGAGAAGCCGGCCGACGCGCGAAGGGAGGCAGCCCGAGTGCCAGGGCGCTCGCCGGGGCGCGTCTCTGTCCCTCCGCCCCTGCTGGTGCTCGTGGCGGTCGGCTCCGTTCAGACCGGCTCGGCCGTGGCCACGCACCTCTTCGACGAGGTCGGGCCGACGGGCGCCGTCCAGCTGCGGCTCGGGCTCGGCGCGCTCATCCTGCTCGTCCTCGCACGCCCGTGGCGGACGCGCCCGTCGCTCGCCGCCGCGGGCGCTGCCGTCCTCTACGGCGTGACGCTGGCCGGCATGAACACCGCCTTCTACGAGGCGCTCGACCGGCTCCCGCTCGGCGTGGCCGTCACGGTGGAGTTCCTCGGCCCGCTCTCCGTCGCCCTGGCCGGGTCACGCCGGCTGCTCGACGTCTCCTGGGCGCTCATGGCCGCGGGCGGCGTGGGCTTGCTCGCCAGCCGGGGGGACGGGACGGTGTCGCTGGCAGGACTCGGCTTCGCCGCACTGGCGGGGGCGTTCTGGGCTGCGTACATCCTCGCCAGCCAGCGAGTGGGCCGGCTGCTGCCGGGCACGTCCGGGCTCGCCCTGGCCCTGCCGGTCGCGGCCGCACTCGTCGCGCCTCTGGCGATCCCCGCGGCAGGGGCCGACCTGCTCCACCCCGAGGTGCTCGCGATCGGCCTGGCGGTCGCCCTGCTCTCCTCCGTGCTCCCGTACAGCCTGGAGCTCTCGGCCCTGCGCCGGCTGCCCGCACGCGTGTTCGGCGTGCTGATGAGCCTGGAGCCCGCCGCCGCGGCCGTGGCCGGGTTCGTCGTGCTCGGCCAGTCGCTCACCCGCACCCAGGTCGTCGCCTTGGGGCTCGTCTCGGCGGCGAGCATCGGCGTCACCGCGTCGTCCCCGCGAGCACGGGACACGCCGCCCGTGCGGGACTGACGGCCAGCCCTCAGCGGCCACGGAGCACGAGGCGAGAGCCTGGTAGCAACTCGCTACCATCGATCCATGGCAATGACGCTCCGGCTCTCCGACGTCCAGCAGGACGCGCTCCGCCGCCAGGCCGAGGCGGAGAGCACGTCCATGCACGAGATCGCTCGCCGGGCCATCGGTGAGTACCTGAACCGCCACGCGGACGACGAGGCCGCGCGCGAGGCCGGGCTGTGGGCCGTGGAGCGGTACCGCTCTGTCCTCGACAGGCTCGCGTGAGCGTCCGCTACCTCACCGCGGAGCACCTCCTCGACCTCACCGACATCGTCGTCGACGGCAGGGCGATGCTCCGCGACCCGGGTCTCCTCGACGCCGCCGCGCACCGACCGCGGGCCGAGCTGTACGGCCAGCAGGCCTACCCCGGCCTCCACGACAAGGCTGCTGCCCTGTTGCACGGCATCGCCACCTCAGGCCCGCTGCTCGACGGCAACAAGCGTCTGGGCTGGATCGCCGCCGTGGTGTTCCTGTGGCTGAACAACGGCGTGGTCGACGCGCCCGAGGACGACATCGTCGCGCTCATGCGCGAGGTGGCGGAGGGCTCGTCCGACGTCTTCACCATCGCCGCGGCCCTGCACCGCTGGACCGTCCCCCTCGTCCCGCGGCAGCGCAACCGGGACTAGCTCCAGGTCGCTCCGGGCGGGCCCTCGCCCTCGTCCCTCACGAGACAGGCCACGGCCTCGACGTGGTGGGTCATCGAGAACAGGTCGGGTCAGCAATCTATGCAGGTCAGGATAGGTTTCAGGTGCCCGAGCTTGAGCCCCGTGCGGCCCTGGTGCGTCACGAGCGCGAGTTGGCGGGCCCGTCAGTTGCCGCCCGGAGCTCGGATGCCGGGCGCTCCTGGTAGTAGGTCAGGCCCGGTTCGGTGCGGTACCGCACCAGGCCCCACCAGGCTCCGCGGTCGTCCTGGCGCCACTGGTGCAGGGTGCCGGGGACCCAGGTGCCCTCGACGAGGACCTCTACGGGCTCGTGGTCACGGGGGTGGACGGGCACCGGGCCAGGATGCCTCAAGCGCCCCGCCTCGTCGGCCGATGGATAGACCGTTGACGTTCTAGGACACTGGAGTCATACTCGGGTAGTGGGTTGGTCCGTGATGCTCCTGGACGAGGTCGAGGACTGGTTCCTCGCTCTCGACAAGGACACGGCCGA
>JBOGEN010000152.1:0-47803 GCA_050743265.1 Actinomycetes bacterium
CCTCGAGGGTCACCCGGCGCATGTAGGCGCGCATAGCCGAGAGCCGCTGCAGGACGGCGGTGACCGGTGCGGGGTCGCCCGCCGTGAAGAGTCCCGCGAGGTACTCGACCGGGATCCGCAGCGTGTCGATCGCGCCGAAGAGGTTGTCGACGTCCTCGCCGTCGTGGCCCGTGTCGCGCAGCGCGTCTGCCACGGGTGAGAGCGGCGGGACGTACCAGACCATCGGCATCGTGCGGTACTCCGGGTGCAGGGGCAGGGCGACCCGGTAGGTCTTGGCCAGCGCGTAGACGGGTGATCGGGCGGCGGCCGCGATCCAGTCGTCCGCGATGCCGGACCGGCGCGCGGCGGCGACGACGTCGGGGTCGGTCGGGTCGAGCATGATGTCGAGCTGCGCCTCGTAGAGCCGCTGCGGGTCCGGGGTGGCCGCCGCCTCCGTCACGCGGTCGGCGTCGTAGAGCACCAGCCCGATGTAGCGCAGCCGCCCGACGCAGGTCTCCGAGCACACCGTGGGCAGCCCGACCTCGACCCGCGGGTAGCAGAACGTGCACTTCTCGGCCTTGCCGGTGCGGTGGTTGAAGTAGACCTTCTTGTACGGGCAGCCGGTCACGCACATCCGCCAGCCGCGGCAGCGGTCCTGGTCGACGAGGACGATCCCGTCCTCCGCGCGCTTGTACATCGCGCCGGACGGGCACGAGGCCACGCAGGACGGGTTGAGGCAGTGCTCGCAGATGCGCGGCAGGTAGAACATGAACGCCTGCTCGTACGCGAACCTGACCTTGTCCGTGGCCTCGCCCCTCAGGCGCTGCACGATCGGGTCGGACGGGCCGTGCTCCACCGCACCGCCGAGGTCGTCGTCCCAGTTGGCGCTCCACTCGACCTGCAGGGGCTCGCCCGAGATCAGCGACTTCGGCTGTGCGACCGGGAAGTCGTCGCCGAGCGGCGCCGTCGTGAGGGTCTCGTAGTCGTAGGTCCAGGGCTCGTAGTAGTCCTGGATCGTCGGCAGCTTGGGGTTCGCGAAGATCTGCGTCAGCTTCTTGAACCGACCGCCTGCCTTGAGCTTGAGCCGTCCCCGGCGGTTGAGCTCCCAGCCGCCCTGCCACTGCTCCTGGTCCTGGTAGCGGCGTGGGTAGCCCAGGCCGGGCCGGGTCTCCACGTTGTTGAACCAGACGTACTCGACGCCGCTGCGGTTCGTCCACGCCTGCTTGCACGTCACCGAGCACGTGTGGCAGCCGATGCACTTGTCGAGGTTCATCACCATGCCGAGCTGGGCCATCACGCGGCCGGGCGGCCGTGAGGTCGGCATCAGAACTGCACCTCCTGCGAGCGACGCCGGATCGTGGTGACCTCGTCGCGCTGGTTGCCTGTCGGGCCGAGGTAGTTGAAGGCGAACGACAGTTGGGCGTACGCCCCGATGAGGTGGGTGGGTTTGACGAGGATCCGGGTCAACGAGTTGTGGATGCCGCCCCGCCGTCCCGTCGTCTCGGTGAGCGGGACGTTCACGACGCGCTCCTGCGCGTGGTAGACGAACACGGTGCCGGTGGGCATGCGGTGCGACACGGTGGCACGCAGCGCCATCACCCCGTTGCGGTTCACCGCCTCGACCCAGTCGTTGTCCTTGACCCCGATCACGTCCGCGTCGGCCGGGCTCATCCAGACGACCGGCCCGCCGCGCGAGAGCGAGAGCATGAGCAGGTTGTCCTGGTACTCGGAGTGGATCGACCACTTCGAGTGCGGCGTCAGGTACCGGACCACGACCTGCCTTTCGCCGTCCGGTCCGAACGCGGGCTCGGAGAACAGGCTCTGCATGTCCAGCGGCGGGCGGTACACGGGCAGGTTCTCGCCGAACTCGCCCATCCAGGCGTGGTCGAGGTAGAAGTGCATGCGCCCGGTGAGGGTGTGCCAGGGCTTCCCCTCCTCGACGTTCGTGGTGAACGCCGCGTACCGCCGCCCGCCCGTCTCCGAGCCCGACCACTCGGGGCTGGTGATGACCGGGACGGGTTGGGCCTGGGTGTCCGCGAACGTGATCCGCCGCTCCTCGCTGCCCTCGGAGAGGTGGGCGAGCGGCCTCCCCACCCGTCCTTCGAGGTCGCGCCAGCCGGCGACCGCCAGCCGGCCGTTCGTCGTCCCGGACAGGGCCAGGACGGCCTCGGCCATCTTGGCGTCGGTGTCGAGGGCGGGACGTCCCTCGCCCGTGCCGCTGCTCATCACGCCGTTCTTCCTGGCGAGGCCCTCGACCTCCTCGTCCGGCCTCGTGGTGACGCCCTTGGTGGTGAGGCCCAGGCGGTCGACGAGCGGGCCGAGGCTCGCGAGCTTGTCCGCGACCGCGGTGTAGTCACGCTCGACGACAGTGAATGCGGGCATCGTGCGCCCGGGGACGGGCTCGGCCTCCCCCGCCCGCCAGTCCCGCACCCGGCCGTACGGCTGGGCCGTCTCTCCCGGGGTGTCGTGCTGCACCGGCATCGCGACGATGTCGCGCCGGGTGCCCAGGTGCTCGACGGCGAGCGCGCTGAACCGGCGGGCGATCGCGGTGAACGCGGCGAAGTCCGAGCGCGTCTCCCAGGGCGGGTCGATGGCGGGGGTGAACGCGTGCACGTACGGGTGCATGTCCGTCGACGAGAGGTCGTGCTTCTCGTACCAGGTGGCAGCGGGCAGCACCACGTCGGCGAGCAGCGTCGACGACGTCATCCGGAAGTCGATCGCGGTGAGCAGGTCGAGCTTGCCCTCCGGCGCCTCCTCGCGCCACGTCACGTCCCGCGGACGACGCTCCGGCGGCGTCTCGTCTGCCCGCAGGTTGGAGTGCGTGCCGAGCAGGTGCTTGAGGAAGTACTCGTTGCCCTTGGACGACGACCCGAGCAGGTTCGCCCGCCACAGCGTGAGGCAGCGCGGCCAGTTCTCCGGGGCGTCCGGGTCCTCGACGGCGAAGCGCAGGTCCCCGGACGCGAGCCTGCGGGCCACGTACGCGGCAGGCTCCTCTCCCGAGGCGGCCGCCTCGTCCGCCAGGTCGAGCGGGTTGCGGTCGAACTGCGGGAACGACGGCATCCAGCCGAGCCGCGTGGACAGCGCCAGCGTGTCCGCGGTGTGCATGCCGGCCAGGGTTCCCGCCGCCAACGGCGAGGTGAGCGCGTCCGCGCGGTAGCCGTCGTAGCGCCACTGGTCGGTGTGCGTGTACCAGTACGCGGTGCCGATCATCTGCCGTGGCGGGCGGGACCAGTCGGTCCCCATCGCCAGGGTCGCCCAGCCCGTCACCGGACGGCACTTCTCCTGCCCGACGTAGTGCGCCCAGCCGCCGCCGTTCTTGCCCATCGAGCCGGTGAGCATGAGCAGCGCGAGGATGGCCCGGTAGGTCGCGTCGCCGTGGAACCACTGGCAGATCCCCGCACCCATGATGATCATCGTGCGGCCGCCCGACCGCTCCGCGCTGCGGGCCATCTCGCGGGCCACGCGGGTCATCTGGGCCGCTGGCACCGAGGTGTGCTGCTCCTGCCACGCGGGCGTGTACGGCGTCGACGCGTCGTCGTACCCGCTCGGCCACTCTCCCGGCATCCCCGGCCGGTTGACCCCGTACTGGGCCAGCATGAGGTCGTACACCGTCGTGACGAGTCGCCCGCCAACCCGGCGGGAGGGCACGCCACGCCGCAGCACGCCACCCGAGCCGTCCAGGGCGTCGAAGCGAGGCAGCAGCACCTCGACGGGCTCCGCGTCGTCCCCGAGCGCGGTGAGCTGCGGGACGACGTCCCCGAGGTCGAGGTTCCAGCGGCCCGTGCCCGACTCGGTCCAGCGGTCGCCGATCGTGCCGTTCGGCACGGCCGGCTCGCCGCTCCGCCCGTCCAGCAGCACCGTCCTCCACTCCGCGCCCTCGCCGGCGTCGCCGAGGTCCGAGGCACGGAGGAAGGGGCCGGGCACGTACGCGCCGTCCCGCTCCTCGAGCGTGACGAGGAACGGGAGGTCGGTGTAGCGCTGGACGTAGTCGACGAACGCGGGGGTACGCCGCTCGACGAAGAACTCCCGCAGAAGCACGTGGCCCATCGCCATCGCCATCGCCCCGTCGGTGCCCGGCTGGGCCGGCAGCCAGTCGTCGGCGAACTTCGTGTTGTCTGCGTAGTCGGGTGAGACCGAGACGACCTTCTGGCCGCGGTAGCGCGCCTCGGCCATCCAGTGCGCGTCCGGCGTACGGGTGACCGGGACGTTCGAGCCCCACATGAGCAGGTACGCCGCGTTCCACCAGTCCCCCGACTCGGGGACGTCCGTCTGGTCGCCGAACACCTGCGGCGAGGCGACGGGCAGGTCCGCGTACCAGTCGTAGAACGAGGTCATGCAGCCGCCGAGCAGCTCGACGAACCGGGACCCCGCCGCGTGCGACACCATCGACATCGCCGGGATCGGGGAGAAGCCGGCGATCCTGTCGGGCCCGTGTGTCCTGGTCGTGTGTACGTGGGCGGCCGCGATGATCTCGACCGCCTCGTCCCAGGTCACGCGGAGGTGCCCGCCCTTACCCCGTGCCCGCTGGTAGCGGCGGCGCCGGTCCGGGTCACCCACGACCTCCGCCCAGGCGAGCACGGGGTCGCCAAGCCGGGCCTTGGCCTCGCGGTACATCTCGACGAGCACGCCCCGGGCGTACGGGTACCTGACCCGGGTCGGCGAGTAGGTGTACCAGGAGAAGGCGGCGCCCCGGGGGCAGCCGCGTGGCTCGTACTCGGGCGAGTCCGGCCCGACGGAGGGGTAGTCGGTCTCCTGGCTCTCCCAGGTGATGATCCCGTCCTTGACGTAGACCTTCCACGAGCACGAGCCCGTGCAGTTCACACCATGGGTGGAGCGGACGACCTTGTCGTGGGACCAGCGGTCGCGGTAGAAGACATCCCCCTGGCGTCCGCCTGTCTTGAAGACGGCCCGCTGGTCCGGCGTGGTCTCGACCCGGTGGAAGAAGGAGCCGAGGCGGAGCAGGGCGTCCTCGGCCGGCGTGCCCGGGCCCGTCCCCTCACCGGTCGTCGGCGTCCGCCCCGCGGGCTCCCGCACCGTCATACCGACCGCCCTCCCCCTACGAAAGGTGACGAGACGACCCTCCTGGAAAGAGAGTCCCGGGATCAAGGGCCCAAGGGCCCTGACGCCCCGCGTCGTCCCGGCCGATCCTGGGCGAGACTGCCACCGGGAGGGGACATGACGACGCACGCCACCACAGGGCAGCCGGGCGGGCCGGGCACGCCCGACAGGCCCGGCCTCATGCTGTTCCTCGCGACCCTGGGGTTCGCCCTGGCGTTCTGGGCCTGGGCGCTCCTCGCTCCGCTGGCGCCTGGGCTCGCCGACGACCTCGGCCTCTCGTCGACGCAGCAGGCGCTCGTCGTCGCAATCCCGGTGCTCGTGGGCTCGCTCGGACGCGTCCCCGTGGGAGCCCTCACCGACCGCTTCGGGGCGCGCCGGGTGTTCCCCGCGGTGGCGTTCCTGACCGTGCTGCCCGTGCTCTACCTCGGGCTGCTCGCCGGCTCCTTCACCGAGTACGTCGTCGGCGGCTTCCTCCTCGGCGTCGCCGGCACGGCGTTCGCGGTCGGCGTCCCGTTCGTCAACGCCTGGTACCCGCCCGCACGGCGCGGCTTCGCCGTCGGAGTGTTCGGCGCGGGCATGGGGGGCACGGCCGTCGCCGCCTTCACCACGGTCAAGCTCGCGGACACGGTCGGCGACGCCTTCCCGTTCGTGCTCGTGGCCGGCCTCCTCGTCGCGTACGGCGTGCTCGCCGCGGTCCTGCTGCGCGACGCCCCCGGCCAGTCACGCCAGACCGGCTCACTGGCGCGGCGCATCGCGGCCACGGCCCGCCTCTCCGTCACGGTCAAGGCGTCCCTGCTGTACGCGCTGGGGTTCGGCGGCTTCGTCGCGTTCAGCGTGTACCTCCCGACGTACCTGAAGAACACCTACGACCTGTCCCAGAACGGGGCCGCCATGCGGACGGCTGGCTTCGTCGTGCTGGCCGTGCTCATGCGCCCGGTCGGGGGCTGGCTCTCCGACCGCGTCCCGCCGCTGCGCGTCCTCGCGTTCTGCTTCACGGTCGTGGCCGCGCTCGCCGCTGTCGCCGCGTTCGAGCCGCCGATCGAGCTCGGGGCCGCCCTCGTGTTCCTCGGCCTCGCCGCCGGTCTCGGGACGTCGACGGGTGCGGTGTTCGCGTACGTCGCCCAGGAGGCGCCGGCCGGCACGATGGGGGCCGTCACGGGCCTCGTGGGCGCGGCCGGCGGGCTCGGAGGGTTCGTCCCGCCGCTGGTCATGGGCGTGGTGTACGCCAAGACCGATGCGTACACGCTGGGCCTCCTGGCCCTGGCCGTGGTCGCCGTCGTCGCCGCGGTGTGGACGGGCACGCACGACCGGCGTGCCCACCGGGCCGGCCTAGCTGCAAGGGCTCGGACGGCCTGAGCGGTGGACGGGCCCATGAGCATCGACCCCCACGTGGTCTCGGCGGTGGTGTTCGACATGGACGGGGTGGTGACGGACACCGCCGACGCCCACTTCCGGGCGTGGAAGCGCCTGTTCGACGACGTCCTGCGGGCGCGCGGCGAGCAGCACACCGACGCGTTCACGCGGGAGGACTACCTCGCGTCGGTGGACGGCAGGAGCCGCGAAGACGGGGTCGCAGGCTTCCTGGCGACACGGGGCATCCACCTGCCGCGGGGGGCGGAGAACGACGGGCCGGACGAGCAGACCGTGGTCGGGCTGGGCCGGCGCAAGAACCGGTACTTCTTGGACGTGATCCGTGACGAAGGCGTGCACGCGTACCGGTCGACGGTCGCGCTCGTGCACGACCTCCAGGCGGCCGGGCTGGGCACCGCGCTGGTGACCGCCTCGCGCAACGCGGTCTCCGTCCTGGAGGCGGCGGGGATCAGCGGGCTGTTCCCCGTGCTCGTCGACGGCGGCGTCGCCGCGGACCTGGGCCTCGCGGGCAAGCCGGATCCGGCCGTGTTCGTGGAGGCGGCACGCCGTCTCGGCGCGACCCCGTCCACCACTGTCGTGGTCGAGGACGCGACCTCCGGCGTGGATGCGGGACGGCGGGGCGGCTTCGCCCTCGTCGTCGGGGTCGACAGGACGGGCGACGGGAGCCGACTCCGCGAGGCCGGCGCGGACGTCGTGGTCGCCGACCTCGCGGACGTGCGCCTCGCGGATCGGACCGCGCCATGAGCAAGTGGCTGCTCCGGTACGACGGGTTCGAGCCCGCCCAGGAGGGCCTGCGCGAAGCCCTGTGCACGCTGGGCAACGGCCGCTTCGCCACGCGGGGGGCCGCGCCGGAGTCACGCCCGGACGGCGTCCACTACCCGGGGACGTACGCCGCGGGCGTGTTCAACCGCCTCACGGACGAGGTCGCGGGCCGCCGGATCGAGAACGAGAGCATGGTGAACCTGCCCGACTGGCAGTCGCTCCGGTTCCGCGTCGAGGACGAAAACTGGTTCTCCCTCGAGGGCGCCACCGTGCACGACTACGTCCAGGAGCTCGACCTGCGGCGCGGGGTCCTCTCCCGGCGCTTCCTCGTGGAGGACGGCCGGGGCAGGAGGACGACGGTGGGGCAGCGACGGCTCGTGTCCATGGCCGACCCGTTCGTCGCCGCCCTCCAGTGCACCGTCGTCGCCGAGAACTGGTCCGGGCGGCTCGTCGTCCGCTCGGGGCTGGACGGGCGCGCGGCCAACACGGGCGTGCCCCGGTACGCAGGGCTCTCAGCCACGCACCTGCGCGTCCTGGCGGCCGACGCGCCCGGGGACGACGTGCTTGCGCTCGACGTCGAGACCACGCAGTCACGGCTCGCCGTCGGCGTCGCGGCGCGCCACTGCGTGCTCGTCTCCGGGGGGGCATCCGACGCAGTACTCACCGCGGTCGTCCGGGACGACCACGTCGCCCACGAGGTGACCCTGCCGATGCGCCCGGGTGAGGCGCGGACGGTCGAGAAGGTGGTCGCGCTCTACACCTCCCGGGACCGCGCCGTGAGCGACCCGGGCGAGGCCGCGCGGCGGAAGGTCGCGTCCGCGCCCGACTTCGACCGCCTGCTTCGGGACCACGTCCTGGCGTGGGACCACCTCTGGGAGCGCTGCGACGTCGAGATCGACGACTCGGAGGGCGCGCAGCGCGCGCTGCACGTCCACCTGTTCCACCTCATGCAGACCGTGAGCCAGCACAGCAAGGAACTCGACGTGGGCATCCCCGCCCGGGGGCTGCACGGGGAGGCCTACCGGGGCCACATCTTCTGGGACGAGACCTTCGTCCACCCCTTCCTCACCCTGCGGATGCCCGAGCTGTCCCGCGGGCTGCTGCTCTACCGGTGGCGCCGGCTCCCGGAGGCCCGGCGCGCCGCACGCGAGGCGGACTTCCGGGGTGCCATGTTCCCGTGGCAGAGCGGGTCCGACGGGCGCGAGGAGACCCAGACCTGGCACGTGAACCCCCGGTCGGGGCGTTGGCTCCCCGACCACTCGCGGCTGCAGCGCCACATCGGCCTGAGCGTCGCGTACAACGCGTGGAAGTACTTCCAGGCCTCCGGCGACACCGAGTTCCTGGCCCAGTACGGCGCGGAGCTGCTGCTGGAGATCAGCCTGTTCTTCTCGAGCCTCGCCACCTACGACCCCGCGTCCGGCCGGTACGACATCCGGGGCGTCATGGGCCCCGACGAGTACCACGACGGCTACCCGTGGCGGGACGATCCCGGCCTGGACAACAACACGTACACGAACGTCATGGTGGTGTGGACGCTTCGGCGAACACTGGAGTGTCTCGACGCGCTCCCGGACCGGCGGCGTGGCGAGCTCCTGGACTCGCTGGACATCCGGCGGTCGGACGTCGAGCGCTGGGAGCACATGGTCCGCAAGGTCCGCGTCTGCTGGCTTGACGACGACGTGCTCGCCCAGTTCGAGGGGTACGAGCGACTCGAGGAGCTCCCCTGGGGCGACTACGTCGCGCGGTACGGTGACGTCTCACGCCTCGACCGCATCCTCGAGGCCGAGGGTGACACCTCGAACCGCTACAAGGTGTCCAAGCAGGCGGACACCCTCATGCTGTTCTTCCTCCTCACCGCGGAGGAGCTGAGCGACGTCCTGCGCGGGCTCGGGTACCCCTACACGCCGCAGCTCATCCCCCGGACGGTGGACTACTACCGGCGCCGCACGAGCCATGGCTCCACGCTGTCCAAGGTCGTGCACGCCTGGGTGCTCGCCCGCGGCGACAGGAAGGCCGCCTGGGAGTACTTCCGGGAGGCGCTCGACAGCGACCTCGCGGACGTCCAGACAGGGACGACCGCGGAAGGCATCCACCTGGGGGCCATGGCGGGCACCATCGACCTGCTCCAGCGGTGCTTCACCGGGCTCGAGCCCCGGGGCGAGGTCCTCCACCTCGACCCCAGCCTGCCGGACGCCCTGGCGCGCATGCACTTCCGGCTCCATTTCCGGCGCCACAGCCTCGACATCGCGCTGGACCACCACCGGGTGCACGTGCGCGGCTCACCGGAGCAGCCGGCGACCCTGCGGGTCAGCGTCCGCGACCAGGAGTACGTGGTTGTGCCCGATGGCGTCCTGGACGCTGCCCTCCCCACCCGCTGACGGTGCCGGGCCGCCGGTCAGTCCGCGACGCGCACGGCCACGGCGGGGCGGATCCTCGCCGCCCGCCGTGCCGGGGCGACCGTGGCGAGCAGCGAGGCCACGAGGGTGGCCCCCACGGTCAGCGTGATCGGGCCCCAGGCAACGGGAAAGCCGGCCTCGATGCCGCCGAAGGCCGCGCTGTTGCGGTAGAGCAGGTACGCGGTGACGACGGAGAGGACCGTACCGAGCAGCACGCCCTCGATGGCGACGAACGTGCTCTCGGTGAGGAACGACCGCTGGATCGTGCTCGCCCTGAACCCGAGGGCCCGCAGGATGCCGATGGTGCGCCGGCGCTCCCGTACCGCCCGCACCATGACGACGCCGAGCCCGGTGATCCCGACCACAAGCCCGAGCGCGAGGAAGCCCTCCATCAGCCGGAAGAAGCTCTGGGTGGCGGCGAAGTTGGTCCTCACCGCCTCCCGGATCTCGGTGGCGACGAGCCCCGAAGTGAGGAAGCGCCCCTGCAGGTCGGCGGCCAGGCTGGCGTCCGGCACGGCGCCGGTGGTCCGCAGCAGCGCGCTCGACGTGGTGGCGCCGTCGCCGAACTGGTCGCTCACCGAGAACGGGCTGGCGAGCGCCGGGTAGGTGTAGCCGACGCCTCCCATGCCGTAGAACGCCTGGGCGTCAGACATGACCGCGGCGATGGTGCGGGTGACCGACCGCCCGGTGCGCTGGTCGGTGATCGTCAGGCTGTCTCCGGGAGCGTACGCCTCCTCCGCCGGGCCGCCGGTGGCCCCGAAGAAGCCGTCCACCACGACGTACCGGGGGTCGTCGAGCACCTCCTGCCACACCTCGGCGTCGGTGTCGCCGAGCCGGGCCAGCCGCTTGTCGAGCGCGAACCCTCCGCGGGCGAACGAGTCCGGGACACCGACGACGGTCGTGGGCAGCGGGTCGTCCGTCCTGCCCCCGGGGTCCTTCGCCACCGCCGTGGCCGTGAGCAACGGGTCGACCTCGGAGATCTGGTCGGCCAGACCCGCAGAGCGCAGCGAGCCCTCCGGGTCGCCGATCGGCGCGGTCGAGTTGTAGTCCGCGCGCAGGGCGTAGCCGCCCGACCCGTCGGCCACCGCCTGGTCCACCCCGCGTTCGATGACCGCGCCGATCTCGATGATGAGGACGAGCGTGAAGACGACGAGGCTGTACATGACGAGAGTCGCGCCGGTGCGGAACCGCCGCGCCGTCGGGTACGCGACCGCGAGCCGGCGGGCGAGTCCCGCCTCGGACGACCGCTCCACGAACCGGCGGAACGGCCGGATCACCCACTGCTGGTTCTCGCCGACGAGGAAGACGGCCGAGAACGTGAGCAGCACGCCCAGCACCACGTACGTGGCGGTCGAGGAGTCGTCGAACACGTCCGGGCGGACGACTGGCGCGAGCAGCGCCCACAGCAGGATCGCCAGCGGCACACCGGTCAGCACCGTGTGCCGGGGCAGCAGGCGCAGCAGCAGCGGCACGAGGCACAGCAGCGCGAGGGACGGCAGCAGGTAGACGGTGAAGCCGGCACTGCTCGCGAGCGCGGGGACCGAGGCCGCACCGAACACCGCGGCACCGACCGTGGACGCCGCGACCAGCCCCCGGCGGGGCGGCCGTCCGGACGCGGTGTCCAGGTCGCGGATCGCGGCGATGATGTTGACCCGGCTGATGCGCACGCTCGTGACCAGCACGGTCACGAACGCGATGAGGAACCCCAGGGCCGCGCCGTTCACCAGGCTCACCGGGGTCACCGCGAACGTGAGGTCGCCGAGCGCGGCCTCTCCGCTGGCTTCGGCGTAGCTGTTGAAGATGCGTTGGGCCACCTCGACGACCGCGCGGCCCACGCCGATGCCCAGGACGGCCCCCGCTGCCACTGCCAGGGCGGCGTACACGGAGCCCTCGAGCACGAACGCGAGAACCAGCCGGCTGCGCTTCATCCCGACCGCACGCAGCATGCCCAGCTGCGACTTCCGCTCCTCTGCGAGCATCACGAAGATGTTCACGAGCAGCATGACCCCGGCGATGATGCTGAAGCTCCCGATGAACAGGAACAGCGAGCCCAGGGAGTCCGCGGTCTGCGTCGCCTCGCGGAGCACCTCCTCCTTCGGGGTGTCCACGGATGCTCCGTTGCCGACGAGCGGGCCGAGCACGTCGGAGATCTTCCGCTCCACCCGGTCCGTGAGCTGCTCGCCCGACTCGACCCCACCGCGGTTCGAGACCACGGTCACCGACTCCGGCTCGACGGAGGTGTCCGAGTTGAGCGCGGCGGCGTCCAGTGTCCCGGGGAACACGAACGCGTTGCGGTTGACGTTCGACCCGAGGCCCAGCCCCGCAAGACCTCGGGTCGGAACGACACTCACCACGCGAAGTGGGAGTCTCTGGTCGTACACGTGCACCGCCACGGTGTCCCCGCGGCGCACGCCGAGGGAGGTGGCCAGCTCGTCGTTGACGACCACCTCGTCCGGCCCTGGGTTCGGCCCGGTGAGTCCCGAGCCCTCGTCCTGGCCGGCCGCGCCGAACTGGGCGGCGGCGTCGAGGTCGGTCTCCCAGACGAGCGCGCGCGGTTCGGCGACCCGGCGGTTCCCCTCCTCGTGGACGGCGGCGGCCGGGGCGACTCGCATCGAGAGCAGACCGTCCACGTCGGGGTCCCGGGCGAGGCGCGCGGACAACCGAACCGACGCCTCGTCACCGGTGGCGGTCGTGGGCGAGGTGACCTTCTCGTCCACGGGTCCGAGCGTCGTGTACGCGACCTCACGGACCGACCGGTCCAGCGAGTCGCCCACGACGAGGCTGCCCACGATGATCGCCGTGCCGAGGACGGACCCGACCACGACGAGTGCCCCCTCCAGGGGACGGCGCCTGACCTGGCGGCCCGCCAGGCGGCCGAGCACCGGCTGGCGAAGCGCGACGAGCAGCAGGACGCCGAGCGCCACCGCGAGCGCGGAGACGAGCCACGGCGTCAGGTTGGGGTACACGACCTCACCCGGCCGAACCGTCGAGGCCGACCTGCGCACCCGGCACGGTCGGGTCCCGGCGGGTCTCGTCCCCCACGAGGCGCCCGTCCCGCATCCGCACCAGCCGCCCGGCAGCCTCCCCGATGCCCGGGTCGTGCGTGACCAGCACGATCGTCTGGCCCTCCTCGCTGTTGAGCTGCTCGAGAAGGGCGATGACCTGGGCGGCCATGGCGGTGTCCAGGTTCCCGGTGGGCTCGTCCGCCCACACGATCGCCGGCCGGCCCACCAGCGCCCTCGCCACGGTCACACGCTGCTGCTCCCCGCCGGACATCGCGTTCGGGCGGTGGTCGGCGCGGTGGGCGAGACCGACGCGGTCGAGCATCTCGACGGCCCGGCGACGCGCCTCGCGGGCCGGCGTCCCGACCAGCAGCAGGGGCAGCTCGACGTTCTCGGCCGCCGTGAACACCGGGATCAGGTTGAACGACTGGAAGACGAAGCCCATCGTGCGGGCCCGGTGCTCGGTCCTCTCGGCGTCGGACATCGCGAAGAGGTCGCGACCCTCGACGAGGACGCGGCCGCCGTCGATGTCGTCCAGGCCCGACAGACAGTTCAAGAGAGTCGTCTTGCCGGAGCCGGACGGGCCCATGACCGCGACCATCTCGCCGCGCCGCACGGTGAGGTCCAGCCCGTCGAGGGCCTGGACCGAGACGCCCTCCCCGCGGTACGTCTTGCACACGCGCTCCGCGACGAGCAGCGCGTCCCGCGCCTGGGAGCCGCCGGATCGGTCGGCCCGCTGGGATGCCGTCATCGCAGCGCTCATGGCCGTGTCCCTCTCCGCAGCTGGTCGGGCCACTCCAGCCTCGCCGGAGGTCGAGCTCCTGGGCAGGGACCAAGGTCCCGTCGGGCAGGGGCGGGTGTCGCCCAAGGGCGACCGGCGTCCCCGGACACGCCGGAGGTCCCCACCTGGGGGGCCTCCCGTCCACCAGGCCACGGCCAGACGGCTCTCGCCTCGGGACCGGTGACCCCGTGCAATGGACCCGAGGACGTCAGACGCCGTCGTGCAAGGAGGCCACGTGCCCACCACGGAACCGACCGGTCCCGTCCGGATGACCCCCGGGCCCCGCTGGGACGAGCCCGGCGAGCCCTACGCGGCGGTCGCCGAGACCCACATCAGTACGGTCGTGTTCATCGGGGACCGGGCGTACAAGATCAAGAAGCCGGTGGCCTTCCCGTTCCTCGACCTCACCACGCAGGAGGCGCGGGAGGCGGACTGCGCCCGCGAGGTCGACCTCAACCGCCGCCTAGCCCCGGACGTCTACCTCGGTGTGGCGTACCTGACCGCCGGCGGCCAGGCGGTCGGGCACGCCGGCGGGGATCCCGTGTCCGAGGGCGGAGACGCCGAGCCGGTCGTGGTGATGCGGCGCATGCCCGCCCACCGCCGGCTGTCGACCCTCGTACGGGCCGACGCCGACGTCGCGGACGCGTTGCGGGACGCCGCCCGGCGCCTCGCCGAGATGCACGCCAAAGTCCCCCCGCTGACGTCGGTTGACCTGGGTGAGCGCATGCGCGAGCTCTGGGACGAGGGGTTCGACCAGCTCGAGCCGTTCGCCGGCCGGATCCTCGACCGGAACGACCTGTCCGAGGCCAGGCGGCTGGCCCATGAGTACGTCGCGGGCCGGGAGCCGCTGTTCTCCGACCGGCGCAAGAGCGGCCGGGTCAAGGACGGACACGGCGACCTGCTCGCCGACGACGTGTTCTGCCTGGCGGACGGCGTGCGCATCCTCGACTGCCTCGAGTTCGACCCCCGGCTGCGTGTCGGCGACGTGCTGGCCGACGTGGGCTTCCTCGCCATGGACCTCGAACGGCTCGGTCGTCCCGGGCTCGCCCGCGACTTCCTCACGTGGTACGCCGAGTTCGCGGCCGAGACCCACCCCCGCAGCCTCGAGCACCACTACATCGCCTACCGCGCGTTCGTCCGTGCCAAGGTCGAGTGCCTGCGCGCGGCGCAAGTCGCCACCGACGGCGAGGAGGCGGCGAGCGCTGCGCAGGCGTACCTGCGACTCGTGCTCGACCACCTGCGCGCAGGGCGTGTCCGTCTCCTGCTGCTCGGCGGGCTTCCTGGCTCCGGCAAGAGCACGCTGGCGGCCGAGCTCGCGGCACGGTCCTCGGACGGCTGGACGCTGCTGCGCAGCGATGTCGTCCGCAAGGAGCAGGCCTGGCTCGCGCCGACGGACTCCGCGGCGTCCACGTACGGCACGGGCTTGTACGACGCGGCGCACACGGACGCGGCGTACGGGGAGATGCTGCACCGCGCCGGGGACGCGCTCGAACGAGGGCTCTCGGTGGTCCTCGACGCGTCCTGGACAGACGAGCGTCACCGGCAGCGGGCGCGAGAGGTCGGACGCTCGCGGCACGCGGCTGTCACCGAGGCACTGGCCGACGCACCTCCCCAGGTGTGCGCGCAGCGCCTCGCCCACCGGAGGACCCACGGGTCCGACGCCTCCGACGCGTCGGTCGAGGTGCTCGCACGCATGGCCGCGAGTTCCGACCCCTGGCCCACGGCACGACGCATCCTGACCACCGGCCCGCTCGACGACAGCGTGGCCGAGCTCCAGCGCGTGGCCCTCCAGCCTGGGGAGGGGAGCAGACCGTGAAGGCGTCCGCAGGAGACCGGATCGTGGTCCGCGGCCGGCAGCGCGACGAGCCGGTGCGCGAGGGCAAGATCCTCGAGGCCGAGGGGGCGCAGGGCGACCCGCCGTACTGGGTGGAATGGTCCGAAGACGGGCACATCAGCCTGTTCTTCCCCAGCCCCGACACGTGCGTCGAGCACGACGAGCGCAGGCCCAGGTGATGTTGATCTTAAACCGTGACAGCGAGATGGTCGACGTCCCGATGGTCGCGATGTTGCCGTCCCCGCTGTCGTCTCAGTCCGGAGGAACACCATGAGCGGTACCCCGACGCTGGCGCCGGACGAGTTGGACCGCATCGACGCCTACTGGCGCGCGGCCAACTACCTGTCGGTCGGCCAGATCTACCTGCTCGACAACCCACTACTGCGAGAGCCGCTGCTTCCCGAGCACGTCAAGCCGCGGCTGCTGGGTCACTGGGGCACGACGCCTGGGCTCAACTTCCTCTACGCGCACCTGAACCGGGCCATCGTCGCCCGGGACCTGAACGCGATCTACATCACCGGACCGGGTCACGGCGGTCCTGGCCTGGTGGCCAACGCCTACCTGGAGGGCACCTACAGCGAGACCTACCCGCACATCCGTCAGGACGTCGAAGGGTTGCGCCGGTTGTTCCGGCAGTTCTCGTTCCCGGGCGGGATCCCGAGCCACGTTGCGCCGGAGACGCCCGGATCGATCCACGAAGGAGGCGAACTCGGCTACGCGCTCATGCATGCCTGTGGCGCGGCGTTCGACAACCCTGACCTGCTTGTCGCGTGCGTCATCGGCGACGGGGAAGCCGAGACGGGCGCGCTGGCCGCGAGCTGGCACTCCAACAAGTTCCTCAACCCGGCCCGCGACGGTGCGGTGCTGCCGATCCTCCACCTCAACGGCTACAAGATCGCGAACCCGACCGTGCTGGCGCGGATCCCACGCGAGGAGCTGGAGGCACTGCTCGTCGGCTACGGCCACAAGCCCTACTTCGTCGAAGGTGACGACCCCGCGAGAATGCACCAGCTCATGGCCGGCGTGCTCGACGACGTCCTCGACGACATCGCCGCCTTCCAGGCGCAGGCACGCTCGGGAGGCTCGACGGTCGAGCGCCCGCCGTGGCCGATGATTGTGCTGCGCAGCCCGAAGGGCTGGACCGGCCCGAAGGAGGTCGACGGACTTCCCGTCGAAGGCACCTTTCGCTCGCATCAGGTGCCGCTGTCCGAGACTCGCACCAACGACGCGCATCGGGAACTGCTGGAGCAATGGATGCGCAGCTATCGTCCCGACGAGCTCTTCGATGACGATGGCGGCCTCGTCGCGGATCTCCGGGCTCTGCCGCCGTGCCGCGAACGGCGGATGAGCGGCAACCCGCACGCGAACGGCGGTTTGCTGCTGCGCGACCTGGAGATGCCCGACTTCCGGCAGTACGCCGTCCCGGTGAAGGAGCCCGGGGCCGCGGACGACGAGCCGACGCGCGTGCTGGGCGCGCTGGTCCGTGACGTGATCAGGGCCAACCCCACCGACTTCCGGCTGATGGGCCCGGACGAGACCGCTTCGAACCGGCTGCAGGTCGTCTTCGAGGCGACCGACCGCGTGTGGCTCGCGGACCACCTGCCGACCGACGACCACCTCGGGCCCGGCGGGCGGGTCATGGAGGTGCTGTCCGAACAACTGTGCCAGGGCTGGCTGGAGGGCTATCTGCTCACCGGGCGGCACGGCCTGTTCAACTGCTACGAAGCCTTCATCCACATCATCGACTCGATGTTCAACCAGCACGCGAAGTGGCTGAAGGTCACCCGCGAGATCCCGTGGCGGCGGCCCATCGCCTCGTTGAACTACCTGTTGAGCTCACATGTCTGGCGTCAGGACCACAACGGGTTCTCCCACCAGGACCCGGGGTTCATCGACCACGTGGTCAACAAGAAGGCCGACATCATCCGGGTCTACCTGCCGCCGGACGCCAACACACTGCTGTCGGTCGCGGACCATTGCCTGCGCAGCAAGAACTACGTCAACGTCATCGTGGCCGGCAAGCAGCTGACCCCCAGCTGGTTGTCGATCGACGACGCAGTCCTGCACTGCACCCGCGGGCTCGGCATCTGGGACTGGGCGGGCAACGACAACGATGGTGATCCCGACGTGGTGCTCGCCTGTGCCGGCGACGTGCCCACGTTGGAGATCGTTGCTGCCGCGGCCCTGCTCAAGCATCGACTTCCCGAGCTGTCCGTGCGCGTGGTGAACGTCGTGGACCTGATGCGCTTGCAGCAGGAGGAGGAGCACCCACACGGGCTGTCCGACCGCGAGTTCGACACGATCTTCACTCGGGACAAGCCGGTGATCTTCGCGTACCACGGCTACCCGTGGCTGATCCACCGGCTGACCTATCGACGCACGAACCACCCGAACCTCCACGTCCGCGGCTACAAGGAGGAAGGGACGACCACCACTCCGTTCGACATGGTCATGCTCAACGACCTCGACCGGTTCCACCTCGTGATCGACGTGATCGACCGCGTCCCAGGCCTCGGTTCCAAGGCTGCGCTGTTGCGGCAGGAGATGGTCGAGCAACGGCTCCGGCACCGGGCCTACACCCGTGAACACGGCGAGGACCCGCCCGATGTCCGTGGCTGGCAAGCACCGGACGACGCGTCAGCATGAGCGGCCCGAGGCGTGTCCTGGTCGTCAACGCCGGGTCGAGCAGCCTGAAGCTGCGGGTCCTGGAAGGCCTGGAAGTCACGGCCACCAGCGACCTGGCCACGGACAAGGACGGCTTCGACCGCGACGGCCTCGCCGACTTCCTGCACGACACCCAGGTCGATGCCGTGGGCCACCGGGTGGTGCACGGCGGCACCCGGTTCACGGAACCGACGGGGTTGGACGACGACGTCGTGAAACAGCTGCGGGGTCTCACCGACCTCGCGCCGCTGCACCAGCCCAAGTCTCTCGCCGGCATCGACGCCGTCTGCGCCGAGTTGCCCGACGTGCCGGCCGTCGCGTGTTTCGACACGGCCTTTCACTCAACCCTGACGGAGGCTGCGTCGACATACGCGCTGCCGCTGGACTGGCGGCAGCGCTGGAGCGTGCGCCGCTACGGCTTCCATGGCCTGTCACATGCCTACGCCGCGCGCCGGGCGGCCGAGATCGTCGGCCGCCCTCCCGGCGAGCTGCGCGTCGTCGTCTGCCATCTGGGTGCCGGCGCATCACTGTGCGCGGTCGACGCCGGCCGCTCGGTCGACACGACGATGGGTTTCACACCACTCGAGGGTCTCGTCATGGCGACACGGTCCGGGTCGGTCGATCCCGGGCTCGTGCTGTGGCTGCAGGGGCACGCCGGCCTTACCGCACACGAGGTCGCTGAGACGTTGGAGCACGACTCCGGACTGCTCGGGCTCGGCGGCAGCAAGGACATGCCGGAGCTGCTCGACCGAGCCGAGCGCGGCGACGAGCGTGCGCGTCTCGCCATCGACGTCTACGTCCACCGTCTCGTCGCCGGCATCGCCGCGATGACCGCGTCGCTGGGTGGTGTGGATGCACTGGTCTTCACCGGAGGCGTGGGTGAGCACGCCCCTGCCATCCGAGAGGCCGCCGCAGAGCGACTGGCATTCCTCGGCGTCCGCGTGGATCCACGCCGAAACGCGGTGGCAAGCGGTGACGCGGAGATCGGCACACGTGAGACGCCGGTCCGCACGGTGGTTGTCGAGGCACGCGAAGACCTCGAGATCGTTCGAGGCGTGCGAGCCGTGCTCGGCTAGCCGGTCCGGCCGTCGTCACCCAGTACGACCTTAAGGTGTCGATCTTGGGCGTCGCTGGGCCTGAGCACGTAGCGACCGCGTACCCCGCCCTTGGCCACGGCCCGGTGGGCGTCGGCGACCTGGTCCAGCGGCACGACCGCATGCACCCTGGCAGGCAGCTCGCCGGACGCGGTGCGGGCGAGCAGCTCGCCGAGTCGAGGGCCGTCGGGATACGTGACCACGGCGCCCACGGTGATCCCGCGCTCTGTGGCCGGCTCGGCGTTCGGTCGGAGGCCGACGAAGGCCCCGCCGTCGCGGACCAGGGCGAGGCCCGGCTCTTGCAGAACCGCACCGTCGGCGACCGCGTCCCAGCCCGGCTCAGCACGGGTGGTGAAGTCGGCGCCCAGGCCGCGGACGAACTCCTCGTCCTCGGCTCGGGCCAGACCGGTCACCTGCCAGCCGCGGTCCTGCGCGAGCGAGGCGACGTAGCCCCCGACCGCGCCGGCCGCCCCGGTCACCAGCAGCCGGTTGCCCTGAGGTGGCGCGTCTCCGAGCAGGTCGACGATCTGGGCGGCGGCCAGCCCGTTGAGCGGCACCGTCGACGCCGCTACCAGGTCCAGCCCGTCGGGGACGACGGCAAGGTCGGCGGCCGACACGACGAGCTGCTCGGCATACGTGCCGAAGTCGCGGTCGAAGCCGTCGACCAGGCCGGCGACCCGGGTGCCGAGGGCCAGGTCGACGCCCGCGCCGGTGGCAACGACGGTGCCGGCGAAGTCCCAGCCCAGGCCGGTGTGCTCCGGCTGGTTGACCAGCCCGATGGCGTGGAAGAAGCCGCCCGCCACCGCGAGGTCGACGGGGTTGACCGGCGCGGCGGCGATCCCAACCCGAACCTCGCCAGGCCCGGGCTCGACGACGGGAACATCAATGATCTCGATCGAGTCAGGGCCGTCCGGGGTGCGGACGACCGCGGTACGGAAAGGGGAGGTGAAGAGGGTGGAGGTGCCCATGGCTTCGCTCCGCGGGGCTTGTGTACGAGATTGACCCGCATCACCATGGAGGAGCAACTCTCTATCGGGAAGTACGCACCTCAAAGTGCGTAAGCCACCCATCGGCGGGACGGAGGAGGGTCGATGCCCACGATGACCGCGGCCCAGAAGCGGGCGAAGGCACGAGTGGAGTACGACGCGTTCCTGGCGGGCTGTCCCAGCCGTCAGCTGCTCGACCGGATCTCCGACAAGTGGGTCGCGCTGATCCTGGCCGCCCTCGGCAGCGACGGCCCGCACCACGGCGTCGACTGCACCGGTGAACCGCGGTCGATGCGCTACTCCGAACTGTCCCGCCGGCTGGCCGGGGTCAGCCAGAAGATGCTCACCCAGACGCTGCGCTCCCTCGAGCGCGACGGCCTGGTCACCCGCACCGTGACGCCGACCGTGCCGGTCACGGTCACCTACGAGCTGACCGACCTCGGTCTCTCGCTCCAGCAGGTGATGCGCGGCATCAAGGCATGGGCCGAGGCACACATGGACGACGTGTTCGCCAAACGCAAGGACTACGACACCCGCACCGCCTGATGCCGGACCATCAGCACACAGCAACGGGCCGACGGGGCGGCAATCCATCAAACAGGATTACTCGATGGCGACGGGCAGTAGCGTCTGCGACGTGATCCGCGTGCTTCTCGCCGACGACGACCGGATGGTGCGGGCCGGGGTCAAGGCCATCCTGACCACCGCACCGGACATCGAGGTGTCGCCGAGGCAGGCGACGGGCGTGAGGCCCTCGAGCTGGCCCGGGCCTACAGGCCGGACAGCGCCGTGCTGACCCGGCTGGACGTGAAGAACCGGGTGCAGGCCGCCGTCCTCGCCCACGAGGCCGGGCTGGTGGGCGAGGAGTAGCGCGTCCTCGTCCGCCGGCCCAGCCGATGCCCTCTCACTCGGCGCGGATCGCGGCCAGGACGTCGAGCTTCGCGGCCCGGCGCGCCGGCCCGAGCGCGGCCACTACGCCGACCAGGGCGGCCACGGCGACGAAGAGCGCCAGACGACCCCAGGGCAGGACGAACATCCAGGTGTCGAAGCCCAGGGACGTGACAAGCTCACCGATCGCCCAGGCGAGGAAGACGCCGAGCCCGACGCCGAGGACCCCGCCGAAGAGCGAGATGACCACTGACTCCAGGCGGACCATCCGCTTGACACCCATGCGGTCAAGGCCGACCGCGCGGAGCAGCCCGATCTCCTGCGTGCGCTCGTGGACGGACATCGCCAGGATGTTGACCACGCCGAGGACCGCAACGACGACAGCGAGCGCGAGCATCCCGTACAGGAGGTTGAGGATGACGCCGATCGTTCGCTTGATGCCGTCGACGAGGTCCCGCTTGTCCTGGACCAGGATCGCGGGGCTGCCGCCCAGGGCCTTCTGCAGCGTGCGCTTCGTCGCTGCGCTCGGGCCGCCCTCGGTCTTCACGAAGACCGACGTGTCCGCGACGCGGTCCAGGTGCCGGTCCATCACGGAGATGTCGGTCTTCACACCGTCGTCGAAGTCACTGTCGTACAGGCCGGTGATCGTCAACGTGCTCTGGGCGCCGTCGGGCCACGACACCTCGAGCTGTCGCCCAGCCGCCAGCCGTGCGCGGTGGCTGTGGGCTGGTCGACGACGGCCGTGTTTTCAGAGACGAAAGTGCCCTTGGTGAAGCCCAGGTCGAGCAGCTCGTCGACGTCCTTGGCGTCGAAGCCGACGACCGTCTGATCCGTGCCGTCGACGCGGGCCTGGATCTCGCGGCGCGGCGAGGAGGCGGCCACCTCATCCAGCGCGCTCAGCGTCTCGTCCGTGCTCGCTGCCAGCGGGCCGGCGTTGGCCATGCTGACGACGTAGTCGCCGCGCAGGTTGGCGGTGGCCAGAGCATCCGTGGACTTGTTCGCGCTGGTGCCGATCACGGTCAGGCCGGTGTTCAGGGTGAGGCCCACGGTCAGGGCTGAGGCGGTGGCGGCGGTGCGACGCGGGCTGCGTACGGCGTTCTGACCGGCCAGCATTCCGGAGACCCCGAACCGGCGGAGCACCGGGCCTGCCGCGGCGATCGCCGGCCGGGACAGCAGAGGGGTCAGGACGTTCTGGTCTCGACGGCCTACCCGGGGGGAGCTCTCTTCTCGCCCGCATCGGTGGAACCGCCGCGACCGACCCTCTCCCGGCCAGCCTCGGTGAGCATGCGGTCATTGCCCATGGCCTTCAGCAGCGGCGGCTCGGAACGATACAGCTGCGCAAGTGGCGCGCGTGGTATGCCGAGGCGCCGAGCCAACTGGTGCATCTCCAGCCTGTGCATGCGACCGCCAGGTGCGGCCGCGACGGCCCCTGAGCAGTTCCAGTTCGGCCTCCGCGTCGCGAGCCGGTGACTCGTTGTACTCCTGGCCGCTGCTGAGTAGTGCATCCATCTGCGTGACGAGACCGCGCACTGCCGACGTCAGCCGCGTCGCCTCGTCGACCTCGATCGGTTCGTCCGCGGCGCCCTGCCAGGTCCGCTTGGGGTGGGGTGACGGTGGAGGTACTCCTGCTCGAGCTCAAGCATCCGCTCGGTGTGTCGCTGGAACTTCGAGTACGGAAATACCGCGATGGGACGCGTTGCCCGTCGTCGATTCGGTCTCGCGTCGTTGCCACCGTGGCAGGATCAAAGCCGAGGAGACGATGTTGTGTTCGCCCGATACCCGCGCAAGGGTACCCACCGAGAGGGGGAACCAGGGAATGAGCAACAACTCCGGCGCGGCCGCAAGTGGCGGCGCCATCTACGGACTCGGCATCTTCGGCGCAGCGGTGTATTTCTGGCAGCAGGCCGACAACTTCTGGGAGTACGTGCTCGCGCTCGTCCAAGGCCTCCTATGGCCAGCGTTCATGGTCTACGAGGCCTTCTCCGCTCTCGACTGACGACGACAGCGCGAACCCCGACCCCGTCCGGACGTGAGTCTGGCTCAGAGATGGGCGACCCGGCGGAGGCCGGCCAGGTGGGTACGTGGTTCACCGGTCGAAATGAGCTACCCCGACAGGCACGACGCCACCCCGGCCGCGCCGAGCGTCACCATCCCCAGCACCGTGACCTGACCCGGCACACCGAGCGTGCTCCACGCCACACCCACGAAGACGACCGCCGCGACGACGACACCGGTGGCCAACGACCCGGTACTCAGAGATCGCCGTTCCCCGGCGCGGCGCCTCAGGTGTAGTTGCTGATCTCGATGAGGTTCCCGTCAGGGTCGCGCAGGTAGACACTGCGCAGCTGCCCGCGCGCGCCGGTGCGCTCGACCGGGCCTTCTTCGATCGGGACGTCGTGCCCGTCCAGCTCCCGGCACACCTCCTCGAGCGGCTCGGCGGCGATGAGGCAGATGTCCGCGCTGCCGGCCACGGGATGGCGCGCCTTCGGTTCGAGCTCACGTCCGGCCTCGTGGACGTTGATCTTGCTGCGGCCGAAGTTCAGCGCCGTACGCCCATCGCCGAACGTCACCGGCTCCATGCCCAGCACATCGCGGTAGAAGGCGACCGTACGGTCGACGTCGGCGACGGTGAGCACGAAGTGGTCAAGACGGTCGATGCGCATGGCGACCTCGAATCGGTGGGGCGGACGACCCGCTAGGAGCCGGTGGTGGGCACGCTCAGGACGAGCTTGCCGACGAACTGCTTGCCGAGGAACTCGCGCTGAGCCGCGCCGATCTCCTCGAGAGGGAACACCTCGGCAGCCACCGGCCTGAACGAGCCGTTCCGAGCCTCCTCGACCAGTGTCGCGAAGTGCGCCGGAGTCCACATCGCCGAGCCGATCAACCGCCGGCTGTGGAGGTACACGTGGCGTACGTCGATCTCGATCACCGGACCCGCGATCGCTCCCGCCACGACGACTCGGCCGCCTTCGGCCAGGACGTCGACCAGCCGGGGAAATCCGGGGCCACCCACGACGTCGGCGACGACGTCGACGCGTTCCGCGAGATGGTCGGCCGGAACGGCGTCACGGGGGAGGATCTGGGACGCACCGGCGGCCCGCACCTGGTTGCCCTTCTCCTCGATGGTGATCGCGACCACGGGGCACCCTCGGGCGGCGGCCAGCTGCACAAGCGCAACTCCGACGCCACCCGACGCCCCGGTGACGAGGACGCGCTCCCCCGGGACGAGCTCGGCTCGTTCGAGCATCCCCATGGCCGTCCCGTAGGCGATCGGCAGCGACGCCAGCTCCTCATCGGACAGCAGGCTGGCCTCCATGTCATGCGCACGCTGCCCCTCCACCGCCACGAACTGGGCGAACCCGCCGTCGCGCTCGCTGCCCACCAGGCCGACGGCATGGGCCGCGTCGTCCGCGCGCTCGTACAGCGCGCAATCAACCACGACGCGCTCACCGAGCCGGGACGGGTCGACACCGTCGCCCACCGCGACGACCGTTCCGGCGATGTCTCCGCCCTGGACCCTCGGAAACTCCAGCGGCACACCGCGCCACCCCGCCATGGCGTCCGGGTCCCCTGCGGTGCCGTAGGCGCCCTCCCGGCTCCGGATGTCGGTGTTGTTCAGCGCCGCGGCGGACACCCGACCAGTACCTCGCTGTCCCCGATCGCGGGAGTGGGCACGTCGCCTCGGACCTGCAGCACGTCAGGCCCACCGTGCCGGGTCAGGACGGCTGCGACCATCTGCTCCGGGATCGCGAAAGCGGTACGCCCCTGCTGGCTCAGCCGTCCGACAGCGGTCCGGTGCACTGGGCAACCTCGATCCTCTCAACGCGGCCGAGGGGTGCCGTGCCGCGTCTGCGGGCTCCGGCTCCCACGGTGTCAGGTTGCTGAACCGAGCCACGGCTCGAGGCACCTCTGCCTCACAATCCGAGGCGCTGTCCTGTCGTACTTGTGAGGGCAGCTGCCACCAAGGGGAGCCAGCGACACCATGAGCACCCAACCCGAGCCAGAGCACGGCCGCCCCGACCCCAGCCTGAGCGCGATCATGAGCGAGCGGCGTCAGCTGATCAATCTCGCCTATCGGCTGCTCGGGTCGCTGGCCGATGCGGAGGACGTCGTCCAGGAGGCGTACGCCCGCTGGTACGCCATGACCCCACAGCAACGGGAAGCGATCGAGTCACCCGGCGCCTGGCTGACCACGGTCGCCAGTCGCATCTGCCTCAACCTGCTCGGCTCTGCACGGGCTCGGCGAGAGACCTACGTGGGCCAGTGGATCCCCGAGCCACTGCCCGCAATGGCCGAATGGATCAACGGACGGCCGGGCGCCACGATCACCGACCCGGCTGACCGCGTCACCCTCGATGAGTCGATCACCATGGCCTTCCTCGTTGTCCTCGAGTCGATGACCCCCGCCGAACGGGTCGCGTTCATCCTTCACGACGTCTTCCGCTACCCGTTCGCCGAAGTCGCCGCAATCGTCGGCCGTACGCCGGCGGCCTGTCGTCAGCTGGCTTCCTCGGCACGCCGTCGCGTTCGTGCGTCGCAGCCTCCCGCGACCCCGACAGCCCAGCAGGCCAACATCGTCAGGAACTTCAAGCAGGCATGGGAAGCCCACAACATCGACGCCCTCGTCGGCCTCCTCGACACTGACGCCACCACGACCGCCGACGGCGGTGGCCTCGCCAGCGCCCACCTTCGGCCGATCGAAGGCGGCGAGCAGGTCGCACGCGCCTTGGTCGAGATCGCCGGCCGGGCACCCGGCCTGACGATCCTGGAGCGTACGGTCAACGGCCGGCCCGGCCTGGTGGCCCAGCAAGACGGCGTCACCGTGACAGTGTTCGCGTTCCACATCACCGACGACCGGATCAAGCACATCTGGGCGGTCCGCAACCCCGACAAGCTCCGGCCCTGGACGACGGGCCGACGCGGACGGGAGACGTAGATCACTTTCGGGTGCCTCACACCTTGCCGGGCTGTCTTGTCGGTGGGTGGAAGAGCAGACACGAAAGGAGACCAGCATGGACGCCCGTTTCGACCACCTCAGCAACCCGGTCGGGGCCAAGGTCGTGAAGCACATCGTCTCGGCGACAAGGGTCGTGTCGGACTCGACGCTGCCGGCCGCGACGCGGGAACTGGTTCAGCTCCGCGCCAGCCAGATCAACGGCTGCGCCACCTGCATCGACATGCACACCAAGGAAGCCACGCACCGTGGGGAAACCTCGCTGCGCCTCAACCTGGTCGCGGCCTGGCGGGAGGCCGAGGTCTTCACCGACGACGAGCGGGCCGCCCTGGAACTGACCGAGCAGGGCACCCGCATCGCCGACGCGGCCGGGGGTGTCACCGACGAGGCCTGGGCTCATGCCGCCAAGCACTACGACGAGGACCAGCTCGCCGCCCTGGTGAGCCTCATCGCCATCATGAACACCTGGAACCGCTTGAACGTCATCACCCAGCGGCCCGCGGGCGACTACCAGCCCGGCCAGTGGGGATAGCGACACCGCTTCGCGTCAGGCCGGGGGACGAGCTCTGGCAGCCCGATCCCCCGGTCCTGACGCGCCACGACCTCGTCATGCCTCGTCGGCGACGTCGGCGAGGACGCGGGTGAGCACCGCCACCGCCTGCTCGGAGGCCACCCAGGGGGTGTCCTCCTCCTGCAGTTCGCGCGCACACAGACGCAGGACCGGGACGTGACCGGGCCGGGCGCTCAGCCGCCCAAGGATCGCCTGGTCAGTCGGAACCGCCGCCGAGGGCATCCAGGTCCCGAAGGATCTGCTGACTGGCGAGCCTGCCGGGCGCACCCATCACACAGCCGCCGGGATGAGTGCCCGAGCCGCACTGGTAGTAACCGCCGATCGGGGTGCGGTACTGGCTCCATCCCGGCGCCGGCCGGAAGAAGTACATCTGTGGGGCGAAGAACTCGCCGGCGAAGATGTTGCCTTCGGTCAGCCCCACGGTGCGCTCGATGTCGAGTGGCGTCTGGACCTCGCGCTGGAGCACGAGGTCGCCGAAGCCTGGGAAGAACGACTCGAGCGTGGCCTGCACCGTGTCGGCGAACCCCTCCCGTTCGGTGTCCCAGTCGCTGCCCTTGAGGTGGTACGGCGCGTACTGCACGAAGCACGACATGACGTGCTTGCCCGGCGGTGCCATGTCCGGGTCGACGAACGACTGGATGGCGCAGTCGATGTACGGGCGCTGGCTGTACCAGCCATACTTCGCGGCGTCGAAGGCTCGCTCCAGGTACTCCATGGACGGCCCGATGTTGACGAACCCGAGGTACTGGTCCGTGCGATCAGCGAGCGCGGGGTAGCGCGGCGCACCGTCGAGCGCGAAGTTGACCTTCGCGGAGGTGCCTTGGAACCTCATCCGGGTGATGTTCTCCACGAGCTCGCGGGGCAGCTCGCGGGGCTCGACCAGCTCGGTGAACGTGCGCCGTGGGTCCAGGGCACTGACGACGGTCCTCGCGGTGAGCTCGGTCCCGTCCTCGAGGGCGACACCTACCGCCGCACCCTGCTTCGTGATCACCGAGGAGACCGGAGCGTTCAGCATGATCTCCGCGCCGTACGCCTGGGCCGCCCGCGCCAGCACCTGGGTGAAGCCGCCATTACCCCCCTTGTGGAACGACCACGCACCGAAGTGCCCGTCGTGCTCCCCGAGGCTGTGGTACAGCAGCACCAGCCCGGACCCCTGGGACATCGGCCCGACCTTTGTCCCGATGATCCCCGAGGACGCGAGGTAGCCCTTCAGGATCTCGCTCTCGAAGTAGTCGTCGAGGAAGTCAGCGGCGCTCCCGGTGAGGAGCCGCACCAGGTCGTGGATCACCTTCTGGTCGACACCACGAAGCAGTTTCACCAGGTCTGCGGTCTCCGCAAGGTCCTCCGGCGACCCGCCGAAGATGTTCGGCGGTGCCTTGTCCAGGAGTGGCTTGACCACCTGGCACACCCGCTCGACGTCGTACTCGTATCGATCCATCGCGTCGGCGTCGTGCGAGGAATGCCGCGTGATCTCTTTGATGTTCTCGTCGCGATCCTGACCGAGCAGGAGGTAGTCGCCGTTCTCCATCGGCGCGAAGGACGACGGCATCAGGATCGGCATGAAGCCGTGCTTGACCAGGTCGAGCTCCTGGACGATGTCCGGCCTGAGCAGGCTCAGTGCGTACGAGAACGACGTGAAGTGGAACCCCGGTCGGAGCTCTTCCGTGATAGCGGCCCCACCGACGAGGTGTCGGCGCTCGACGATGAGCACCTTCAGGCCGGCCTTCGCGAGGTAGGCGCCGTTGACGAGCCCGTTGTGCCCGCCACCCACGATGATCGCGTCGTAGTTCTTGTCCATCAGTGCCATGGTCAGGCCGTCTTTCGGGGTGGGTTGAAGAACGGCAGCCGCGTGATCTCGGCCAGCACCGGCTCGTAGCGGTGGTTGATCGTGAGCTCGAGGTTCACGCGCGCCCCGGGGGTGGCGAGCGGTGGTCGGACCCGTGCCATCGCGATATGGCGTTGGAGCATGGGTGAGTACATCAGGCTCGTGGCGTAGCCGACCCGCTCGCCGTCGTCGTCGTAGAGCATCGACTCGTAGGCCAGCGGCGTCTCGTCCTTCGGCGGGATGAGGCCCGCCTCGTTGTAGACGCGGTCGTAGTCGGCCCAGTCCAGGACGAGACCCACCGTCGCCCATCGCGAGGCCTTCTGGGCAAGCTCGCGGCGGATGGCCTTGCGCCCGATGAACGGCCGGTCGTCGTCCTCGATGCCCTTGAGCATCCAGCCGAACCCGAGCTCCTTAGGCGTGATGCGGTCGTGGTCGGTGTAGGCGAACCGGCTCGAGGAGAACTCGACATTGATGAGGACCAGGCCCGCCTCGATCCGGGTCATGAGGAGAGCCTCCTCACCGAAGGGTCGGAAGCCGTGACCTTGTCCCGCGTCCATCACGGCATCGAGGACGCCGAGCGCCTCGTCCCGCCCTACGCGCACCTCGTAGCCGAGGTCGCCGGTGTAGCCCGTGCGCGAGATCGTCACCGGCACATTGCCGATCTTGGAATCGGTGTGCTCGAAGTACGCCAACCGCTCGACCCCGGCTGCGACCGTCCCGAGGATCTCGCGTGACCGTGGGCCCTGCACGGCGAGCATGCCGAACTCGTCCGTGACGTCCTCGATCGTCACGTCGAGCCGCCCGATCAGGTCGGTGAGGTACCCGAGGTTCGGCTCCGCCGCGGTGAGCAGGAAGTCGGTCGCCGAATGCCGGAAGACCACACCGTCCTCGAGAACGAACCCGCGGTCGTCGCACCAGACCGTGTACTGCGCCCGGCCAGGCCGGCACGCCCGGATGTCGCGGGTCATCACCCCAGCGAGGAGCCTCTCGGAGTCGCGGCCGGCGATCCGGAACTTGTACAGCGGCGACGTGTCGAAGAAGCCAGCGCTGTTCCGCACAGCGAAATACTCGTGCTTCGGAGACATGACGTACTTGAGCGCTGACAGGTAGCCGGACCAGTGACCCCATCGATGCGTGGTGTTGAGCTGCTCGAGCCGCTCGTGGAACGGAGTCTTGTTGATCATCGCCGACCTGTCCCTCGTCGGAGCGCGAAACCTGCCGGAATCTTAACTGACCGCTCAGTCAAACCGCCGACCCATGCTTGACCCTCCTCGCACCCATCCGAGGTGCGCAACCCGAGCCGCTCACAGCAGCGACTGGCGCGTCCGCAGCATCACCACATGTCACGACGTGCGGCACAGGGCGTTCACCGGGTACGCGGAATCAGTGGGTCGTGTCGAGGACCTCGCGCAGCTTGCGTGGTCGGCATCCCCATGGCGGCGGGATCGGGCGCCGGCGACTGCGCTTGAGGTCGGGGACGGCGCCCAGCTGGTGGGCTACCCCTGATGGCGCGACTGGCTCGAGGGCCGTTCTGTTGGGCTCGGCGCTGTCCGACGTGGGCCCAGCCGCTGTGCGATCAGCTCACGCAGCGCAGACTTGTGCTCGATGCCGATGCCCGGCGCGTCGGCCAGCCTGACGTTCCCTTCCTCGATCGGGGTCTCGTCGGCGAAACCTCCGTACGGCTCGAAGACGTGAGGGTAGGACTCGCAACCCTGCAGTCCGAACGCGGCGGCGACCGCGAGGTTGAACTGATGCCCACCGTGGGGACAGCAGCGCTGGGGGGACCACCCGTGGGCGGAGAGCAATTGGAGCATGGTCACGTACTCGCTGAGGCCGTAGCTCAGGCACGGGTCCATCTGCAGGACGTCGCGATCAGGTCGAAGGCCGCCATGTCGTAGGAGATTGCGCACGTCCGGAGCAGAGAAGAGGTTCTCGCCGGTGGCGATCGTGCCTGCGTGGTGTTCGGCGAGAACGGCGTGCCCGCGAAAGTCCAGCGGGTCACACGGCTCCTCGTACCACAACAGATCGTAGTCACCGAGCGCGCGGCCGTAGTCAACAGCGGTCGTGAGGTCGAAGCGACCATTCGCGTCCACTGCCAACCGGCACCTGGGCGGGAGCACGTGGAGGACACCCTCGATCCGTTTCAGGTCGGTGCGCAGGTCGCTACCGCCGATCTTGATCTTGACGTCGCGGTAACCGAGTGCGAGGTAGCCCTCGATCTCTTGCTGCAGCGCGGCGATCTCGTCGTCCTCGTCGCGGTAGTAGCCGCCGGCGGCATACACCCAGACCTTCTCCGGCAGTTCCTGGTCAGGCCGGAACCGGTCGCGTAGCGCACGGGCGAGCGGCTTGCCCTCGGCCTTCGCGGCCGCGTCCCACATCGCCATGTCGAGCGTTCCGACCGCGACGGCCCGGTCCCCATGTCCACCCGGCTTCTCATCGCTCATGACGACTTGACGCACCGCGAGCGGGTCCAGAACCCCAGTGCCGGGGTCGACCAGGGCAGCGGGGTCCGCAGCACGCAGCCGGGGAAGCAGCCGGTCGTTGAGGATCCCCGTCTGCGCATAACGACCGTTGGAGTTGAACCCGTAGCCGACGACCCGCTCACCGTTCACCACCGCGTCCGTGTGGACGGCCACCAGGGACACGGTCATCCTCGAGAAGTCGATCATCGCGTTGCTCATGTGCGCGATCAGCGGTGCCTCGACCACGTCCACGTCGGTGATGTGCATGCTCAACTTCTCCTCCTGGTCGCGAGGATCCTGGATTCGCGGATCCCCAGGATCGGGCACGGTGGCGAGACTGTGCTAGCGGTAGGACACGCGCTCGGTAGCGACCGCGGAGTCACCGAACTGCTCGATCCATGCGGTCAAGGACGCGACACGCTCAGGGTCACGTGTCCTGGAAGCGGTCCAGGAGTCCGATCGCCGCTGCAGTCGCCCACACCGGGTGCTCGGTTGCGAAGGTCTGCTCGAGATGGTTCCTGGCGAGATCCGCATGACCCTTCACCTCCGCAGACATGGCCTGGTGGTACGACCATGCCGGCCAGACAGGGGGATCGTCGCTGGCGGAGCTCTTCAGAGAGTTCCTCATCGCCAGCGAGCTCTCGATAGAGCATGAAGACGCCGAGGTGGCGCCCCGGTCGTCACCGACGGCCCGTTCGCCGAGGCATCGGAGTACCTCGGTGGCTTCTGGATCATCGACGCGGAGAACGACGCGGCGGCTATCGAGTGGACGAAGCAGGCTTCGCGGGCCCTCCAGAGCAGGGTCGAGGTACGCGCTCTCCAGGAGCGGCCCGACGCCTGACGGCCGCACCGACGAAAGACAAACCCACGCCTGCCCGGATCTGCCGCGATCCGCTCTGGCATGCGCCGTCTTGGCCACCCGCGAAGCCATGGCCGAGCAGGCCTACACCGCCTGGCGCACCGACATGCAGGACGGCAAGACCACGCTCATGGCCACCACCGCCAACAGCGAGGGGACCGATCTCAACGCCCGAGCCCGCCCCGACCGCGTCACCGCCGGCCAAGTCGAGCGCTCCGGCACTGACCTCGCCGACGGAACCCGTGCAGGAGTCGGCGACTGGATCGTCACCCGGCACAACGACCGCCGAGCGATCGCCAACGGCGGTCGCGACTTCGTCAGAACGGCGACCTCTGGGCTGTCCGGACCCGCCACAACGACGGCTCACTCACCGCTGAACACCTCACCCACCACGCTCGCGTCCGCCTCGAACCGGGCTACGTCGCCCGCCACGTCAACCTCGCCTACGCCAGCACCGGACACCGCGCCCAAGGCTCCACCGTCGACACCGAACGCACCCTCATCACCCCCGAGACCACCCGCGAAGCCCTCTACGTCATGACCACCCGCGCCCGTCACACCAGCCATCTCTACGTCGACACCGACGACAGCCTGAAGCTCGACCAAGAACACCCACCCGTACGGGCACTGACCGCCCGCCAGACCCTGTAACACGTACTGAGTCGCAGCCAGATCGAACGGGCCGCCATGGAGCATCTCCGCAGCCACCGCTCCGCCGACGTCGGCAAACCACCCCCGCCAGTTCCGACATCACACCAACACTGGGCGGTTGACCCTCGCGCAGTCGACACCCGAAGAGCGCTGGCGTGCCATCAATCCGCCTTAGGACCACCCCCTCCCCTATGAGCCGCAGCGGTTCCCGGAACAGACACTGGTCCGAGCACAAGAGACACCCGGCCGAACAACATCCTGGAGCACGGTTGGCCATTCCGGCCGGGTGTTGCCTTCGGGGGCCGCCGGGGTCACCCGTGGCGGGGCTCGTGGGGATTCTGGGGGTTTGCTGCCCGGCCGCCTAGGTATAGCGTCATAGACGGCCCCGGACCCCGGTCGCCCTGAATGTCGTGCGTGCGGGCGGGGGTGGGATGTCGATGGCCAGTCTTGCGGTGACTCGCCACGCGGTTGAGGGCTGTGCCGTGCTCACGCTTGACGGCACCCTCGAGCCGGACTCGCACGCGCTGTTGCAGAGCGAGTTCGACCACGCGCTGGCCGAGGTTCCCACCGCGGTGGTGTGCAGCGCCGATGCCGTCACGCACGCGGACCAGAGCGTCCCGGGCTGGTTCGTGGCGATGGCCAGGCAGGCCGCCGAGTGGCCCGGCATCCCCTCGCTGCTGGCCTGCGCGGGCAGCCACGCTGTGGCGACACAGATGCGCCAGGTCGCCGGGAACGGGCCGACGGTATTCCCCACCGTCGTCCAGGCGCTCGAGGACGTGACCAGCCGACGCCCGCGGGTCGAGGCAAGATTTCCGCTGCCTCCCCGCCCGGAAGTGGTGAAGCACGCCCGGGACATCGTGGAAACCGCCTGCCTCGAATGGGACGCCATCGAATACGCGTGGTCGGCCACGCTGGTCGCCAGCGAGCTCATCACGAACGCCATCCTGCACACCGCCACCCCCGCCGAGCTGATCTGCTCCTACGAGCCGGGCAGGTTCCGACTCTCAGTCCGCGACGCCCTCGACCAGCCGCCGACCCGCCTGGAGCCCACGTCGGAGACCGAGCACGGACGCGGCCTGCTCCTGGTCCACCAGCTGACCCACAGCTGGGGCACACTGCCGACCTCCGACGGCGGCAAGCTCATCTGGTGCCTCCTCGCGCCCGACGGCGACCCGTCACCAGCATCAAGCCCCCCCGGTCCCCGCTCTCGATGCGTGGAAGGAACTCCATGGGTGGAAGGAATAGACCGACATGGGCGGGTATGAACCCCCGGGCTCGGGGTGGTCCGTCGAAGGGTTGTTCGATGAGTCAGACCCAGCACCGCTCCCGCCGACTGGGCCTGCCACGCCGCAGAAGCCGCGTCATCGCCTGCGTCTGGGCGGGTGATCAGGCCGGCGGCAGGTCACCCCTGTTGACGGTGCACCGCCGAGCGCGCCACGTCGAGGTGACCGTGAGTGGTCACGTCGACACCGAAGCCGGCATGTGTCTGATGCACACCTTGCAGGACCTGATCCGGCGCGGCGAGACCCGCTGCACCGTGGACCTGTCGGGGGTTCGCTCCTGCGGTCTCACCGGTATCGCGGCCCTGGTGGCCTGCCACAGGTACGCACACTCCCGGCACGGTTGGGTCCGCGTCGCGCACCCCAGTCCGCAGCTGCAGGCACGACTCGCCAGCGCCCAGACATCAGCCGGCTCGACCACCACGGCCGCCGAATCCAGACACCCCGACGATCAGAACGACTCAGCCGGTGTCCCCGCAGCCGGCTCGGCGGGATAACCGACGGGGCCGTGCCGTGCCAGCCGCAGATGCGGTCTCTGCTGTCCCGACTGATCCGGTGACGCGCTTCCTCCGTTCGGAGGGCGGGGCGCAGGGCTGTGGTCTGGTGACGTCCTGTGTCTGCGCCAATCGCACGAGCAGGGCGGCGCCCTCACCAGGCAAGTTGAAGGTCGCCATCACGCAGTTGCCGGCGTTGCGGGCCTGGCCGGCGCGGTCGTTGGGCCCGGGAATCCCCGCTAACGACCGGCGGCCCTCGCCTCGATGTACGTCCGCTCGCCGTCGTGTGTCCTGTCCGCTTTCCAACGACCAGTGCGCGATGAAGCCGACGAATCGTTGGTGTGAGCACGCCCATATCGGGCAGGCGAACACCGGTGGGTCACGGGCGCGCGACAGGAGGGGATGGCACGCCCGGGTGACGCCTACCCTCTACGGCCCAGCGCAGCTGAGTGGACCGTCGAGCTGCTCCCGAGCCGCGAGGCTCTGGGCACCTACAACGGCGGCGGGTACACCAGCGTCGAGGACGTGCAGCACAACGAGGCGAACGGCCTCATCGCCGTCAACGCGCTCAACTTCAACCACAGCGGCCTGGTCGTCGTCGACTGACAACACCACGCGCAAGTCGCGGCGGTGGGGGCACGCCCCCCACCGCCGCCCATCGTTTCGGCCCGGGAACGACGCGGACGGAAGGAGCGCGATGAGCCTGACCAGGACGGCCCAGCCGCCCTACCGTTCCTGCCCGCGCGCCACCCACTCCACGAGCCGTAGGCCGACCCACTACGTCAAGAAAGGTCGCCTCCCGCTGCATCTGCCCCGGCCCCCCACCTCGTAGCTGATCTGGTCGAGGCGGGATGACCGGTGGCCGCAGTGGCCAGGAACCTGGGCATCAACGCGGGAGACGGTCTACACCCGGCGCAGTCAAGACGCATCGACCGCGGCCTTGTAACCCGGCTGACCAGCAAGGATAAGCCGAGCTGACTGCGGCCAACCGCCGCATCGTCGAGCTGGACCCCGAGCCGCGTGCTACCCGCCAGCGGTCCAGTTGGGGCAAGAGACGGTGCCCCAAAGGGGGTTAGAGGCCGTCGCAGTGATGGCCAGCGAAGGGATCCCGGTCGAGGTGGCCGCCAGGTCCTCGACCTGTCGGGGTCGAGCCACTAGAGGCTGTCTCGTAACCGGTGGTCGTCGCTGGTGCCAGCCGCACAAGTGCCGCGGAACCCGGGCGTACATGCCCGACGCCGGGCGCACGCCTGAGGGCAAGCGCCGGCAGGTGAGCAAGGGCAGCTTCCCCACCCGGTGGGCAGCCGAGGCCGCGCTCCGGGACGCCCAGGCGCGAGACGTCGCGTCGCTCGCCGAGGTGCATCGCCTCACGGTGGGCGAGTTCCTAGACCAGTGGCTCGCGGGGAAGCGAGGCCTGCGGCCCTCGACCGAGCAGGGCTACAGGAGCCACGTCGACAAGTATCTGAAGCCAGGGATCGGCCACGTCCTGTTGGCCGACCTGCGGCCGCATCACGTCGACGCGGTCATCACCGGCCTCATGACGTCGGGCAGGACGCCGCGCACAGCGCCACAGTCGAGCGGATCCACGCGACCCTCCGCAGCGCACTCAACGCAGCCGTGAAGCGACGCCTGATCCCGTGGAACCCGGCGCTGCACGTCGAGCTCCAGTCACGGCGTCGCTACCGCAGCACGGTCTGGACCGCCGAACAGCTCGGGCGGTTCCTCGACCACACACGCGACCACCGTCTCGCGGCGATGTTCCGGCTCCTCGCACTCTCCGGGCTGCGACGCGGTGAGGCGCTCGGGCTCCGCTGGATCGACCTCGACCTGGAGGCCGGATGCTCGCCGTGGTGCAGAAGGCGGTCGAGCTGCGAGGCCGGCTCCATTTCGGGCCGCCCAAGACCCGCCAGGGCGACCGGGTCGTGCCACTAGACGCGGTGACGGTCATGCGGCTCCGAGAGCACCACAAGCGACAGGAAGCTGAACGCGACCTCTGGCGTGAGGGGTACCTCGAGTCCGGGCTCGTCTTCACCCGCGAGAACGGGGAGCCGCTGAACCCCAGCTGGGTCACGCACACGTTCCGCCGCCTGACCCAGCAAGCGGGCCTGCCGGTGATCCGCTTCCACGACCTGCGCCACACCAGCGCCAGCCTCGCTCTGGCCGCGGGGGTCCCGATCAAGGTCGTGAGCCACCGCCTGGGCCACAGCACGACCGCGATCACCGCCGATCTCTACACCCATGTCGTGCCCGAGGTGGCGCGCGGCGCTGCCGAGCAGATTGCTGGCCTGCTGCCTCGCCGAGAGGAAGGCGACGACGCGTCCACCGACTGAATGTTTACCTCTCGTTAGCGCATCGCCGAGATCGACACAGAAAGGATCAACCAGTGAACACGAGAACCCAGGTCAGAGGTGGGCCCCCGGGGGCTCGAACCCCGAACCCGCGGATTAAAAGTCCGCTGCTCTGCCGGTTGAGCTAGAGGCCCGGCGCGTACGCCAGCGACGTTGCTGGTGTCCCGAGCGTACCCACCGGGACGCCTCGAACGTCGCCACGTCCCGCACGTTGATCGACCCAGTGGTGTGTCGGCAGCGTTGAGACCAGGCCGAGCGCCACGACGAGGAAACCCCTCCGGACCTGGATTGAGCCCTGGCCATTGTGGCCAGGCTCGACTGGCCCTTTCGGATACTCATTCACAGTTTGCCGAGCAACGCAGCGTGACGGCCCTGACCCTGGCTCGGGTCAGTCAACGGGCTGACCTCACTTCGGGGGGAGAGCACGTTGCGGAAGATTCTTACGGCGCTAGCCAGCGCAGGGCTGGCATGCAGCACGCTCGTCATCGCGGCGCCCACCGCGGAGGCGCACTCGGTGCCCTGCGTGACCAAGTACGAGTTCCGGAAGGTGTTCAAGGGCATGTCGATGGCCCGGGTGCATCGGATCTTCGACATGCGGGGAACGCAGGACTACTACTTCAGTGCCAGTGCCGGGTACCCGGCCGAGCAGGGGCGGCACTACCGGGCCTGCACACATTATTGGCCCGGTGGCCCGCACGGTGACGTCTACGTCGACTACAAGCGGCGCGACGGCGTCTGGCGCGTCACGGACAAGACCGCATTCTGGTGATCTGACACCGGCCCCGCAGGGCGCGCTCCCAAACACGAAGCCCTGCTGGAACGTCGAGCGACGTGGTGGGGCGCCGTTCCCACGTCGAGGGGCGCGGGAGCTTCGAGCACGCGAAGCCCCCGCGCCCCTTCGTGATCGCCAGGACTGGGCGGACGCAGTCCTCAAGCGCGGCCCGCGCCAGGACGACTACTCCAGGGGAGCCGCCGGGCTCCTCCCGGGTACGTGCGCCGCCAGGCACCCCGGGGACGGTCCAACCCCGGAGACGCCCCCATGCGAGCCACGCTTCCGCTGCGCACCTCCACCGCCGGCCTCGTCGTCGCGCTGGCGCTCACCGGCCTCGCGACCGGAGTGTCCGCCCCCCACGCGGCGGCTGGCAGCGCCAGCACGGCCAGCCCAGCCAGCACGGCCAGCCCAGCCGGCCCGGTGGACGCCATCACGAGGGTGGACATCCCCGACACGTCCAAGCAGGTCATCCTCGTGACCGCCAAGAACTGGAGCACGACGTACGCCAGCCTCAGGGCGTACCGGCGGACGAGCGACGGCTGGGTCCGTACGACGAGCGTGCCCGCGCGGGTCGGCTACTCCGGCATGAAGCCGCGGGCCAGCCGGGTGCAGGGGTCGGGCGAGACTCCTGCCGGGCGATTCACGATCACCCGCGCGTTCGGGCTGCGTGCCGACCCGGGCACGGCGCTGCGCTACCGCCACGCCGACACCAACGACTACTGGACGTACGACCCCAGCGACGCGCGGACGTACAACATGTGGCAGCCCTACCGGACGCGCACGTCCCAGTGGCGCACGAGCGCCGCGGAGCGGATCGCGGACTACGGAACCCAGTACCGCCACGCGGCGATCATCAACTACAACATGCCGCGCGGCGTGCGGTGGTCGAGCAGCCGGCACCAGTTCCAGACCCGCACCCCGGCGAACACGCGCAAGGGCGGCGGCATCTTCCTGCACGTCAACGGCAGCGGTGCGACCGCGGGCTGCGTGTCCGTGGACGCCGCGAGCATGATCCGCCTGCTCCGCTGGATGGACCCTGCCAGGCACCCGACGATCGTCATCGGCGAGAACGACTGGCTGACCTCGCGCTGACCTCGCGCTGACCATCCCCCGGACGGCGGCCGGCACCAGCCCAGCGTCAGCGATCGGGCCAGGGCACGCCGGGCGTGCGGGCGTACGCGATGCCGAGTGCGTCCCAGCGAGGACCCTGCGCGGCGAGGCGCTGCCGGTAGTCGTCCCAGCGGCGTGACGCGGCCGGCGACCAGGCGACCTCCGCGATCCCGGGCAGCCGGGGGAACGCCATCCGCTCCACGGCGTCGAGGTCCTCGAGGGTTTCCGTCCAGACCGGGGCCTCGACCCCGAGGACGTGGTCCTCGCCGACCCCGTCGACCACGCGGGCCGGGTCCCAGGCGTACGCGTCGCGGACGCTCACGTGCCCGGCCCAGTCCGTCCCCAGTGACGTTCCGGGCCCGTACTTCATGTCGAGGTAGACCCGGTCTGCCGGGGACATCACGAGCCGCGCCCCGCGGGAGGCGGCCTGGCGCGCCCGGTCCGGTCCCGGGTCGAACGGCCGCCAGTGCTGGACGACGGCGCCCCGGCCGACCCCCGCCCCGGCGACCTCGTCCCAGCCGACAAGGGTCTTGCCCCGGTCGCGCACCACGCGTTGCACGCCGTCGACGAACCGCGCGTAGTCGTCCGGCCGGGTGCGCTGCGCCTCGTCCCCGCCGACGTGGACGTACGCACCGGGAGTCAGGTCCGCGACCTGGCCGAGCACGTCCCGGACGAAGCGGCCCACCGTGGCGGACCCGGTGCACAGGGAGGAGAAGCCGACCTGGGTGCCGGTGTAGCGGTGCCTGGGCTCGCCATCGCACGCGAGTCGGGGGTACGCGGCGAGCGCGGCGTTCGTGTGGCCCGGCAGGTCGATCTCGGGGACGACGGTCACGTACCGGCGCTGCGCGTACCGGACGATCTCGCGGTACTCGTCCTGCGTGTAGAACCCGCCGGGCCCGCCACCGACCTCGCTGGCTCCGCCGTACCGGGTGAGCCGGGGCCACCCGTCGATCGCGATGCGCCATCCCTGGTCGTCGGTGAGGTGCAGGTGCAGGACGTTGAGCTTGTACAGCGCGGCCGCGTCCACGTACCGCTTGACCTCGTTCACGGTGAGGAAGTGTCGGGCGACGTCGAGCATCGTCCCGCGCCACGCGAACCGGGGGCCGTCGACCACGTGCACCCCCGGCACCGCCCACGGGCCGGACGCGGACGCGCGCTCGACCGCGGGCGGGAGCAGCTGGCGCAGCGTCTGCGTGGCGCGGAAGAGCCCCTCCGCGGTGCGGGCACGCAGCGTCACCTGGGTCCGGGTGACGTCCAGGCGGTACGCCTCGTCGGCACGGTCACCGCCGACGTCCGAGCCACCTACCGCCGGCACCTCGTCGTCCAGGCTGAGCACGAGGGTCTGGCCGGGTCCCGGCTCTCCGCGGGTGACCGGGAGCGCGTACCCGGTGGCCCCGCGCAGTGACCTGGCGAGGTGCTCGCCGACGCGGACGGCGTCCCGCCCCGCCGGACGGGCGACGGCGACACGGGTCCGCGCGGTGAGGACGAACGCGTCGTCCGGATCGCTGTGCATGTCCGCAGGTACAGGGACGACCTGCGGCTCGGGCACCTCGTCCGGCCGCGGCGGGGGTGGCGGTCTGGTGACCCGGTCGGCGCCGGTGACGCGGGTGTGGCTACGGTCCGTGGACGCGGCGTCACCGCCCAGGACGACGGCCGTCCCGACTCCCCCTGCGAGCAGGGCGAGGGCGCCGACCACCCCGACGGCTGCGCGTCCGCGGTTGCGCCGGGGTCGCCGACGGCGTCCTGCGGCGTGACCGCGTCCGCTGCCCATGTCGGACGTACCTACCCCGGCCCGGCCGGGGTGACGCGGCGCTGATCTTCGGCGTCCAGTGGTCAGAGCCGGTTCAGAAGCGCGTCAGGCGCGCGTCAGGCGGCCCATGACGCGGGCTCGTCCAGTCGCAGCAGGGCGGCCGTCTCCTCCTTCAGCGCCGCGCTGAGGCTACGTAGCAGGACGTCGAGACGCTCCAGGTCGCCCCGGAACCCGGTGACCTGGTCGGTGATCGAGAAGATCGACCGGGACAGGTCGTCCCTCCGACGCGCGTACGCGGCGAGGGTCTCGCCCTCGTCCGCACCCCGCGCCACCTCGACAAGCGCGCGCGAGAGCAGCTCGGCGTCCCGCAGGGCGTCGGTCATGCCGTGCGCGGTGACCGGGTCCTTGTAGTGGCCGGCGTCCCCGACGAGTGCCCAGCCCGGCCCGTACGGCCGGCGCACCACGCCGGGCTCGCCGACGTACCCGCGGACGTGGGACACGCGGCGCCCGGCCCTGACCTCCGCGGCGACCGCCGGGGACAGCGCGTCCAGGCCGCGCAGCAGCGACTCCTCCCCGACCGGCCGCAGCATCGCGAACCGGTCCCGCGGGACGCCGACCCAGACGCAGGTGTGCCCGTCGTTGGTGGGGATCAGCCCGCCCTGCGGCCCTCCCCGTCGGTCCCGTAGAGCCACTGGAACCCGTCCGCGTGCACGCCCTCGACGTATGCGAGCATCCCGGCGCCCGCCCCCGAGCCGCGGGCGAGCACGGGCGCGTCCACCGCACGGGCGACCAGCGAGCGCACCCCGTCCGCCCCCACGACGACGCGTGCCCGGGCCTCGACGGGGCGGCCCGCACGGTCCCGGCCCCGTACGCCGGTGACCCGCCCGGTGCCGTCCCGGGTGAGCGCGTCGACCCGGACGCCGAAGCGCATCTCCGCCCCGGACTCCTCGGCCGCGGCCGCGAGCAGCGGGTCGAGCACGGTGCGCTTCGGCGCGTACAGGCCGTCGGTGCCACCCACCGGCTTGAGCCCCACCGGGACCTGCTGGTCGCCGTAGTGGAAGACCGTCCGCCGTACGGCCGGCGTCCCGCTGGCCACCACCCGGTCGAGGAGGCCCCACCGGTGGAGCTGGACCACCCCGCCACGCATGAACGCGTGGGTGGACACCATGTCGCTCCCCCGCCGGGCGGCGTCGAGCACGAGCACCCGCAGCCCGGCGCGGGCGAGCAGCATCGCCGTCGCCGACCCGGCGACCCGCGCCCCGACGACGATCACGTCGTACGTGGGCGGGCCGGCGGGCAGAGTGGCGGAGATCGAACCATGCACGGCGGGACGTCCTCCCCGTCAGCCGGTCGTGACGTCGATCTGGACCGGTACGCCGTGCGTGATCACGTCGTACACGGCCGACCGGGCGCGGGACTGCTCGACGAGCCGGCGCAGGTCCTCCGCCGGCGCGTCCCCCTCGACCTGGAACGAGACCCGGATGCCCTGGTAGCCGTTCCGCACCTCATCCAACAGGCCGAGGATGCCGTTGAGGTCGATGTCGCCCTCGACGTGCGAGGTGACCTTCGTCAGCGTGATCCCGCGGGCGGCGGCGATGTTGGCGAGCCCGGCCGTGAGGCAGGCGGCGAGTGCGTGCAGCAGGTGCTCGACCGGGGTCGGGCCGTTGTCGTTGCCGACGAGGACGGCCGGGTGGTCGGCCTCGAACGTGAACTCGCGGACGTGCTGCTGCTCCTCGCCGGCGCCGTAGAAGCCGCGGATCGTGCTGCGGTTGTGCGTGCCGGAGACCCACTCGTTGTCCGCGCGGAACTGGAACTGCGCGATCTCCGGCTGGTCCCGGACCGCGTCCAGGGTGGCGAACAGGGTGTCGACGTCCACGCCGTTGCGGGCACGGCTGGGCTGGACGGTCTGCTGGGTCATCGGTGATCCCTCTCTCGGTGTCGTCGCTTCTCGATGTGGTCGTACCGATGGACGTCGACGACACTGGCCCGGCAGGCGGTCGGTGTGATGGGCATGGGCTACCGGTCTCGGGCCGTGATCTACCTATCTACCTCGGCGGTACTCGGCCGCCGGGGCGGCCGCGATCCGATCGGACCCGATCCGCCGGGTCTGCCCGCTCATCGCGGCCGGGCAGGATGTCCGGAGTGAACCTGATCCACGGGCGGCTCTGCCGGTCCGACAGGTGGGCGGCGTACGTCCAGACCGACCTCATGCCCTGGGCCCTGGACGGGGTGCGCCTCGGGGAGGAGGTGCTCGAGCTGGGCCCCGGCCCGGGCCGGACGACCGACTGGCTCGCCGAGAAGAACCCCGGCATGACCGTGCTGGAGATCGACGAGGATGCCGCCGCCGCGCTGGCGGCCCGGCTCGGCCCGGCCGTCGAGGTCGTGCACGGGGACGCCAGCGCGATGCCGTTCCCGGACGTGCGGTTCAGCGGCGTGCTGTCGTTCACGATGCTCCACCACGTCGACTCGGTGGAGATGCAGGACAGGGTGCTGAGCGAGGCGTTCCGGGTGCTGCGGCCCGGCGGGGTGCTCGTCGGGTCCGACGGCCTGGTGACGCCGCGGTTCCGGGTGATCCACCTGTTCGACACGTGCGTGCCGGTCGACCCGGCCACCCTGCCCGACCGCCTCACCGCGGCCGGCTTCACGGACGTCGCGGTGAATGCCCGTGGGGCGCGGCTGCGGTTCCGGGCTACCCGCCCGACGGGGTGACCCTCGCGCCGTTGCCGGCGACGGCACCGACGACCACCACGGCAGGCGGCCGCAGCCCGGCGTCCGCAACGGTCTCGGCGGCGGTGGCGAGCGTGGCGCGGACCGTACGCTGCCCGGCCGACGCCCCGTCCTGGACGGCGACCACCGGGGTCCCGCCGGTCATGCCCGCGTCCCGCAGCGCACCGGTGATGGCGGGCAGGTGGTCCACGGCCATGAGCAGGACGAGCGTCACCCCCGACCGGGCGAGCGCGGCCCAGTCGACGGTGCTCCGCGGGTCACCCGGCGGGACGTGCCCGCTCACCACGGTGAAGCCCTGGCTGTGTCCCCGGTGCGTGACCGGCACCCCGGCCAGTCCAGGGACCGCGACCGCGCTCGTCACCCCGGGCACCACCTCGACCGCCACCCCGGCCGCGACGCACGCCTCCATCTCCTCGAGGCCGCGGCCGAGGACGAACGGGTCCCCGCCCTTGAGCCGGACGACGACCCGCCCGGCACGGGCGTGCTCGACGAGGTGGCGGTTGATCTCCTCCTGTCGCATCGCCTGGCCGCCGGGCACCTTGGACGCGTCCACGATCTCCACGTCGTCGGACAGCCCGTCGAGCAGCGCCAGCGGGGCCAGCCGGTCGACGACCACGACGTCCGCGTCGAGGACGCGGTCCCTGCCGCGCACGGTGACCAGTCCGGGGTCGCCGGGACCGCCGCCGACCAGCACCACCCGTCCGGTGCGGGGGCGTACGGCAGGGACGGGCTCGTCTCCGAGGGCGCGCACGCACGCCTCGCGCGCGGCGACCGCACGCCGGGGGTCCGCGTCCGCGTGCACCGCGACGGTCAGCCCACCCACCTGACCGGTGGCCGGGACCCACGCACTCGAGGCGGCGGCATCGTCCGCGCGTACGCACCAGACCCGGCAGGCCTCGGCGTCCTCCGCGACGGTGGCGTTGACGGCGGGGTCGCCGGTGCACGCGTACGCGAGCCATGCCCCGGCCAAGTCGCCCGACCGGTACGTGCGGGCGGCGTACCTGAGCGCGCCACGGTCGGCCATGTCGACGAGTGCCGGCTGCGCGTCGGGGGCGACGAGGTGGACGTCGGCGCCCGCGGTCACCAACGCCGCGACCCGCCGGAGCGCGACCGTGCCTCCGCCGACGACGACCACCCGGCGCCCGGCGACCCGCAGGCCGAGCGGCAGAGGGGGTTCTGGGGTGCTCATCGGTCACCTCCGCCCGGCGCCAGCACGCCGGCCAGCGCGGCCACGAACGCCTCGGACGTACCCCGGTCGCGGACGGCGACGCGCAGCCAGTCCGGGCCCAGGCCGGGGAAGGTGTCCCCCCGTCGGACGGCGAACCCGCGGCGGCGCAACCCCGCACGTACCGCCAGCCCGTCCGCGACCCGCAGCAGCACGAACGGCGCCCGCGGCTGCCCGACGACCTCCACCGGCAGGCCGGTGAGACAGGCGCACAGGTGGTCCCGCTCGCGGCGCAGCGCCCGCTGCCACGCGGCGACCTCGTCGCGGACCGCCGGGCCGGTGCACGCTTCGGCCGCGGCGAGTGCCGGCGTGGAGAGCGGCCAGTGCGGCTGGGCCGCGGCGAGCCGTGCCAGCACGGCCGCGTCCCCGAGCACGTAGCCGACGCGCAGCCCGGCCAGCCCCCACGTCTTGGTCAGGCTGCGGACGACGAGCACGCCGGGCAGGTCGTCTCGTCCGGCGAAGCTGGCGGACTCACCCGGCACCGCGTCCATGAACGCCTCGTCCAGGACGAGCACGCGACCGGGGCGGGCAAGCGCCGCCACCGTCGCACCGGGGTGCAGCACGGACGTGGGGTTGGTCGGGTTGCCGAGCACGACGAGGTCGGCGTCCGGTGGGACCGCGTCCGGCCCGAGCAGGAACGGCGGCGGGAGAACGACGCGCTCGACGTCGTGCCCCGCCGCGCGCAGCGCACGCTCGGGCTCGGTGAACTGCGGGTGGACGACGACCGCACGGCGCGGCGTGAGCGCGCGCGCCACGAGGACGAACGCCTCCGCAGCGCCGGCGGTGAGCAGCACCTCGTCCTCGGCCCGGCCGTGGTGGCGCGCGACGGCCCGCCGCGCGTCGCGGGGGTCGGGGTAGGCGGCGAGGCCGTCGAGGGCCTCGGCAAGCCGGCTGCGCAGCCAGCCCGGGGGCGTCCCGGCCCGGACGTTGACGGCGAGGTCGACGAGACCCGGCTCCACCTCGGCGTCGCCGTGGTGGGCGAGGTCGACGTCAGCGGGAACCGGCACGGGCGTGCCCGTCCTGATGGCCGTCGTGCTCGCCGACGGGGTGGTCGTGTGCGATGGGGTGGTCGTGTGCGATGGGGTGGTCGTGGGTGCGCCCCCCTGTCGGGTCCTCCGGGTGGTGGTGCGGGGTCTGCGGCTGGCCGACTCGGTGCGTGAAGCCGGGCATCGCGACCCGGTACACGCAGGTGTCGCAGTTCATCCGGATGTCCCCGACGAGCGCCTCCCGGTGCCGTTCGAGGACGAGGTCGGCGAGCGGGTCGCAGTCCCCGAGCAGGCCGGCGACCGCGACGTCGAGGGCCGGGTGCTCCGCCGCGTACGCCCGCGCCTGGGCCGCGACCCGGCCCGGCAGCACGCCGGGAAACAGGAAGTACGGGGCCACGACCACCCGCCGCGCCCCGAGGAGGCGGGCCCGCTCCAGCGCCTGCGGTACCGACGGCCAGGCCAGGGACACGAACGAGGGCTCGACGAACGCGTAGCCCCGGCCCTCCCACAGGAGCCGGGCGACCTTGGCGACCTCGCCGTTGGCGTCCGGGTCCGTGGAGCCGCGCCCGACGAGCACGACCGCGGTGTCCTCGCGGGCGGCGTCGAGCGCAGGCCCGTCGAGCGCGGCGTCGATGCGCTCCTCGAGCAGGGCGAGCAGTGTCGGGTGCGGGCCGAGCGGGCGCCCGTACCGGTACTGCAGGCCGGGGTGGCGCTCCTGCTCGCGCGCCATCGCCCCGGGGATGTCGCCCTTGCCGTGCCCGGCCGAGACGAGGACGAGCGGCACCGCGACGAGGCTGCGGTGGCCGCGGGCGACGAGTGCGGCCACCGCCTCGGCGACCGGCGGCGGGGACAGCTCGATGAAGCCGCCGGCGACGTCCGGACCGTCCGAGCCGCACCGCCGGGCGACCCGCGCGACGAACCGGCGGAACTCCTCGGCGCCGGCCGGGCTGCGGGTGCCGTGGCCGACCACGAGCAGGGGATCGTTCATCCGGGCTCCTCCCCGTCCACCGGGTCCCCGTACAGCAGCGCGTTCAGCGCAGCCGCCGCGACCGCCGACCCGCCCTTCGCGGAGACGTTGCTCACCGCGGGCAGACCGGACGCGCGCAGCGCCTCCTTCGACTCGACCGCGCCGACGAAGCCGACCGGCAGGCCGATGACGAGCGCAGGCCGGACGTCGGACTTGACGAGCTCGACGAGCGCGGTCGGCGCGCACCCGACGACCCAGACCGCGCCCGGCCCCACCTCGTCGTACGCGAGCCGGACGGCTGCGGCCGAGCGGGTGAGCCCGGTCTCGGCCGCCAGTCGGGCGGTGCGGGAGTCGCCCACCCGACACACCACGTCCCGCGCAGTGATGCCGGCGGCGACCATGGCGACGTCGGCCACCACGCGGACGCTGCCACCACGCAGGGCCTCCGCAGTCATGGCGAGCGCGTGCTCGTCACACACGAGGTCGCTGACGTAGTCGAGGTCGGCGCTCGCGTGCACGACGCGTTCGGTGACGGCGCGCGTCCAGGCCGGCAGGCCGGACGTGTCGACGGTGTCGCGCAGGATCGCGTACGACTCGGTCTCGATCGGGTGGACGCGGCGCGCCGGCGTACGGCCGCCGGACGGCTCGGAGGGCGCCCAGCGGTAGCCGCGCGGGGTCACCATGCGCCCGGCGACGACCCGCGTGCTCCGCGAGCCGACCACGACGACCGAGAGCATGTCCACGTCCTGCGGGTCGGCGTCGGCAAGGGTCGTGAGCGTGACGCGCTGACCGTCCCGGCTGGCGTTGCGCACGATGCCGACCGGGGTGGACGGCGGGCGGTGGGCGGCAAGGATGCGCAGGGCCTCGGGCAGCTGCCAGTCGCGGCCGCGGCTGCGCGGGTTGTAGAACGCCACGACGAGGTCGCCCTCGGCCACGGCGTGGACGCGGCGGGTGATCTCGTCCCACGGCGTGTGCAGGTCGGAGAGGCTCACCGCCGCGTGGTCGTGCCCGAGGGGCGCACCGAGCAGGGCGGACGCGGCCAAGGCAGCGGTCACGCCGGGGACGACCTCGACCTCGACGTCGAGGGCGTCGACGTCGGCCGCCTCGAGTGCCGGGCTCGCCATCGCGTACACGCCGGCGTCACCGGAGCCCAGCAGCGCGACGGCGTGCCCGGCACGGGCCTCGGCAACCGCACTGCGGGCACGTTCCTCCTCGGCACCGAGGCCGGTGGCGAGGACGCGCGTCCCCGGGCGCAGCAGGTCGCGAGCCTGCGCCACGTACTGGTCGAGCCCGACGACGACCGAGGACTGCCGCAGGACGTCGGCCGCGCGCGGAGTCAGCAGGTCGCGCGCACCCGGCCCGAGCCCGACGACGGACAGCCGGCCGCGTGGGGCGTGCCGGGCCACCGCCACGGTCGCATGGGCGGAGCGCTGCTTCTCCACGACGAGGACGCTCTCCCCACCGTCCGGACGGGCGAGCGCGGCCGCCTCCGCCACGGACGGCGTGCCCACCGCCCGCTGCGCGGCCCCGCTCGGGTTCGGCACGTCGATGCCGGCCAGCACGTCCGCGGCGTACGTCACGAGGCGCCACCCGCGGAGCCGGGCGGCCTCGACGATCCCCGGCTCGCCGGCCTTGGCGTCCACGGTGGCGAGGCACCGGACGGACGCGGCAGCGAGCCCGGCCCCGCTGAGCGCGGCGTCGACGAGGTCGAGCACCTCGCCCCCGGCCACGCCCCGGCTCGCGCCGACGCCCACGACGAGGGAGGGCGGGCGCAGGACCGCGGTCCGCTCGGCGTACGGCACCAGGAGGTCGGTGACCCGCAGCACGAGCTCCCCCGTGTCACCGAGGGACGGGCCGAGCGGTGGCAACGGCCAGACGGCGTCCGCGTGCAGGCGTACCGGGTCACCGTCGAGCAGCGCACGCCCGACCGCCGCCACGTCACCCTCGACCGGCCAGCCGAGCGCGTCCAGGCCGGGCACGCGCGTCGCGTCGGTCGCCGTGGTCACGACC
>JBOGEN010000153.1:0-16144 GCA_050743265.1 Actinomycetes bacterium
CGGCTGGGACGTGCCCGAGCGTGGCCGGGTCTCGGCCGAGGTCCGCGAGGCCTACGCCGCGGCCCACTAGACAGGGTCGTTCGCTCTCAGCGAAGCGTGGACCGGCCACCGCGGGGAACACATAGGCTGGACAGGGAGTTGTCCTTGTCAGAGCCGACAAGAGGGCTGGTGGGCAGCCGGCCGTGGTGAGTGGTCGGGTCCAGACATCCTTCTTCCGGGCAGGGTTAGAGTGCACGGAAGAAGCCCCGTCGCAGCGTCGGCGGTGAGCACGCAAGGAGCGATGAAAGCATGTTCGAGCGGTTTACAGACCGAGCCCGTCGGGTGGTCGTCCTGGCCCAGGAAGAGGCCCGGATGCTCAGCCACAACTACATCGGTACCGAGCACATCCTCCTCGGCCTGATCCACGAGGGTGAGGGCGTCGCCGCGAAGGCACTCGAGAGCCTCGGCATCTCGCTCGAGGCCGTACGCGCCCAGGTCGAGGAGATCATCGGCCAGGGCCAGCAGGCTCCGAGCGGCCACATCCCCTTCACGCCGCGCGCGAAGAAGGTCCTCGAGCTGTCGCTGCGCGAGGCGCTCCAGCTCGGGCACAACTACATCGGCACCGAGCACATCCTGCTCGGCCTGATCCGTGAGGGCGAGGGCGTCGCCGCCCAGGTGCTGGTCAAGCTCGGCGCCGACCTGAACCGTGTCCGCCAGCAGGTGATCCAGCTGCTCTCGGGCTTCCAGGGCAAGGAGACCGCCACCGCAGGCACCGCGCCGGAGGGTGCTCCGTCCTCCTCCCTGGTGCTCGACCAGTTCGGCCGCAACTACACCCAGGCCGCGCGCGAAGGAAAGCTCGACCCGGTCATCGGGCGCGAGAAGGAGATCGAGCGCGTGATGCAGGTGCTCTCGCGCCGCACCAAGAACAACCCGGTCCTGATCGGCGAGCCCGGCGTCGGCAAGACCGCCTGCGTCGAGGGCCTCGCCCAGTCGATCGTGCGCGGTGACGTGCCCGAGACCCTCAAGGACAAGCAGATCTACAGCCTCGACCTGGGCTCCCTGGTCGCCGGCTCCCGCTACCGCGGTGACTTCGAGGAGCGCCTGAAGAAGGTGCTCAAGGAGATCCGCACCCGCGGCGACATCATCCTGTTCATCGACGAGCTGCACACGCTCGTGGGTGCGGGTGCCGCCGAGGGCGCGATCGACGCCGCGTCCATCCTCAAGCCGATGCTCGCCCGCGGTGAGCTCCAGACCATCGGGGCCACGACGCTGGACGAGTACCGCAAGCACCTCGAGAAGGACGCCGCCCTGGAGCGTCGCTTCCAGCCGATCCAGGTCAACGAGCCGTCGCTCGCGCACACGATCGAGATCCTCAAGGGCCTGCGGGACCGGTACGAGGCGCACCACCGCGTCTCGATCACGGACTCGGCCCTGGTCGCGGCGGCCACCCTGGCCGACCGCTACATCTCCGACCGTTACCTGCCGGACAAGGCGATCGACCTCATCGACGAGGCCGGCTCCCGCATGCGGATCCGCCGCATGACCGCTCCGCCCGACCTGCGCGAGTTCGACGAGAAGATCGCGCACGTCCGGCGCGAGAAGGAGTCCGCGATCGACGCGCAGGACTTCGAGAAGGCCGCGAACCTGCGGGACAACGAGAAGAACCTGCTCGCCGACAAGGCCCGCCGCGAGAAGGAGTGGAAGGCCGGCGACATGGACGTCGTGGCCGAGGTCGACGAGGAGCTCATCGCCGAGGTCCTCGCCACGGCCACCGGCATCCCGGTGTTCAAGCTCACCGAGGAGGAGACCTCCCGGCTGCTCCGCATGGAGGACGAGCTGCACAAGCGGGTCATCGGCCAGGAGGACGCGATCAAGGCGCTCTCGCAGGCCATCCGCCGTACGCGCGCCGGGCTGAAGGACCCGAAGCGCCCCGGTGGGTCCTTCATCTTCGCCGGCCCGTCCGGTGTCGGAAAGACGGAGCTCTCGAAGACGCTCGCGGAGTTCCTCTTCGGTGACGAGGACGCGCTCATCCAGCTCGACATGAGCGAGTTCTCCGAGAAGCACACCGTTTCCCGGCTGTTCGGCTCCCCACCCGGCTACGTCGGGTACGAGGAAGGCGGCCAGCTCACCGAGAAGGTGCGTCGTAAGCCGTTCTCCGTCGTCCTATTCGACGAGGTCGAGAAGGCCCATGCGGACATCTTCAACTCGCTGCTGCAGATCCTGGAGGACGGTCGCCTGACCGACGCCCAGGGCCGGGTCGTCGACTTCAAGAACACCGTCATCATCATGACGACAAACCTCGGCACCAGGGACATCTCCAAGGGCTTCAACCTGGGGTTCTCGGCCCAGAAGGACGCCTCCGGCTCGTACGAGCGGATGAAGAACAAGGTGCAGGACGAGCTCAAGCAGCACTTCCGCCCCGAGTTCCTCAACCGTGTCGACGACACTGTGGTCTTCCACCAGCTCACGCCGGACGAGATCATCAGCATCGTCGACCTGATGGTCCACTCGCTGGACACGCGGCTCAAGGACAAGGACATGGCCATCGAGGTCACCCGGGAGGCCAAGGAGCTGCTCGCGACGCGCGGCTTCGACCCGGTGCTAGGGGCCCGGCCGCTGCGCCGCACGATCCAGCGCGAGGTCGAGGACATGCTGTCCGAGAAGATCCTCTACGGCGATGTCCACCCTGGTCAGATCGTGGTCGTGGACATCGAGGGCGAGGGCGCGGAGGCGGCGTTCACGTTCCGTGGCGTCCCGAAGAGCCAGCTGCCTGACAGCCCACCTGTGGAGACCGCCGGCTCGTCCGAGTAGCACGCGTCCCGACCGAGGGGCGGACACCGACCGGGTGTCCGCCCCTCGGCCTGTCCGCGACCTGTCCCGCGGTCGGTGAGGTGCCTCAGGCTGGTAGCTGGTACGTCCCGTCAGCCAGCGGCTCCACGAGCCCGTCGGCGATCAGGCCGTCCAGGGCCCGCTCGCGCTGGACGGGCTCGTCCCAGGCCGCATCCAGCGCGCCGCGCGGGACGGCCCCGTCCGCGCCGCGGAGCACGGCCAGGAGACGGCCCCTGACCTGACGGTCGGTGCCGGCGTACGTCTGGCGGCGGACAGGCCCCTCGTACGCGGGCCTCCCGCTCAGCCACCACGTGCAGACGTCCGCCACAGGACAGCTCCCGCACCGGGGTGCCCGCGCGGTGCAGACCAGCGCGCCGAGCTCCATGGCGGCGACACTCCAGCGGGCCGCCGTCGCCGGGTGCTCGGGCAGGACGGTCTCGGCAAGCCGGCGCTCGGCCGCCTGCGGGGACGGGCCCGGCAGCGCCTGGCCGCGGAGGGCGCGCCCCAGCACGCGCCGGACGTTCGTGTCGAGGACCGCGTGCCGGTGCCCGTACGCGAACGACGCCACCGCGGCGGCGGTGTAGCCGCCGATGCCGGGCAGCGCCTGCAGCTCCTCCGCGGAGGACGGCACGGCCCCGTGGTGGCGGCCCACCATCGTGGTGGCCGCCGCGTGCAGGCGCAGGGCGCGACGCGGGTAGCCGAGCCGGCCCCACATCCGGACGGCCTCGCCCGGCGAGTCGGCGGCCAGGACGCCCGGGGTGGGCCAGCGCTGCATCCACGCGTCCCAGGCGGGGAGCACCCGGGCGACCGGGGTCTGCTGGAGCATCACCTCGCTGACGAGGACCCCCCACGGGGACGCGTCCGGGTGGCGCCAGGGCAGGTCACGGGCGTGGCGGGCGTACCAGTCGAGGACGGGGGCGACGAGGTCGTCGTAGACGGAGGCAGCGGACACGGGGGAGGTCAGACGTACCGCTCCAGGATCGAGGACTCGGCCAGCCGGGACAGCCCCTCGCGGACGCTCCGGGCGCGCGACTCGCCGACCCCGTCGACGGCCTGCAGGTCGTCCACCCCGGCGGCGAGCAGCTTCTGCAGGACGCCGAAGTGGTCCACGAGACGCTCGATCACCAGGGTGGGCAGGCGCGGGACCTTGGCGAGCAGCCGGAACCCGCGCGGGCTCACCGAGGACTCGAGCACGTCGGGTCCGCCGGAGTAGCCGATCACGTCGGCCACCGCAACGAGGTCGAGCAGGTCGGTGGACGAGAGCGCGTCGAGCCCGACGAGCACGTCGTGCACCGGGTGCGCCAGCTGGCCAGGTACCTCGGAGACGTAGTCGCGCACCACGAGCTCGCGGTCGGAGTCCACCCCGGCGATGAGCTCGTCGAGCTGCAGGGCGAGCAGCCTGCCGTCGGTGCCGAGCTCGACCACGTACCCGTCGATCTCCCCCGCGATGCGGCGCACCATCTCCAGCCGCTGCACCACCGAGGTGACGTCCCTGACCGTCACCAGGTCCTCGATCTCCAGTGCGGACAGCGTGCCGGACACCTCGTCCAGGCGCATCTTGTACCGCTCGAGGGTGGCCAGCGCCTGGTTGGCGCGGGACAGGATCTGGCCGGAGTCCTCGAGGACGTGGCGGCGGTCCTCGACGTACAGCGCGATGATGCGCATCGACTGGCTCACCGAGATCACCGGGCAGCCGGTCTGCTTGGCCACCCGCTCGGCGGTGCGGTGCCGGGTGCCGGACTCCTCCGTGGGGATCGAGGGGTCGGGGACGAGGTGGACGCCGGCGCGCAGGATGCGGGTCATGTCGCCGTCGCAGATGATCGCGCCGTCGAGCTTGGCCAGCTCACGCAGCCGGGGAGCAGAGAACTCGACGTCGATGGTGAAGCCGCCGGTGCAGATCGACTCGACCGTACGGTCCCACCCGAGCAGGACGAGGCCCCCGGTCCGGCCGCGCAGGATGCGCTCCAGGCCGTCCCGGAGCGGCGTCCCCGGAGCCATCGTGCCCAGGGTGGCGCGGAGCAGGTCGTCCCTCTCGTTGGCCACAGTCGCCCCCCGGCGGTCTGCGAAAAGTGCTGGCCAGTCTACGGGTGATGCGTTGCGGTGGAGGTGACGCTCGCCCCTGGCGTCGGACGGTTCGGCGCACCGCGCCCCTACCCGGCGCGCGGGGACAGCGTGGCGAGCGCGGCGCGCACGTCCGGCACCTCGGTCACGGACACTCCCGGCGGCACCTCGTCGGTGCCCGGGGGCACCAGCGCACGGGTGAAGCCCAGCCGGGCCGCCTCGGCGAGCCGACGCCGGACGCCGGTGACCCGCCTGACCTCCCCGGCGAGCCCGACCTCGCCGACGGCGACGAGGTCCGCGGGCAGCGGGGTGTCGGCGACCCCACCCGCGACCGCGAGCGCGACGGCCAGGTCCGCTGCCGGCTCGGCCAGCCGGACGCCCCCGACCGTGGCCGCGTACACATCGGCCGAGCCCAGCCGCACCCGCCCCCGTCGCTCGAGCACGGCGAGCACCATCGCCACGCGGGACGAGTCGAGCCCGGACGTGGCCCGCCGGGGCGTGGCCAGCGAGGACGGGGCCACCAGCGCCTGCACCTCGGCGACAAGGGGGCGGGTGCCCTCCAGGGTCACGGTGACGCACGTGCCAGGCACGGGCTCGGCACGGCGGGAGAGGAACAGGCCGCTCGGGTCGGGGAGGCCGGTGATGCCGGCGTCGCCCAGGTCGAAGCAACCCACCTCGTCGGTCGGCCCGTACCTGTTCTTCACGGCGCGCACCATGCGCAGCCGCGAGTGACGGTCACCCTCGAACGAGAGCACGACGTCGACCAGGTGCTCGAGCACCCGCGGGCCGGCGATGGAGCCGTCCTTCGTGACGTGGCCGACGAGCACGGTGGTCATGCCGCCCGCCTTGGACGTACGGATCAGCGCGCCCGCGACCTGCCGGACCTGGGTCACGCCGCCGGGCGTGCCCTCGACCTCCGCGGACCCGATGGTCTGGACGGAGTCCACGACGAGCAGCGACGGTGCGACCGACTCGACGTGACCGAGGACGGCGGCGAGGTCGGTCTCTGCGGCGAGGTAGAGGTTCTCGTCCAGGGCGTCGATGCGGCCGGCTCGCAGCCGAACCTGCGCCGCGCTCTCCTCGCCGGTCACCACGAGGCTCGCGGACCCCGGCCCGGCGCACCGCGCCGCGACCTCGAGCAGCAAGGTGGACTTGCCGACCCCTGGCTCGCCCGCGAGGAGCACCACGGCCCCCGGCACGAGGCCCCCGCCCAGCACCCGGTCGAGCTCGCCCACCCCGGTGGGCCGGGAGCGGGCCGCCTCGACGTCCACCGCGCCGATCGGCTGTGCCGGGCTGGACACTGGGCCGGGCGCCACCGTCCGCAGCGTCGCGGCCCCCGCCTCGTCCACCGTTCCCCACGCCTGGCACTCGCCACACCGGCCGACCCACTTGGTGGTCGTCCAGCCGCACTCGGCGCAGCGGTACGTGGGCCCGGACCGCGTGGCCCGGGTCGTCGAGGTCCTCGCCATGCGGGCGAGGCTAGGCCCACGGGACGACAGGACAGGCGCAGGCGCGCGGGACGGTCAGAACAGCGACCCGTGCGCGGCCGTCAGGAAGGGCGAGCTGTGGAGCGCTGCTGCGGCATGGTGGGTCGCGCGGCGCCGAGGTACAGGTCGATGCCGGTGAGGCGCAGCACCTTGGCCACCGAGGGTTGGGTACCGACGACCCGCAGGGTGCCCGGGAGCGCGGTGACCCGCCGGTGCAGCCACACCAGGAAGGTGAGCCCGGCCGAGTCCATGAACCCGACGTCCGTGAGGTCGAGCACGACGGTGTGTCCGGGGGCGAGATTCATCCGCTCCACCAGGGAGCGCAGGACGCGCACGGTGTCGACATCGATGTAGCCCGAGGGTGCGAGCCGGATCTCGTCGGGGGTCGGTTCCTCGACCGTGACGTTCATGACACGTCCTTCGACGGGGCCAGGGTGAGCCGGGTCGGGTTCGGGCATTCCGTGACAGCAAGGGTGCGCTGCACTGAAAACGTTTGCATCACGAGCGGTGACGTGCAACCGAAACGACCGGATTGGTACGCCAAGAAGGTCCGACTTGTACGCCAAGAAGGCCGACCTTCGGTCAGTCGGCCTCATCCGCTGGGTGCGGGGCGGCCGGCTGACCTGCGGCGATTCGGTGCTCGCACAGCCGGGCCAGCTCCTTGTAGGCAGCCTCGCCCATCAGCGCGGTCAGCTCGGGCGCGTACGAGATGTACACCGGCTCGCTGCCGACGTGCGCCTCGGTCGCGCCGGTGCACCACCAGTGCAGGTCATGCCCGCCTGAGCCCCAGCCGCGCCGGTCGTACTCGCCGATCGTGACGACCGTGACCTCGGTGTCGTCCGGTCGTGTGACCCGCTCGAAGGAGCGGCGCACCGGAAGCTGCCAGCACACGTCCGGCTTGGTCTCGAGCGGGTGCCGACCCGTCCGCAGTGCGAGCGCGTGCAGGGCGCAGCCGTAGCCGCCGGAGAACCCGGGCCGGTTGTGGAAGATGCACGCGCCGTCCACCGTGCGGGTGCGGCGATGGCCGTCGTCCACGGTCGCGATGCCGCGACGCCCCTCCTTGTGGAACTGCCACGTTTCCGGGGTGAGCTCCGCCGCGGCGGCCCGGACGCGCTTCTCGTCCTCCCGGTCGGAGAAGAACGCGCCGTGCGTGCAGCAGCCGTCATCCGGGCGCCCCGCCACGATCCCCTGGCAGCCGGCGGCGAAGATGCACGTCCACCGTGAGCACAACCAGGTCAGGTCGCAGTGGAACGTCTGCTCCGCGTCGTCGGGGTCAGAGAACTCCACCCACTCGCGGGGAAAGTCGAGCGAAACCTCGGGCACCCGCCCACCCTAAGGCCGGAAGGCGGGCTGCGGGGCTCGAGCGCGCCTTGACCCGTACGCTGGTCTGTCGTGAGTGATCAGGCCCGGCGCGCGCCACGCTCGGCGCGTCGCTCGCGGCGCCCGCCCGCGGTCCACGTGCCTGACGCCAAGGTTGCGCTCTCGACCGCCTCCACGTACCCGGAGTCGACCGCCGTCGCGTTCGAGATGGCCGCCCGGCTCGGGTACGACGGCATCGAGATCATGGTCTGGAACGACCCGGTCAGCCAGGACACCGAGGCACTGAAGCGGCTGTCGGACCACCACGCGGTGCCCGTCCTGGCCATCCACGCGCCGTGTCTGCTCGTCACCCAGCGTGTCTGGGGGACGGACCCGTGGGAGAAGCTGATGCGGGCGAAGGAGCACGCGGAGGGCCTGGGGGCGTCCACCGTGGTCGTCCACCCGCCGTTCCGCTGGCAGCGGGAGTACGCCCGGTCGTTCGTGGAGGGGGTCGGTCGCATGGTGGAGGAGACCGACGTCGTCTTCGCGGTGGAGAACATGTTCCCGTGGCGGGCGAGGACGCGCGAGATCACCGCGTACGCCCCCGGCTGGGACGTGATCGACCAGGACTACCGGCACGTGACGCTCGACCTCTCGCACACCGCCGTGTCGGGGCAGGACGCCATGGAGATGGCCGCGCAGCTAGGGGACCGCCTCAACCACGTGCACCTCGCGGACGGCAGCGGCTCCATGAAGGACGAGCACCTGGTCCCCGGCCGCGGCACCCAGCCGTGCGCGGCGCTGCTCGAGCGGCTCGCGGGCGACGGATTTCGCGGCACCGTCGTGCTGGAGATCAACACCCGGCGGGCGTCCGACCGCGTCGAGCGGGAGACCGACCTCACCGAGGCGCTGGCCTTCACCCGGCTCAACCTGGCTGCCCAGGTCGGCTCCCCGTGAGCGCGACCACGGGGGACCGGCGGGGCCCGGGTCGGCGCCCCGGCCACGAGGACACCCGCGGGACGATCCTCGAGGCGGCCCGGCGCAGCTTCGCGGAACACGGCTACGACGGCTCCACGGTGCGGGGCATCGCGCGGGACGCCGACGTCGACCCGGCGCTCGTCCACCACTACTTCGGCGGCAAGGAGCAGGTCTTCGTCGCGGCGATGGCGCTGCCGTTCGAGCCGTCCGTCGTCGTGCCGCAGATCCTCGGGGACGGCCCGGACGGGGTGGGGGAGCGGTTCGTCCGGTTCTTCCTCGGCGTGTGGGGCGACCCGGAGTCGCGCGACCCGTTCCTCGGGCTGCTGCGGTCCGCGACCACGAACGAGGAGGCGGCCACGATGATGCGCGAGTTCGTGTCCCGCGCGCTGCTGGGCCGCGTCGCCGACGCGCTCGACCTGCCGGACGCCGCGCTGCGTGTCGAGGCGTCCGCGTCCCATCTCATCGGCCTGGCTCTCCTGAGATACGTGATCAAGGTCGAGCCGCTGGCCTCCGCCTCCGAGGAGGAGGTCGTCGCCCTGGTGGCGCCCACCATCCAGCGCTACATGACCGGCGGCTGACCCCCGACGGCCTCTCGCGTACCCGCCGGAACCCGTCCCGGCCGGCGGCGACGCGGAGTAGCGTTCCCGGCTGGGGCGGGCCTCCTCCTTCGTACTCCACCCCCTGGGGTTGCGAAGGCGACCCGGACGAGGAGGCTGCCAGATGGCACAGCACGCCAAGAAGGCGATCTGCATCGGGATCAACGACTACCCGGGTACGGGGTCCGACCTCGCCGGGTGTGTCAACGACGCTCAGGACTGGGCCGAGACGCTCGACGGGCGCGGCTTCGAGGTCACGACGATCCTGGACGGCGAGGCGACGCGCGACACCATGCTCAAGGTGATGCACGACCTGGTGTCCAGCGCCTCGCCGGGTGACCGCATCGTTCTCACGTACTCCGGTCACGGGACCTGGGTCCCGGACGACAGCGGGGACGAGAAGGACCACCGCGACGAGGCACTGTGCCCGCACGACCTGCAGGCCGCGGGGCCGATCCTCGACGACGACCTGTACGAGATGTTCATGGACCGCGAGCGTGGCGTCCGGGTCGTGCTGGTCTCCGACTCCTGCCACTCCGGCACGCTCGCCCGTCTCGCCCCGCCGATCGGGGACGGCGTCGGGACGGTGAGGTTCCTGCCGCCGGAGACGTTCCTCGGCGGTGCCGCGCTGGCGCGGGCGGAGCGGGCCGCACGGGCACCGATCCGGGGGACGGCGCGACACTCAGCCCTGATCGTGGCCGGCTGCCAGGACACCGAGTACAGCTACGACGCGCAGTTCGACGGACGGCCGAACGGTGCGTTCACATACGTGGCGTGCCAGACGCTGAAGAAGCTCAAGCCCAAGGCCACGTACGCGGACTGGATGCGGGCGATCCGCACGATGCTGCCCAGCGCGGCGTACCCGCAGACGCCGCGGCTGGACGCGGCCCGCTTCCAGCGCGCCTGGCCGGTGCTCGACTAGCTGCCCTCGTCATGGACGAGGGTTGACGGGTGACCCCTGCCGGGATCACTATTCATCGCATGATGAATAACGGCCCTGGCGGGGGCTCCCCGCCCGCGAACCGCACTGACTCCCCGGCGGTCCGCGTGGAGGGCCTGCGGGTCCGCCGCGGTGGTCGCCGGGTTCTGCAGGACATCTCGGTCACCGTCCACCGGGGCAGCGTGACGGGCCTGCTCGGCCCGTCCGGCTGCGGCAAGACCACGCTGATGCGCGCGGTCGTCGGGGTCCAGGTCATCGAGGCGGGGCGGGTGGAGGTGCTCGGCCTGGAGGCGGGCTCGAAGCCGCTGCGACGCCGAATCGGCTACGTCACCCAGGCCCCCTCGGTGTACGAGGACCTCTCCGTCCGGGAGAACCTGCGCTACTTCGCGTCCGTGCTGTCCGCGCCCCCGTCCGACGTCGACAGGGTCGTCGGCGAGGTCGGGCTCGCCGACCACGAGGACGCGCTGGCCGGGCAGCTCTCCGGCGGGCAGCTCGCCCGCGCCTCGCTCGCCGTCGCCCTGCTCGGGACGCCCGAGGTGCTCGTCCTGGACGAGCCGACCGTCGGCCTCGACCCGTTGCTGCGCCGGACGCTGTGGGACCTCTTCCACACGCTGGCCGGACGCGGCGTGACGCTGCTCGTGTCCAGCCACGTGATGGACGAGGCCGCACGCTGCGACCGGCTCATGCTCATGCGCGAGGGAGGCGTGCTGGCCGACGACAGCCCGGCCGCCCTTCTCGCGGCCACCGGAGCCGGTGACGTCGAGACCGCGTTCCTCTCCCTCGTCGACGCCGCGGAGGTGCCGGCATGAACCCGGCCATCACGCTCGCCACTGCCCGCCGGGTGCTGGCGCAGCTGCGCCACGACCACCGCACGATGGCGCTGCTGGTCCTCGTCCCCTCTGTGCTGCTCGGCCTGCTCGCCTGGGTGTTCGACGCCTCGCCCGGGGTCTTCGACCAGGTCGGGCCGGCGATGCTCGCGGTGTTCCCGTTCGTCGTGATGTTCCTCGTCACGTCGGTCGCCACGCTGCGTGAGCGCACCACGGGCACCCTCGAGCGCCTGCTGGCCATGCCGATGGCCAAGCTCGACCTGCTCGTCGGTTACGCCCTCGCCTTCGGCCTTGTCGCGTTCGTCCAGGCGGGGGTGGCGACCTCGCTCGCGGTCACCGTGTACGGCATGGACGTGGCCGGGCCGACCTGGCTGCTGCTGCTCGTCGCCGTCGTCGACGCGCTGCTCGGCATTGCGCTCGGGCTGCTGGTGAGCGCGTTCGCCAGGACCGAGTTCCAGGCGGTCCAGTTCATGCCGGCGATCGTGCTGCCGCAGTTCCTGCTGTGCGGGCTGCTCGTGCCCCGCTCGGAGATGCCCGAGGCGCTCGAGGCCGTCTCGGACGTGCTGCCGCTCTCGTACGCGGTGGACGCGATGACCCAGATCACGGCCTCGACCGAGGTGAGCAGCGACACCGTGGTGAACATGGGCATCGTGGGCGCGGCGGCGCTGGCGTCCCTCGCGCTCGGGGCGGCCACGCTGCGCCGCCGTACGCCCTGAGGCCCGCGTACCGTGGGCTCAGCGGACGACGGCGTCCGCGGAGCCCGGGGCTGCGAGGAGGACCACGTGCGGCGCGTCCTGCTGTCGACCGCGAGGAGTGAGCGGGTCAAGGACCTCATCACCACGCTGCCTCTCTCCCGGTCCGTGGTGGCCCGGTTCGTCGCGGGCGAGACCACGGACGACGCGGTCCGCGTCACCGAGACCCTCGAGGCCGACGGGCTGCTCGTCACGCTCGACCACCTGGGCGAGGACACTCTCGACCTCGGCCAGGCCGACGTCACGACGACGGAGTACCTCACGCTGCTCGCCCGGTTGGCCGACGCCGGGCTCGCCGAGGGCGCCGAGGTGTCGGTCAAGCTGTCGGCCGTCGGGCAGGCGCTCGGGCCGGACGGGGAGCGCGTCGCCACCGAGAACGCGGCCCGGATCTGCGCGGCCGCACGTACGGCCGGGACGACGGTGACCCTCGACATGGAGGACCACACCACGACCGACTCGACCCTCTCCGTGCTCGGCGGCCTCCGCCGCGAGTACCCCGAGACGGGGGCCGTGCTGCAGGCGTACCTGCGCCGGACCGAGGGCGACTGCCGCGACCTGGCCGGGCCGGGCTCCCGCGTGCGCCTGTGCAAGGGCGCGTACAAGGAGCCGGACTCGGTCGCGTACCAGAGGGCGGTCGAGGTCGACAGGTCGTACGTGCGGTGCCTGACCGTGCTCATGGCCGGCGAGGGCTACCCGATGGTGGCGAGCCACGACCCCACGCTGGTCGAGATCGCGCGCGTGCTCGCCACCCGCAACGGCCGGCCCCAGGGGTCGTACGAGTACCAGATGCTCTACGGCGTGCGGCCGGACGAGCAGCGGAGGCTCGCGGCGTCCGGTGAACGGATGCGCGTGTACCTCCCCTACGGTGCCGACTGGTACGGCTACCTCATGCGGCGGCTGGCGGAGCGCCCGGCCAACGTCGGGTTCTTCGCCCGTTCGCTGCTGACGAAGGGATGAGCACCCGATGACGCCTGCGTACGGCTCCCGCGTCGCCATCGTGGGCGCGGGCAAGATGGGCGAGACGCTGCTCTCGGGAATGCTGCGCGCCGGCAAGCCGGTCTCCGAACTCATGGCGACGACCCGACGGGCCGACCGCGCCGAGCAGCTGCGCGAGCGGTACGGCGTCGAGGTGGTCAGCAACGTCGAGGCGGCCAAGGCGGCGGACATCCTCCTGCTCGCCGTGAAGCCGCAGGACATGACCACGCTGCTGGACGAGATGGCGCCGCACGTCCCGGCCGACAGGCTCGTCGTCACGATGGCGGCCGGCGTGATGACGTCGACGATCGAGGCGCGGCTCGCCGAGGGCACGCCGGTGGTCCGGGTCATGACGAACACCCCGGCCCTGGTGGACGAGGCCATGAGCGCGATCTCCGGGGGTGCGCACGCGACCGCCGACCAGATCGCCCGCACGGAGGAGCTGTTCCGCCCGGTGGGCAAGACGATCCGGCTGCCCGAGTCCCAGCAGGACGCGGTGACCGCGCTCTCCGGCTCGGGACCGGCGTACTTCTACCTGCTCGTCGAGGCCATGACCGACGCGGGCATCCTGCTCGGCATCCCGCGTGCGGTCGCGCACGACCTCATCGTCCAGTCGGCGATCGGCGCGGCCGTGATGCTGCGCGACTCCGGCGACCACCCGGTCAAGCTGCGCGAGGCGGTCACCTCGCCGGCGGGCACCACCATCAACGCGATCCGCGAGCTCGAGAACCACAAGCTGCGCGCGGCGGTGCTCGACGCGGTGGAGGCCGCCCGCGACCGGGGGCGGGAGCTGGCCCGAGGGCAGCAGTAGGGGGCGCCAGGCCCGCTCGAGCCGGTCAGACCACCGCGGCGAAGCGCTCTACGGCCTCCGTCCGTCCGGACACGATGAGCAGGTCACCCTGGTGGACCTCCGTCTCCGGTCGGGCGTTGGCGAAGTCCGTGCCCGGACGCTTGACCCCGACCACGGTGACGCCGTACCTGCTGTGCAGGGTCGCGTCGGCGAGCGTCTTGTCGAAGGCCTCACGGGGGGCACGGGTCTTGCCGATCGCGTACCCGTCGTCGAACTCGATGAAGTCGATCAGCTTGCCCGTGAGGAGGTGGGCGACCCGCTCGCCCATCACCTGCTCGGGGTAGATGACGTGGTTGGCACCGATCCGGGTGAGGATCTTGCCGTGCGGCGCTGAGTCGGCCTTGGCCCAGACCTCCCGGATCCCGATGTCCTTGAGCACCGTCGTCGTGAGCACGCTCGCCTCGATCGCGCTGCCGATCCCGACGACTGCGCGGTCCACGTCCGCAGCACCGATCTGGCGCATCGCCGCCTCGTGGGTCGCGTCGGCCTGGACGACGTGGGTGAGGACGCCGGACCACTCCTGGACCAGGGCCGAGTCCGTGTCGACGGCCAGCACCTCGTGTCCGAGGTGGTCGAGCGCCTGGGCGACGGCGCCGCCGAACCGGCCGAGCCCGACGACGAGGACGGCGTCGGTGAGGTTCCTAGCCAATGATGGGTCGCTCCTCCGGGTAGCGGAACAAGGGGCGGAGCTCGCGCAGGGCCAGCGCCGAGGCGACGGTCACCGAGCCGAGCCTCCCCACGAACATGAGCACGGTGAGCAGGTACTGGGCCGAGGCCGGCAGGTCTCCGGTGACCCCGGTGGTGAGCCCGGCCGTGCTCGCCGCGCTCACCACCTCGAACAGCGCACGGTCGAGGTCGAGACCCGTGAGCGCGACGAGCACCAGGGTGCCGACCGCGACCACGGCCACGCCGATCAGCGCGACGGTCAGGGCGAGCCGCAGGGTTGTCTCGGGGATGCGGCGTCCGAACGCGGTGGTGTCGCGTGAGCCGCGGGCCTCGGCGACGATCGCGAAGAAGAGGATCATGAACGTGGTGACCTTGATGCCCCCTGCGGTCCCGCCGCTGCCGCCTCCGATGAACATGAGCACGTCCGTGACCAGCCAGGAAGTCTCGTTCATCGCGCCCACGTCGATGCTGTTGAAGCCGGCTGTGCGCGGCGTGACCGCGGCGAACGTGCCGGCGAGCACCTTGGCCGGCACACTGAGCGGGCCGAGCGTCTGCGGGTTCGTCCACTCGAAGGCGGTGATCGCGACGGTCCCGCCCGCGATGAGCAGCGCGGACGTGAGCAGTGTGACGCGGGTGTGCAGGGACCACCGCGAGGGCATCCGGATCTCGCGACGCAGCTCGAACAGCACCGGGAACCCGAGCCCCCCTGCGGTGACCGCGACGGCGATCGGCAGGCACACCCACGGGTCGCTCACGTACGCGACGAGGTTGTCGCTGCGCAGCCCGAAGCCCGCGTCGTTGAACGCCGTGACCGCGTAGAACACGCCGCTGTACAGCGCGGAGGCGATGCTCTCGCCGTACCCGAGCGCGAACCGGACCGCGAGGGCGCAGGCGACCGCGACCTCGAAGACGAGGCTCACCAGGGCGACCCCGCGGACCACCCGGGTGATGTCGCCGAGGTCCAGCAGGTGCGTCTCCGCTTGGGCCAGGAGTCGCGTACGCAGCCCGGCCCGGCGCAGGACGAGCATGCCGAGCAGGGTCGCGAACGTCATGATCCCGAATCCGCCGAGCTGGACGCCTCCCAGGATGACGACCTCCCCGAACGTCGACCAGTGCTCGGCGGTGTCGACGACCACGAGCCCGGTCACGCAGACGGCGGACGTCGCGGTGAAGAGTGCGACACGGAAGGAGGTCCCGGTCCCGTCGTCGGCCGAGACCGGCAGCATGAGCAGGCCGGTGAACACGAGCACGGCCACCACGAACGCGAGGACGACGACCTGGGTCGGCTGGCGGGGCCGCAGGCTGGTCACCAGCCGGATAGCAGGCCGCTGCACGAAGCGCTCCAGCGGCCCCCGCGGGGGCGCACGCCGCTCCTCACCCGTGCTCACGGTCACGCAGTATCTGCTGTCTCCCCGCCGTGGCCCGGTACCGGGGGCACGGCGGGGGATCCAGCGTCCCATCGGGGGGCGTCGAGGCGCCCGATTCGCCGGACGCGTTCCTACGATGAGCCCATGAGACGGCCTGCGGTCATCACGACGGTCGTGGTGGCCGTACTGCTCACGGGTGCGCTCGCCGCAGGCCTGGTCGCGCTCGGTGACGACGAGGGCTCGGGGATCGTCGTGGGCCGGGTGTCGCGAGCCACCGTGACCGAGGTCGTGGAGGCACCCGGCACGGTGACCCCGCGCGCCTCTGCCGAGGTCACCGCCGCGGCGGACGCGAAGGTACGACGGCTGGCCGTCCGGGACGGCGAGCGGGTCGAAGCGGGCCAGGTGCTGATGCGGCTGTCATCCCCCGAGGCCCGTCGTGCCCTGGCGGACGCTCGGGAGGCCGACCGGCAGGCCGCGGCCGGGGAGGTCGCCCTGCCGTCCGCCGACCTGTCCACGCAGCAGCGCGCCGCTGACGAGG
>JBOGEN010000154.1:0-15246 GCA_050743265.1 Actinomycetes bacterium
CGGCAGCGCCGGTGGTGACGGCAGCGCGGGTGGTGGCGGGTCAGCCGGCGGTACGAGCAGCATCGGGCCCCTCGCCGCGGCCAGCCCGGGTCAGGCCGCGAGCACCGCGAACACCACCCAGGGCGCACAGAAGGCCGACCGTCAGGACGGCTCCGCGGGCCGGAGCGAGACGAGCGAGTCCCCCTGGAGTCCGGGGCTGTCGGGCCTGTCCTCGGGGGTCCGGGAGGCAGGGGAGCCGATCCCGAGCGACGACATGTCGATCGCGTCATTCGGCGAGGGCTTCCGGCCCGTCTCGGCTCCTTCAGGCGGCCAGGGCTTCGAGACCGTGATCATCGCCATCGGTCTGGCCGTCGCGGTGTCGACCGCCACGGCAGGCGTGGCCGTCCATTCGCGGGGCCGCGAGGGGCGGTAGCGGCGGCGCCACGTACGACTGCGGACAACCGCCCGGCGTCAGGGCGAGTTGTCGCCGGACTGCGCCATGACGGCGACCAACCCGGCGACGTCCCAGGTCGGCGCTACGCCCGGGAGCGACAGCAGGTAGTCGGTCACCCCGCCCGGCTGCCAGCCGTACGCCTGGTGCAGCCCGTTGGCCAGCGTGCGGACGTACGCGGCCGAGGGGGCGTTGAGCCGGACCTCGTCCACCGTCCAGGGCGCGGTGAACGTGACGACCGGGACGCCCTCGATCGCGCCGCACCCGGCGAGCGTCTCGTAGCGCCCAGGCCCGACAGTCTGACGCCGCGCCGCGGCAGAGCCGTCAGAGCCATCGGCCGAACCGTCGGCGGTCGAGCCGTCAGCCGAAGCCAGGGCCTCAAGGGCAGCGAGCACCGGAGAGTCCGGCCCCGACCCCGGCTCGCGGTGCATCTCCTGCACAGCCAGGTCGACGAACTGCGACACCGTGACCAGGTACGCCCGCGCCGCCGCCGTCCCGTCCGCGGAGGGGTCGTACAGCGCGAGGCCGCCCGTCCACGTCGGCGACTCCAGCGCGAAGTAGACCGTGCCTGGCAGGCTCACCGGTCGGTCGGCGCGTGCCGGACGCGGGTCGCGGCATCCCGGTTGAGTGCGCCGGGCCCCGGGAGCGCGACCGCCGGCCAGGTAGCAGCCGAACCGGTCGGCGCACATGTTCGACCCGTAGCTCGCGTACCAGACGAGCGGTTCGCCGGACGACTCGCCGGACGCTCTGCCTGGCCTCACGGTGCGCAGATGCCCGCCGACGCGACCGCGTACGCCTCGCCGTCGTGCCCCCCGCAGATCTCCTCCTGAACGAGTGGCCGACGCGGCAGGTCGGCGGGTAGGGTCGCGGGCCGGCCCGGATCCCGGGCCGCACGTGTCAGAGCACTACCTGCAGGGAGTAGTCCGTGGCCCAGTCGAAGACCTCGCGCGCGTCGGTGCGTGCCGGTTCCGGAGCCGGCAAGGGCGCCATCACGTTCCTCGGCGAGATCAAGTTCATCGTGCCGTGCCACGGCGGGCGGTACGCGTACGTGCGCAACGTGGTCACCGGCAAGATGCCGCACGTGACGACGGACTCCGACCGCTTCGCCGACGAGGTTCGCTCGCTCGCGGGGGCCGGTCACGCCGGGCGCCTGAAGGCCGAGTTCGAGAGCCTGGCCGCCGAGCACCCGTCCGACGGCTGGGAGCTCACGATGAAGCGCCTCGAGGAGGCCGGCGCTTTCCAGGCCGAGGACGCCGCCTGAGCGAGCGCGACAGCACCCGCTCACGCGCCGATCTCGTCGAACAGCCTCCGCTGGTGCGCGAGCGCCGCGGCCTCGCCCCGGCCGGCGACGCCGAGCTTGGCGAGGATGTTCGACACGTGGACGCTGGCCGTCTTCGTGCTGATGAACAGCGCCTCGGCGATCTGACGGTTCGTACGCCCGGCGGCGACGAGGCGCAGCACCTCCATCTCGCGCGCGGTGAGCCCGAACCGGTCCGGCCCGGACGCCGGACGAATCGGCGTGACCTCGTCGTCCAGCCGTACGCCGAGACGCCGAGCCAGCCGCGCGGCCTCGGCGGCCACCGGCGACGCGCTGAGCTGCTGGGCCAGCACCGCCGCCTCCCGTACGGCCTCGGCAGCCTCGCCACGACCGGCCTCGGCCGCTGACGCCGCGATCGACTCGGCGAGCCGGAGGAGCACCGCGGCGAGCGCAAGCGGGCGCCCGTCCGTCCGCGCCGCGTCGACGGCGGCACGCCACTGCTCCGGCGTGTCCGTACCGTGTGCGCGGGCGACCTCGGCGGTGAGCCGGGTCGCGAGCGCCCGTGAGGACGGGTACATCGTGTTCAGCGTCTCGGCCGTGCGTTCGACCCAGCCGAGCATCTCCTCGGTGCCCGGCTGCGGGTCACGGCCGACAAGGCGGGCCTCGGCGGCGTCGTCGGACTCGGCCACCGCGCGTCGGACGAGGAGCGGCCACGCGTACCGGGACGCCCGGGAGATCGGCGCGCGCTCGAGCCCCTCGCGGACGATCTCGCGCACGTCGTCGAGCCGCCCCTCGGCGGCGGCGATGCCGGCGGCGAGCGTGTCGAACGGCAGCACGTACTGGGCGCTGCGCATCGGCCGGTGGAACACGGGACGCGCCGCCTCGAGGCGCTGCGTGGCCTCCGCCACGTCGCCACGGGACAGCGCGAGCATGCCGACGAGCATATGCAGGCTGCCGGCGTTCACGCCCTGGGGGTCGAGATCGAGAGCCTCCTCCGCGAGACGCGCGGCGTCGTCCCACAGGCCCAGCGCGAGCATCGGCTCCACGGCGTTGCCGACGAGGAACGTGCCGGACGTCCTGGCCTGGCCGAGCCGCCCGGCCAGGTCGATGCCCTCCCGGGCCGTACGGGCGGCGTCCTCGTAGCGCCCCATCTCCATCAGGGCGTCGGAGAGGTCGACGTGCACGCGGATCATGCCGGTCTCGTCGCCCTCCTGCTCGAGCATGGCGCGGGCGTCGGAAAGGTCGGCCAGCCCGCCGTCGGGTTCGCCCAGGCTGACGCGGGCGGAACCTCGAGTCACCAGCGCCATCGCCTCGATGTGCCGGTCGCCCAGCGTGCGGGCCACGGCGCCCGTTTCGGCGGCGTACTCGAGCGCGTGCTCGGGGTGCGGCTTGATGAGGTACATCGCGGCCAGCGAGAGCAGCACCCGAGCACGAACGCGGCTCGGCTCTGCCGGCACGAGCGCCAGTGCCTCGTCGAGCAACGCGAGCGCACCGGACTTGCCGAGCACACGCAGCGCGCGGGCGGCGAGGTCGAGCATGTCCGCCGCCCGCTCGGGGTCCGAGGCCCGCAGGCCGACACGGTCCACCTCGGCCAGGCCGGCCTGCGCGAACGCCAGCCCGCGGTCGAGCGCGCCTCCGCGGTGGGCCGCGTGGATGGCCGCGCGCAGGACGGCGACCTGGTCGCGCCCGGCGCGCTCCGCGGCGTCGGGGACGCGGTCCCAGAGCTCGAGCGCACGCTCGAGATGGGCCAGCTGTTCCGCGTACGCGTACACCGCGCGCGCCTCGTCGGCAGCCCGGACGAGCGCGGGCAGCGCACGGTTGAGGTCGTGGGCAGCGTGGTAGTGGTGCGCGATCGCGGTGGCCACGCGGACGTCACGGGCCAGCGTCGGGTCGGCCTCGAGCTCCTCGGCGAAGCGCAGGTGCAGCCGGGCATGCTCGCCCGGCAGCAGCTCGCCGTGGACCACCTCGCGGACGAGCGCGTGCCTGAACCGGTACGCGTCCCTGTCGAGGTCGGCGACGAGGACGTGCCCGTCCACGGCGGCACGCAGCCCCGCCATCAGCGCCGGCTCCGGCAGGTCGGCGGCGCGGGCGAGCAGCGCGTACGGGACGGAGCCGGTGCTGGCCGACGAGGCGACGTGCAGCACGTGCTGCGCGTCCGGGCCGAGGTGCTCGAGCCGGGCGAGCAGCACCTCGCGCAGCGTGTCGGACACCGCGCCGTGGTCGCCCGTCGCCTCGCAGATGGCGAGCTCCTCGACGAAGAACGGGTTGCCCTCGCTGCGCTGGTGGACGCGGTCGACGACCGAGGCGGGGGGCGCGACGTCGAGGATCCCCGCGAGCTGGCGGGCGACGTCCGCACGCCCGAGCGGGGCAAGGTTGCGGCGCTCCACGCCGCGCAGGCGGTCCAGCTCGGCGAGGAAGCCGCGGAGCGGGTGGCCACGTCGGAGCTCGTCCGACCGATACGTGAGCACGAGCAGCACGGGCGCGTCGCGCAGCGTCCGGACGCAGAACGCGAGCAGGTCACGCGTGGACCGGTCGGCCCAGTGCAGGTCCTCGACGACGAGGACGAGAGGCCGCTCGTCGGCGAGCCGGACGAGCAGGCCGGCGAGCACCTCGTACAGCCGGCCCGGCGCCGCGTCGCGGATCGGGCCCGGTGGCGTGGTGCCCTCGTGCAGCTCGGGGAGCAGGCGCGCGAGGTCAGGGGCGGAGTGACCGGCGAGGTCGACGAGGACGTCCGGCCCCGACTCCCGGACGAGGCTGCGCAGCGCGGAGACGACCGGTGCGAACGGCAGGCCCTCCTCGCCGAGGGCGACGCAGCCGCCGACGAGCGTGCGGGCCCCGGAGGTGCGCGCGAGGAACTCCTCGACCAGGCGGGTCTTGCCCACCCCGGCCTCGCCGCCGACGAGGACGGTCGTCGGGGTGCCCTCGCGGGCGCGCTGCAGTGCCGCCTCGAGGGCGTCGAGGTCGCCTTCACGCCCGACGAAGACAGGGGTGAGGAGCCGGCTGGTCACGGCGTCGAGCATGCCACCTGCCACGGACAGGGCCGCCCGGTTCGGTGAGCCGAATCCGGACGGCCCTGTCGTGGGTCTGGGCGGTCCTGTCGTGGGTCCGGGCGGTCGGTCCCGGCGCCCGGTGGGGCTCACGGCGCGTGGGCTGGACGCGCCGCCCCCCTCCGGTGCGGTCGGGGCCTGCGCCGCCGCAGCCGCGAGGTGCGTGCCTGGGCCGCGAGCCGGCCCTGGTGGGCCTCGCGCTGCATGTCCTGCATCCGGGCCACGGCGATCTCGTAGGTCGGGTACATCGGGGCTCCTCGGGACGGTCCCCGGCGCCTGCCGCCGGTTCTGTTCCGAGACTCGGCCTAAGGCCCCCACCCCCACATCGGGAGAGTTCCTCATCTGTGCAGGTCACGGGTGCCTTAGATGCCGCCCTCGACGCCCATCGAGGCGTCCGCCGGGGCCTGGGCGAGGCCCTGGCCCAGACCCTGCCCCTGCCCCTGCCCCTGGCTTTGCCCCTGGCCCAGGCCCTGGAAGCGCCGCCCGTTCCGCGGGACGCCCGGGCCGACCGTGCCGTCCTGCTCGATGCGCCTGAACGTGAACGGAAGTCCGGCGGCGACGTACGCGCTGGGGTGGTCCATGAGCTGCAGGTGGAGGTGCGGCTCGCTGGAGTTGCCGGAGTTGCCGCACTCGGCGAGGCGGTCCCCGGCGTGGACGGCCTCGCCCACGGCCACGGAGACCGTGCCACTCCGCAGGTGGGCGTACGCCGAGAAGACGCCGTCGCCGTGGTCGATCACGAGGTGGTTGCCGAGGATGCGGCCTACCCCGAAGAGCTCCCGCACGCCCTCGAGCACGAGCAGGACGAGCGACGGCCAGGACGTCCGGCTCCAGTGGTCGCGCTCCCGGTCGTGCCGGCGCACCACGACGCCGTCCGCGACCGCGAGGACGGGCAGCCCGAACCCGGGGAACTCCTCGGGCCGCCGCGCCAATGGCCACCACGAGAAGCCGGGACGGCTGCCGTCCGGCGGGTCGCCGACGAGGTCGATGGCGTACGTCTGCCCGTACGCGTGCAGCCCGTGGCTGGGCACCTTGTCGGCCGGGCTGTGCACCGGCATCCACCAGCCCTGCACCGGGCACGCGATCTCGACCGGATCGCGGCGCACCGTGCCGACGCGCGCGTACATCGCCATCGCGACGACGAGCACGACGAGCGCCGGCCAGACCAGCCCCCCGACACCGGCCAGGGCTATCGCCATCATGGCCAGCCCGACTCCCGTGCCCGGGAGGCGTAGCCGTGCGCAGACAAGCGCGCTGCGGTTCGACAGGCGGGGGAGTCTCATGAGGAGTCCTCTCGGTCGGCGCCGGGATCGAGGTGGCGTGTTCGCGCCGCTGGATGGCCGTTTGCCTCAGCGCTGCCACAGCGCTGCCTCAGCGCTGGGCGGCGGCGACGGTCGCGAGCAGGGGGACGACGCGGGCGGCCGGCACCTCGTACCGCCCCCGCCCGGTCGAGCGCAGCCAGCCGGCGGCGACGAGCTGGCGCACGTGGTGGTAGACCTGCCCGCTCGTGCCGAGGCCCTCGACGTTGCCGAGCTCGGCGACGGTACGGGTGCCGCGCAGCACCTCGCGGACGAGCAGCAGGCGTACGGGGTGGCCGAGCGCGGCGAGGACGTCCGCCAGGCCGTCCCAGTCGCCGTCGAGCAGCGACTCGGTGGTGGCGCCCTGCTGCCATTCGGCCGCCTCGCCCGTAGGCAGCCAGACGGAGCCGGTGAACAGGACCGCCCCCCGCTCGCCGGCACGGGCCTTCAGCCCGCGAAGCGCCCAGAACTTCTCCGCGTCGAGCACGCCGAGGTCGGGGCGGGACTGGACGTCCCCGGGGCCGGACGGTTCGGCGCCCTCGACGGCCGACAGCCGCTCCTCCAGCCGGCGGACTCGGGCGACGAGGTCGTCCTCGTCCGCATCTCCGCCCGACTCGGGTCCGCCCACCATCGGCACGAGATCACGTAGAAACGTAGAAGTGTCAAGACCGACGCTGTCAGCGATTCGCGAAGGTGCCCGCTGCGTGCCGGAACACCTGGTCGGGGTCGTAGGCGTCCTTGACCTCGGCCAGCCGGCGGTACCCGCCGGCGTACGCGTCGCGCACCTCGTCGGTCTCGGGCTCGGACACGAGGTTGAGGTACGCCCCGGGCATGGTGTGCGGCCGGACCTGGTCCATGAGAGCGCGGACCCAGCCGCGCTGGGAGGCGTCCGCCGCCGGGTCGGTGTACATCGCCAGCGGGTGCACCAGCCAGCCCGCGTCCCGGTGGGCGAACGCGGTCGCGTCCTCGGGCACCTCGTTGACGGCCGCTCCCATCGGCGCGAGGACGACGCTGGACATCGTCGAGCCTGCGTTCGGCATCGCGTCGAGGACCGGGCCGATAATCCCGTCCAACCCGCGGGCGTACGTGGCGGACCAGTAGTTGCGGAACCCGGGCAGGTTCATCTCGTCGACCATGCACTGCAGCCCGGTGTACGGCATGTGCTGGACGAGGTCGACCATCGGCGGCCCGAACGTGCGCAGCGGGGCGAGCACCCGTTCCCCCTCCCCCGCGTCCGAGCCGAACCAGGACATGACCACGATCACCACGGGTGCGCCCACCAGGTCGCGCGGGACGAACGGCGCCTCGGGCGCGAAGGCGAACACCAGGGCACCGGACACCTCGCGCGGTGCGGTCGCGACGAAGTCCTCGTACAGGGCGGCGACGTCGGGAGCCCGGTCGAGCGGGTGCACGACGATCCCGCCGTAGATCATCGGGCCGACCTCGTGCAGCCGGTACGTGAACGCGGTGACGACCCCGAACGCGCCCCCACCCCCGCGAAGCGCCCAGAACAGGTCGGGCTCGCTGTCCGCGCTCGCGGTCACGACCCGGCCGTCGGCGAGCACGACCTCGGCGGAGAGCAGGTTGTCGGCCGACAGCCCGTGCAGCGGTGACAGCCACCCCTGGCCACCGCCCAAGGTGAGCCCGCCGATGCCGGTCGAGGAGACCCGACCACCCGGCGTGGCCAGACCGTGCTCCTGCGCCGCGTCGTCGACCTCCCCCCAGGTCGCCCCTCCGCCCGCGGTGAGCAGCCGGTTGGCCGGGTCCACCCCGACCGCACGCAGGCCGGACAGGTCGATGACCAGGTCGCCCGCGGTGGCGTGCCCGGCGACGCCGTGCCCCCCGCCGCGTACGGACACCTCGAGACCGCGGTCGCGGGCGAATCGCAGGCACGCGGCGACGTCCGCCCGACCGGCCGCGCGGACGATCACCGCGGGGCGGTGCGTGACCGTCGCGTTGAAGAGGGCGCAGGCGATCTCGTACTCCTCGTCGTTGGGCAGCAGCACCTGGCCGTCCACCGACCCGGCGAGCTGGTCCCGGGCGACGCGCGGCACCGGGACACGGGCCGCCGACGAGCGCGGCAGGGAGGACCCGGACGAGACGGACATGCGCCACCCCCATGGAGGACGGGCGCCCATGCCGGGCGCCCGTCCTGAGGTCTACGCCCCCGTACGGCGCAGGTCAACGCGCTGGGATGGATCAATCGCTCTCCGGGCTCAGAGGCTGCGGATGAAGCCGCCGTCCACCCGCACCTGGCTGCCGGTGACGTACGAAGCCTGCGAGCTGCACAGGAACGCGGCCACGGCGCCGAACTCGGACGGGTCACCGTACCGCCCGACCGGGATCATCCCCCGGAACATGGCCTCCACCTCGGCGACCGGGCGTCCCTCCTTCTCGGCACGCCCTTGGTCGAGCGCGGCGACCCGGGGGGTGGCGATGCGGCCGGGCAGCACCATGTTCACGGTCACGCCGTCCTGGGCCACGTCGGACGCGAGCGACTTGAGCAAGGCCGCCAGCGCGGCACGGCCGACGTTGGACAGGGCGAGATCGAGGGCCGGCTCGATGACACCGCTGGACCCGACGGCGATGACGCGGCCCCATCCCCGCTCCCGCATGCCGGGGACCACCCGCTCCAGCAGCCGCTGCTGCGGCAGCAGCAGCGAGTCCACGGCCGCGGAGATCGACTCCACCTTCTGCTCCGAGGCCGTCCCCGCCGGCGGGCCGCCCCCGTTCAGCACGAGGACGTCCACCGGGCCGAAGGTCTCCTCCGCCGTGCGCACGAGGCGTTCCGGGGCGTCGGGGTCGTTGAGGTCCGCCTCGACGCCGACCGCGTTCGGCAGGGCGGCCGCCTCCTTGGCGGCGAGGTCGCCGCGACGTCCGGTGAGCACGACGTGGGCGCCCTCGGTGGCCAGGTTCTGGGCGATGGCGAGCCCGAGCCCGCTCGTCGATGCGCAGACGAGCGCGGTACGCCCGGTCAGTCCGAGATCCATCGGCGTGCTCCTTCAGGTTGTCCGGTTCAGCAGGGCGCCCGCCGCGGCCAGGTGCGCGTCGGCGAGCGGGACGAGGGACTCGGGGAACGACGGGCCCGGCGGGCGTACGGCGGGCTCGTCGAGCAGCCCGCGCCGGCGCAGGCACTCCTTGCGGACGGCGAGGGTGAGACCGGGCTGGGCCTCGAAGTTCACCAGGGGCAGCCAGGGCGCCAGGGTCTCCCGGGCCGCGTCGAACCCGCCCGCCTCGTACGCCCGGACAGTGGCCACGAGCGCCTCCGGGTACGAGAAGCCGGTCATCGCGCCGGCGGCACCCGCGGCCAGCTCGTCCACCAGCCCTACGCCGCCGAGCCCGCCGAACACCGGCACGTCCGAGTACGCGCCCACGGTGGCGATCGCCGGCGGGGTCGGCGGAGCCTCGGACTTCACGGCGGCCAGCACGTCGGCGTTCTCTGCGACCGACTTCGCGAGGTCCTGCGGGGTGATGGTGACGCCGGAGACGAGCGGGTAGTCCTGCACGACGACGCTGGCGCCGGTCGCGTCCGCGACGGCCCTCAGGTGGCTGCCGAGCGCAGCCGGGTCCGGGGTGTTGACCTGCACCATGAGGCCGGCCAGCCGGTCGCCCGCGGGCTCGGTCACCACCTGTGCCTGCTCGAGAACCACCCGGGTCGAGCGTCCGGACAGGCCCACGACGAGCGGCAGGTCGGTGACCCGCGCGACGACGTCGACCACGTGCCGCTGCTCGGCGAGCGTCAGCTTGGCCGCCTCGCCGAACACGCCGAGCACGGTGAGGCCGGTGGCCCCGACCTCGCTGTAGTGCGCGGCCATGCGGGCGAGCGAGGTCTCGCACACGTCGCACGACGGGCCACGGAACGGCGTGGCGAGCACGCCCCAGACGCCGGGCTGCAGGGGTCTCACAACGGCGTCCTACCCGCCCGGCTCAGCGGTAACGCCCTCAGCCGTACGCCCTCAGCCGTACGCCCTCAGCCGTACGCCTTCAGCGGTACGCCCCGATCCCCGTGAGGTGCTCGCCCAGGACCAGCGTGTGCACCTCGGACGTGCCCTCGTACGTGAGCACGGACTCGAGGTTGTTCGCGTGGCGGATCACCGGGTACTCCAGCGTGATCCCGTTGGCGCCGAGGACGGTGCGCGCCTCGCGTGCGATAGCGAGCGCCTCCCGGACGTTGTTGAGCTTGCCGAGGCTGACCTGGTACGGCGTGAGTCGGCCCGCTTCCTTGAGGCGTCCGAGCCGGAGGGCCAGCAGCATGCCCTTGTTGAGCTCGACCGCCATGTCGACGAGCTTGCGCTGCGTGAGCTGGAAGCCCGCGAGCGGCTTGTCGAACTGCTCGCGCTCCACCGAGTAGCGCAGCGCGGTTGCCAGGCACGTGCGGGCCGCGCCCATCGAGCCCCAGACGATCCCGTAGCGGGCCTCGGACAGGCAGCCCAGCGGCGCGCGCAGTCCCTCCGCCTCCGGCAGCAGCGCGTCGGACGGGAGCCGTACGCCCTCGAACACGAGCTCCGACGTCACCGACGCACGCAAGGAGACCTTCTTGTGCACGTCGCTCGCGGTGAACCCGGGCGTCCCGCGGGGGACGAGGAAGCCGCGGACCCCGTCGTCCGTGCGCGCCCAGACGACCGCCACGTCCGCGACGGAACCGTTCGTGATCCACATCTTCGTGCCGTCGAGCACCCAGTCGTCCCCGTCGCGGCGGGCGGACGTCCGCATCTGCGCCGGGTTGCTGCCTGCGTCGGGCTCGGTGAGGCCGAAGCAGCCGATCGCCTCGCCGGCGGCCATGCGGGGCAGCCACTCCTGTCGCTGCTCCTCCGAGCCGTACGTCCTGATCGCGTACATCGCGAGCGAGCCCTGCACGGACACGAACGAGCGCAGCCCGGAGTCGACCGCCTCCATCTCCTGACAGGCCAGGCCGTACGCGACCGCCCCGGCCCCCGCGCATCCGTACCCGGACAGGTGCATGCCGAGCACGCCGAGCTTGCCGATCTCGGGGAACAGCGAGACGGGGAACGTCCCTTGCTCCCACCACTGCGCGACGTGGGGCTCGAGCCGGTCGGCGGCGAACCGCCTCACCGTGTCGCGGACGAGGCGCTCCTCCTCGGTCAGCTCCGCGTCCAGGTCGAGCAGGTCGAGCACGCCCACGGGGTCCTTCTGCAGGGTGGCCATGACCGCACCCTGCCCGCCGTGCGCCGGGCCCGGCAAGCCGCGCAGGTCGGCCGAGCCCGGGGCCAGGTCGGCCGAGCCCGGCGCTGGGCACGCCGGGCCCCGGTCCGCCCGAGGGAGGCAGGCCGCGAACGGCCGCGCCGGGCGGCGCCCCGTACGCTGCCCGTCATGGCCGGGCCCGCGCGCCGTGCCGGCGCCGCCCTCGCCGGACTCCTGCTCCTGGTCGCCGCGTCCCCGGGGTGCGGGAGCGACGACGAGCCGAGTGGCCGCCTGCGCATCGCCGCGGGCAGCGCCGGTGGCATCTACCTCGCGTACGCCCACGCGCTCGCCGACGTGACGAAGCGGGAGATGCCGGGGGTGCGCCCCTCCGTGCTGTCCACCTCTGCCTCGATCGAGAACCTGCGTCTCCTCACGGACGGCCAGGCCGAGGTCGCCTTCTCCCTCGCGGACTCCGCGGCCGAGGCCGTCGAGGGCGACACCCCGTTCGGGCGTCCCCAGCCGGTCCGCGCCCTGGCCCGGCTGTACGACAACTACGTCCACCTCGTCGTCCCGACCGACAGCCCGATCCGGACGCTCGCGGACCTGCGCGGGCGGGAGGTGAGCGTCGGCCCGGACGGGTCGGGCACCGAGCTCACCGCGGCGCGCCTGCTCACCGTCGCGGGCCTCACCCAGGACACGCGCACCACCCGGCTCGGCCTGATCGACTCCGCCGAGGCTCTCCGGACCGGGGACGTGGACGCGTTCTTCTGGTCGGGCGGGCTGCCCACCCCCGAAGTGACCGAGCTGTCGCAGGGGTCGGGCGTCCGGCTGGTGCCGCTCGTGGAGATGACGCAGCAGATGCGCAACCGGTACGGCGACTTCTACTCCGAGGCGACTGTGCCCGCCTCGGCGTACGGGCTGGGCGAGTCCGTGCCGACGATCGCGGTCCCGAACTACCTCGTCGTGCAGCGCTCGATGGACGACGAGCTCGCGTACCGGCTGACCCGGCTGCTCTTCGAGCAGCAGGCCGCCCTCGCGCGCGCACACGCGGCCGGACGCCAGCTCTACCTGCGCTCGGCGATCTCCACCTACCCGGTGCCGCTGCACCCGGGCGCGCGGCGGTACTACCGCCAGACCGCCGGCTGAGCGTCAGGGCCGGCCGACGGGCCGAACCGTCGCAGCGGCGCAGAAAAGCTCTTCCGCGGCCAGGGGTCGGGGCGGCAAGGTCTCCTCGGGGGAGCGAACCGGGAGGGACCCACGATGACGAGTCTGACCGACGCCACGGCACGCTCGCTGCGCAGCACGGTCACCGGGGAGGTGCTGCTGCCCGGCGACCCGGCGTACGACGAGGCCCGGGCCGTCTGGAACGCCATGGTCGACCACCGGCCGCGGGTGATCGTCCGGTGCACGGGCGCCGAGGACGTGGCGGCAGCGCTCCGGCTCGCCCGGGAGCACGGCCTCGAGATCGGCGTGCGCTGCGGCGGCCACGGCGTGCTCGGCCTGGCCGTGCCGGAGGGTGGGCTCATGATCGACCTCACACCGATAGGCGGCGTCCGGGTCGACCCGGCGCGTCGCCGGGCCTGGGTCGGCGGGGGTGCGCTCCTCGGAGCCCTCGACCTCGCCACGCAGGAGCACGGTCTCGCCACGACCGCGGGCAACGTGTCCCACACCGGCGTCGGCGGGCTCACGCTCGGCGGCGGCATGGGCTGGCTGGCCCGCCAGTACGGCCTGTCGTGCGACAACGTCGTGTCGTTCGCGATGGTGACCGCCGAGGGCCGTGCGGTCCGCGCGAGCGCGACGGAGAACCCCGACCTGTACTGGGGCCTGCGCGGTGGCGGCGGCAACTTCGGGGTCGTGACCGAGTTCGAGTTCGCGCTCCACCCGGTCGACGGGCGGTGCCTGCTCGTCGACCTCGCGTACGACCTCGACGACGCGCCCGCGGTGTTCCGCGGATGGCGGGACCTCACCACCGACGCGCCCCGGCAGGCGACGTTCACCGCGTTCGTGGGCGACGTGGACGGCCGTCCCCGGGCCAGTGTCGGGTACGTGTGGGTGGGCGACCCGGACGAGGGCCGTCGCCTGCTGCCGCCGCTGCGTGCGCTCGGAACCCCGATGGCGGAGCGGGTCGAGGAGATCTCGTACGTCGCGCTGCAGACGATGGACGACAGCGTCGAGGGGCACACCCTGCGCCGGTACTGGAAGGGGCATTACCTCACCGCTCTGCCCGACGAGGCCGTCGAGACCTTCCTCCGGCGGGGCACCTCCGACGGCAGGGGCGACCTCCTGCCGGCGGCCAGCTTCCAGGCGTACGGCGGCGCCATCGCCGACGTGCCACCCCAGGCGACGGCCTTCAGCCGCCGGGACACGCGGTACGAGTTCGTCACCGCCGCAAGGTGGACGGACCCGGGCGAGGACGAGAAGCGCATGGGCGCGGCACGCCGGTACGCGGCCACGATCGACCGGTTCGCGAGCGGGGCCTACGTCAACGTCGCCGAGGCCGACGGGCAGGCAGGCGTCGCGCGGGCGTACCCGCCCGAGACGCTGGCACGGCTCACCGCCCTCAAGGACACGTGGGACCCGGACAACGTGTTCCACCGCAACCAGAACATCCGGCCCAGCCGGTGGTCTGCAGGCTAGAGCGCGGACCGGCGCAGCTCGACCCGGACGGCCAGCCCTCCGGCGTCCGCCTCCTCCAGCGCCATCCGTCCCCGGCTGGCGTCGACGAGCGCGTGCGCGATCGAGAGGCCCAGCCCGGTCCCGGGCTCGTTCTGCCGCCCGGGCGCACGCCAGAACCGCTCGGTGGCCAGGGCCCGGTGCTCGGCGCTCAGCCCAGGCCCGTCGTCGCTGACGACGAGGGCGACCCACCCGTCCTCGCCGTTGGCGACCCGGACGTCGACCTGCTGCCGCGCGAACCCGGACGCGTTGTCGAGCAGGACGTCGAGCACCTGTTCGACAGAGCCGGGGTACTCCGACACCCGGGCCGAGGCGGGCCCGTCGTAGGTGACCGCCAGCACAGCCCCGAGCCGCATGTGCCAGGTGGTCGCCATCCGCGCGGCGAGCGCGGCGACGTCGAGCGGGCGCAGGTCCGCCTCGGTCACCTCGGTTCTCGCGAGGCGCAGCAGGTCGTCGACGATCGCGGCGAGGCGCTCGGACTCGGCGACCGCGAACGCGCGCTCCTCCGCCTCCGCGGAGCCGGGCGCGAGCTCGAGCGCCTCGAGGTGCAGCCGCAACGACGTGAGCGGGTTGCGCAGCTGGTGCGAGGCGTCGGAGACGAAGGCACGCTGGCGGGCGAGCACGGCCTCGACCCGGTCCGCCATCGCGTCGAAGGACCGGGCGAGACGCCGCAGCTCGGGGGGTCCCCCCGAGGCCGATCCGACCCGGGCGTCGAGGTTGCCCGCGGTGATCTCGTGGGCGGCGACGTCGAGGTCGTGCACCGGGCGCAGCGTCCACCGCGCCACCGGCCCGGTCAGCAGGACGGCACCGGCCAGCGCCGCCAGGCCCAGCAGCCCGTACAGCCCCCACTGCCGGACCACCCTGCCCCGCAGGTCGTCCGTCGGGGACACGGTGACGACCGCACCGAGCACCTGGCTGCCGCTGCCCACGGGCTCGGCCACGACCAGGGGCCTGTCCCGCCACGGCCACGCGGTCGGCACCGTCTCCTGCGGCAGCCCGGTGAGCGCCCGGCGCAGCGGACTCCGCACGATGGCCTCGTCGACGGGCACGTTCCTCCGGGACGTGAGTACGGTCTTTCCGTCCGCGTCGAGTACGAGCACGGCGAAGCCGAACAGCCTGTCCGCCCGGGTGATCTCGGCACGCAGCGCGGCTCCCCGCTGGGACAGCAGGACGGGCTCGGACATCGAGGCGAAGCGCGCGGTGTCCACCGTCCGGGACACGAAGAGGCCCTGCGTCTCCTGCCGCGCGTACCCGACCGCCAGCGGGACCTCGAACGCGAGCAGCACGGCGACGAGCAGCCCGACGTACGTGAGCACCAGCCGGCGCCGCACGGCTCAGCCCCCGCTCGTGTCGGCGCCACTCGTGTCGGCGCCAGGCGTCTCGGCGCCGGGCGGGCCGGCG
>JBOGEN010000155.1:0-4891 GCA_050743265.1 Actinomycetes bacterium
GCGCGTGCTCGCGCAGGCGCTGGCCGGCGACCCCGTGGCCGGCCGGGCCGTCCACACGGTGGCCCGGTGGCTCGCCCGTGGGGTGGCCAGCCTGGTGAACGTGTTCAACCCGGAGCTCGTCGTCTTCGGGGGCCCGCTGTCGGGGGTGTACCTCGCGGCCGAGGACGTCGTCCGCAGCGAGCTGTCCCGGCTGGCGCTGGGGCCCTCGTGGCAGCGGGTGCGCCTGGCGGTGCCCGAGCTGGGGGCGGACTCGATGGTCCTCGGGGCCGCCGAGCTGGCGTTCGAACGGCTGCTGGGGGACCCGCTGGACGAGCCAGGACCACGGGGTGGCGGCCTCCCGCCGCCGGTGGCGGGCGCGACCCCGGCGGGTGAGCCCACCCGGCCCTGACCGGCGATGCAAGGATCGCCCGTGAGTGCCGAGGGCCCGGCCCCCACGGAAGTCCTAGACTCGGCCGGGTTACCGACCGTGCTCCAGGGAGGTCTCGTGACCTTGCTCGCGTCCGTGCGCGGCCCCGAGGACGTCAAGAGGCTCGCACCTGACCAGATGGTGCCGTTGGCCCAGGAGATCCGGGACTTCCTCGTGACGAACGTCTGCCGGACGGGCGGGCACCTGGGTCCCAACCTGGGGGCGGTCGAGCTGACCCTCGCCCTGCACCGGGTGTTCGACTCCCCGCGGGACGCGATCCTGTTCGACACCGGCCACCAGGCGTACGTGCACAAGATGCTCACCGGACGGCAGGAGGGCTTCGCGACGCTCCGCCAGGCCGGAGGGCTGTCCGGGTACCCGAGCCGGGCGGAGTCAGAGCACGACGTGATCGAGAACTCGCACGCCTCGACGGCGCTGTCGTACGCGGACGGCATCGCCAAGGCGCATGCGGTGCGCGGTGTGACCGACCGTGCGGTGGTCGCGGTCGTGGGGGACGGCGCGCTCACCGGCGGCATGGCCTGGGAGGCGATCAACAACATCGCCTCGGCCAAGGACCGCCCCGTCGTCATCGTGGTGAACGACAATGCGCGGTCGTACACGCCAACGATCGGGGGCCTGGCCGACCACCTGGCCACGCTGCGGGCGACCCGCGGCTACGAGCGCTTCCTCGAGTGGGGCAAGAACGTGCTCGGCCGCACGCCGGTCGTGGGCTCGCCCCTGTACGAGACGCTGCACGGCGTGAAGAAGGGCCTCAAGGACATCGTCGCCCCGCAGGGGATGTTCGAGGACCTCGGGCTCAAGTACCTCGGCCCGTATGACGGGCACGACACGGCGACGCTCGAGGAGGCGCTGCGCAAGGCGCGTGCCTTCGGTGGTCCCGTCATCGTGCACTGCCTCACGACGAAGGGCCTCGGGTACGAGCCGGCGGAGAAGGACCAGGCCGACCACTTCCACGGCATCGGCCCGATGGACCCGGACACCGGTCAGCCGGTGGCGAAGGCAGGCGGCCCGTCCTGGACGAGCGTGTTCTCCGACGAGATGGTCGCGGTCGGCGCGGACCGGCCGGACGTCGTGGGCGTCACCGCGGCGATGCTGCATCCGGTGGGCCTGCAGCGCTTCGCGGACGCGTACCCGGGCCGTGTCTTCGACGTCGGGATCGCCGAGCAGCACGCGGCGACCTCCGCGGCCGGGCTCGCGTTCGGCGGCGTCCACCCGGTCGTGGCGGTGTACGCGACGTTCCTCAACCGCGCCTTCGACCAGGTGCTGCTCGACGTGGCGCTGCACCGTGCCGGCGTGACGTTCGTGCTCGACCGCGCCGGGATCACCGGGGAGGACGGTCCCAGCCACCACGGCATGTGGGACATGTCGATCCTCCAGGTCGTCCCGGGGCTGAGGCTGGCCGCCCCGCGAGACGGCGCCCAGCTGCGCGCCCAGCTGCGTGAGGCGCTCGACGTGGACGACGCCCCCACCGTGGTGCGGTTCCCCAAGGGCTCGGTGGGGCCGGACCTCCCGGCGGTGGACCGCGTCGGCGGGTGTGACGTGCTCCGCCGTTCCGGTGAGCGTGACGTCCTGCTCGTGTCGGTGGGGGCGATGGCGGCCACCTGCCTCGAGGTGGCCGACAGGCTCGGGGACCAGGGCGTGGGCGTGACCGTGGTCGATCCGCGCTGGGTCAAGCCCGTCGACCCCGCGCTCGTCGTGCAGGCGCGGGAACACCGACTCGTGGTGTCCGTCGAGGACAACGGCCGGGTCGGGGGTGTCGGCGCGACGCTTGCCCAGGTGCTCCGGGACGAGGGGGTCACCACACCGGTCCGCGACGTCGGCATCCCCGCACAGTTCCTCGACCACGGCAAGCGTGCCGACCAGCTGGCCGGGCTCGGGCTTCAGGCGCAGGACCTGGCCCGCGAGGTCGTCGAGGCGGTGGCGGCGCTGGCGGACGACCCGGGGGAGCGGGCACCCGCCGAGTAGGCCTCAGCGGTAGCGCACCGACCGCGTCCAGGGCGGTGCCGAGGTGGCCGGGTCGCGCAGCAGGATCTCGACCGGGGAGCCCCCTGCGCGGGCGAGAACCACCTCGTCCCGGGTCACGAGCACCGGACGTACGAAGCCGCGTTCCGGACTGTCCACGGCCGCGGCGGCGGCCCCCGCGAACGCCGGGTCGACGCGCCGGGGGTCGAGCCAGCCGCGTTGCCGCATCGGCACCACGGCCGCCCTCATCCCGTTCCCGGCTCCCGTGCACAGCGCCGCTCTCAGCGCGGTGGAGGCCAGCAGGGTCACCACGTCGCAGTCCCCGTACGGGCGCAGCACGGTGTCCCCGCTGAGCACCCGGGGCGCGGAGCAGGTGCCCATGTCCTCGAGGTACTCCTGGGCGAGCTCCCAGGCAGGGGACAGGTCCACCCCGGCGGCCCGGAGCACCGCAGGGTCGGGGACGTCCACCCGCTCCGGGTCCCCCCGCAGGCCGAGCACGCCGAGCCCGAGGTCGAGCGCCCCACCGGGGACGTGCACACGGACCCAGCCGGCGCCCGGGTGCAGCACGTGTCCGACGGGGAGCCCCACAGGACGTACCCGGGTCAGGACGTCGGGGTGAGGCTGGTCGGCCAGGGCCAGCCGGTCGCGCACCCAGCCGGCGAGCCGGGTCCGGGCCAGGAGCGAGTCCGGGTTCGCGTCCCGCAGCGCCCGGGCCACCTCGTCCCACGGAAGGACGACAGAATCCCCGGCACCACCGAGCGAGACGTCATGATTACCTAACGTGACCCCGGTGTCACCGGGCATGAGGTCGAGGTCGTCCAGCACCGCGACGGCCAGCACACAACGCCGCAGCGCGGTGGCCTCGCGGGGAGTCCCCATGTGCTGACGGTAACCGCGCTGAGGGGCGCCCTGCGTCCCCTAACCGGGTGACCTAGGCTCCGCCGAGCGTTCGTGTCAACCGTGCCGAATCAGGGGAAACACCCCCCTTGGCCGTCCGGCGTGCCGACCGGCGCGCCGCGCCGACGGTCCCGGTCAGCAAGGAGGAGCCGATGGGTGTGCTGAGCACCAAGTCCGTCGAACAGTCGATCAGAGATACGGAGGAACCCGAGCACCAGCTGCGCAAGGAGCTCTCGTCCCGGGATCTCACCGTCTTCGGGATCGGCGTGATCATCGGGACGGGCATCTTCGTGCTCACGGGTGTGGCGGCCAAGGACAACGCCGGCCCGGCGGTGGCCCTGTCCTTCGTCGCGGCCGGCGTGGTGTGCGCCCTCGCCGCGCTGTGCTACGCCGAGTTCGCCTCGACCGTCCCGGTGGCGGGTAGCGCCTACACGTTCTCGTACGCCTCACTCGGCGAGCTCGTCGCCTGGATCATCGGGTGGGACCTCATGCTCGAGATGGCTCTCGGCGGCAGTGTGGTCGCCGTCGGCTGGTCGCAGTACCTGGTCTCGCTCCTGGAGTCCGCCGGGATCGCGCTCCCCGCCGCGATCGCCAGTGCGGAGGAGGGCGTCTTCAACCTGCCGGCCGCGCTGATCGTGCTGGTGCTCACCGGCGTGATCATCTCCGGCATCCGGATCTCGTCCGCGGTCAACGCCGTCATCGTCACGATCAAGCTGGGCATCGTGCTGCTGGTCATCGGGGCCGGCCTGTTCTTCGTCAAGGCCGCGAACTACACGCCGTTCCTGCCCGAGGCCCAGCCGGCCCCGCCCGCGGAGGGCGCGACGGCCCCGCTGATCCAGGTGCTGTTCGGCGTGACGCCGACGAACTTCGGCGTGGCGGGCATCTTCACCGCGGCGGCGATCGTCTTCTTCGCGTTCATCGGGTTCGACGTCGTCGCGACCGCGGCGGAGGAGACGAAGACCCCTCAGCGCGACATGCCGGTCGGCATCCTCACCTCGCTCGCCGTGTGCACCGGCCTCTACGTCGCGGTCTCGCTCGTCGTGGTCGGCATGCAGAAGTACACGGAGCTGGACACCGCCGCGCCGCTCGCCAGCGCGTTCGAGGCGGTCGGTCAGCCGTGGCTCGCCACCGTCATCACGGTCGGGGCGCTGGCCGGCCTCACCACCGTGATGATGATCCTGATGATCGGCCAGACCCGGGTGTTCTTCGCGATGAGCCGGGACCGGCTGCTGCCGCGCGGGTTCTCCCGTGTGCACCCCCGCTTCGGCACGCCGTACCGCACGACGCTGGTCACGGGCCTCGTCGTGGCAGCGATGGCCGGCACGATCGAGCTCGAGGCGCTGGCCACCCTGGTGAACATCGGCACGCTGTTCGCGTTCGCGCTCGTGTCGGCGGGCGTGCTCGTGCTGCGGTCCCGCAGGCCGGACCTGCCGCGTGCGTTCAAGGTCCCGGCCGTGTGGCTGGTGGCTCCGGCGTCCATCGCCGCCTGCATCTATCTCATGCTCTACCTGCCGGTCGAGACGTGGTGGCGGTTCGCGGCGTGGATGGGCGTCGGGCTGGTCATCTACCTGGTGTACGGCCGGCGGCGCAGCGAGGCGGCACGCC
>JBOGEN010000156.1:0-5780 GCA_050743265.1 Actinomycetes bacterium
GCCAGGCGGCCCGCGCCGGAGGCTGCGCGGCCTGTTCGCCGGCGGAACGCTGTGCGACGAGGCGATGGTGATCGCCTCGCAGGCGCTCCGCAGCCCGGTGCGCTCGAACATCCCGCTGCGCCCGGACCTGGCCCTGCCGGACGACCTGCGTGCCGACGGCCACTGGATGGTGGACTTCGGCGACGATCGGCTCACCCAGGGACGTCCGCACCCGATGATCGACCAGCGGACCCGGGTCGACCGGCTCCTCGCCGAGGCGTCCGACCCCACCACGGGAGTGCTGTTGCTCGACGTGGTGCTCGGGTACGCGGCCCACGAGGACCCGGCGGCCGACCTGGGCCCGGCGATCGCCCGGGCGCACGAGCTGGCCGCCGCGGACGGGCGGAGCCTCGCGGTCGTCGTGTCGCTCTGCGGCACTGCCGGTGACCCGCAGGGGCTGGAGCGCCAGGCCGAGGCCCTCGCCGCGGCCGGGGCATCGGTGTTCCTCAGCAACGCGGCGGCCGCACGCGCGGCGGTCGCGCTCGTCGGCGACGGGACGGACACGGACTCGGACATGGACATGGACACGGACACGGACACGGACACGGAGGCGAACGCGTGAGTGGACTGCTCGACACCGAGCCGGTGGTCGTCGCCGCCGGGGTCGACCTGTTCGCCGACGCCCTGGACGCGCAGGCCGTCCCGGTGACGCGGGTGGACTGGCGGCCGCCGCTCGGTGACTCCCCGGACGCGCTGGCCGCGGTGATGGGTGACCGCAGGCGTGCCGAGGCCAACGCGAGCGCCGCCGGGCGGATGCTCGCCGCCGAGGCCCGCCTCGTCGACGTCCGGCCGGCCTCCGACGTCCTCGGGTTGGAGCGAGGGACGTTCCTGCACGCGGGGCCTCCGATCGAGTGGGAGCGGGCGTCCGGTCCGATGCGCGGGGCGCTCATCGGCGCGATGCTCTACGAGGGCCTGGCCGCCGACGCGGACGACGCCTCCCGGCGGCTCGCCGCGGGTGAGGCCACGCTCGATCCGTGCCACCACCACGGCGCGGTGGGGCCGATGGCCGGCGTCGTGAGCCCGTCCATGTGGATGGTCGTCCTCGAGGACCCGGTGCACGGGCGTACGGCCACCTGCTCGCTGAACGAGGGGCTGGGCAAGGTGCTGCGGTACGGGGCGTACGGGCCCGAGGTCGTCGAGCGGCTGCGATGGATGTCGGCCGTGCTCGGGCCGGTCATGCGCGAGGGCGTACGCCGGCACGGGCCACTCGACGTGAAGGCGATCCTCGCGCAGATGCTGCAGATGGGCGACGAGGGCCACAACCGCAACCGGGCCGGTACCTCGCTGTTCCTGCGGGCGATCGCGGGCGACCTCGTCGAGACCGGAGCCCCGACCTCCGACGTGGCCGACGTGCTTCGCTTCGTCGACGGCAACGACCACTTCTTCCTGAACCTCGGCATGCCCGCGTGCAAGCTGTTCACGGACGCGGCACGCGAGGTCCCCGGGTCGACCCTGGTCACCGCGATGGCGCGGAACGGGACCGACTTCGGCATCCAGGTCTCCGGCACGGGCGACACCTGGTTCACCGGCCCGGCTGAGGTACCGGACGGGCTGTATCTCGGCGCGTACGGGCCCGAGGACGCGAACCCCGACATCGGCGACTCCGCGATCACCGAGACGGCGGGGATCGGCGGCTTCGCGATGGCCGCGGCCCCGGCGATCGTGAAGTTCGTCGGCGGGGAGGTAGCGGACGCGCTCGCCGCCACGCAGCGCATGTACGAGATCACGCTGGCGGAGAACCCGGCCTTCGGCGTGCCGGTGCTGGGGTTCCGGGGCAGCCCGACCGGCATCGACGTCACCAAGGTGGTCCGCACCGGAGTGCTGCCGCAGATCAACACCGGGATCGCCGGGCGGGAGGCGGGCACGGGTCAGGTCGGCGCCGGCCTGGTCAACCCGCCGGCCGTGGCCTTCGTCGCGGCACTGGACGCGCTGGCCGAGGCCGTCCCCGCACGGGAGCGCTGAGCGCCGGACGGCACCGCCGACCGTGAGACGATCGGTGTCCGTGTCTCCCTCCTCCGACCCGGCGCAGCACGCGCACACCCGCCCCGACGCGGCTCGAGACCCGGGCAGCGGCGACCGGGGCAGCAGCGCCCCGGGCAGCCGGGCGGCCGCACCACCGGTCAGCCCGGTGCTGCTGATCGTGGGTCTGTTCCTCGTCGCGCTGAACCTGCGTGCGGCGATGGCCTCGGTGCCCCCGGTGCTCTCCGCGATCGAGGCCGAGGTCGGGCTGGGCGGGTTCGGGGCCGGGCTGCTCACCGCGCTGCCTGTGCTCTGCATGAGCGTCTTCGCGCCCACCGCGCACCGCCTGGCGCACCGGATCGGCCGGGAGGCGGCGGTCGCCGTCGCGCTCACCGTGCTCGGCATCGGCCTCGGCGCACGGCTGGCGGGCGCACACGTGGTCCCGCTGTTCGGGGGCACGCTGCTCGCGGGCTTCGGCATTGCCGTGCTCGGCGTCGTGCTGCCGGGCATCGTGCGCGAGTTCTTCCCTCACCACCCGGGGGCGGCCACCGGCGCCTACGTGACCGGGCTCGCCTTCGGCGCCTCGGTCGCCGCGGCCTTCGCCGTCCCGCTCGAGGAGTGCCTGGGCTCGTGGCAGGCCTCGCTCGCGACGTGGGCGGGCCTGGCACTTGTCGCCGGGGCCGCGTGGATGCCGGTGGTGCTGCGTGCGAACGAGCACGAGAGCGCCGAGGAGTCGCACCGCGGCCGGCTGCCCTGGCGGTCAGCCACCGCGTGGCTGGTGAGCCTCTACCTGGGCGTGCAGTCGTTCCTCTTCTACTCCGAGCTGGCCTGGATCGCACCCGCGTACGAGTCGGCGGGCTGGGACCCCGGCGACGCCGGCCTGCTGCTGTCGGCGTTCATGCTGATCCAGCTCGTGGCCGGGCTCGGCGTCCCCGCGCTCGCCGACCTGACGCCCGACCGCCGGCCGTGGTTCCTGCTCGTGGTGGCCTGCATCCTGCTGGGCCTGCTCGCGATGCTGGCCTGGCCTGAAACGATGCCGTGGTTGTTCGTCGCCGTGCTCGGCTTCGGGCAGGGCGGGGCGTTCGCCATGGGCCTTCTCCTGCTCGTCGACCACGCGCGGACGCCAGAGGACTCGGGGCGGCTGTCCGCGATGGCGTTCCTCGTGTCGTACCTGGTGGCCGCGTGCGGCCCGGCGGTGGTCGGCGGGCTGCGCGACGCCACGGACGGTTTCGACGTCCCGTGGGCCGTGCTGCTCGTGCTGGCGGTCGTCCAGGTGCCCCTGGTGGTGCAGTTCTCCCCCGCACGTCGGGCCCGCGGCATCTGACCGGTGTCACGGCGCTCGATCCCGGCTACCCCGGGGGCGGGTCAGCGTCGCGAGGTCCTCGGCGGTGTCGATGTCGTCCGGGCTGCCCGTCCCGTCGCAGGGCACATCGGTGACCTGGTCGGGGTGTGCCCGCATCCAAGCCCGCGCGCCGGTATCCCCCTCGGCGAGAGCGGTCACCTCCGGCCACACCGGCCGGGCCAGCAAGGCCGGGTTGCGCGGACGTCCGGCGTAGCTGGCCACCGCGGCCACCGCTCCCCCGCGGTACGCCTCGCGCAGCCGGCGCACGGACTCCGCCCCCACGAGCGGCTGGTCCACGAGGGCGATGACGACCGCGTCCACCTCCTCCGCGAGCGCGGCGAGCCCCACCCGCAGCGAGGACGCCATGCCGCTCGCCCAGTCGGGGTTCAGCACGACCCGGGCACCGGGGACGTCGGTCACGGCCGCGCCGAGCACGACCACGACCGGGGCGCACCCGCCGTCGGCGAGCAGCCTCACCCCGGTGTCGACGAGGCGCGTACCGGCGACCTCGACGAGAGCCTTGGGACGTCCGAGCCGGCGGCCCTCGCCGGCGGCCAGCAGCAGGCCCGCGACCGTCACGCAGCGCCCAGGACGCTCACGCGGGGACGCCGCCGCGGGAGTGGTGGATCGGGCCGCCGGTCCGGGTGAGCCGCTGGCCCGACCCGCCCCAGCGGTGGGACACGATCTCGGCCGCGATGGAGACCGCGGTCTCCTCCGGCGTCCGGGCCCCGATGTCGAGCCCGATCGGCGAGGCGAGCCGGGACAGCGCCGCCTCGTCCACGCCCTCCTCACGCAGGCGCCGCAGCCGGTCGTCGTGCGTCCGGCGGCTGCCCATCGCCCCGATGTACGTCGCGTCCGTACGCAGCGCCACCTCGAGCAACGGGACGTCGAACTTGGGGTCGTGCGTGAGCACGCAGATGACCGTGCGGGAGTCGACGGGTGTGCGCTCGAGGAAACGGTGCGGCCAGTCGACGACGACCTCGTCCGCCTCGGGGAACCGCTTGGCGGTCGCGAACACGCCGCGGGCGTCGCAGACGGTGACCCGGTAGCCGAGGAACTTGCCGACCCGGGCCACCGCGGCGGCGAAGTCGATGGCGCCGAACACGAGCATGCGCGGCGGCGGGGCGAAGGACTGCACGAAGACCGCCAGGTCATCCAGGCGGCGCTCGCCGTGTGGGCCGTAGTGGCGCACCCCGGTCGCGCCCTGGTCGAGCATGCCGCGCGCGTCGTCGGTGACGGCGTCGTCGAGCCGCTGGGTACCCAGCGTGCCCTCGGTCTGCTCGGGCCAGACGGCCAGCTTCGCCCCGATCGGGCCGGGGCCGCTGATCACGGTGGCCACCGCGACGGGCTGCTCGTCGCGCACCGACCCGGCCACCGCCGGGAACTGCGGGAAGCGGCTGGTGTCGACCGGCTCGACGAACACGTCGAGGATGCCGCCACAGGTGAGCCCGACGGCGAACGCGTCGTCGTCGCTCACGCCGTACTGGACGAGCCGGGGCTCACCGGAGGCCATCACCTCCTGCGCCAGCTCGTACACCGCCCCCTCGACGCAGCCACCGGACACGCTGCCCGCGACCTCACCCTCGGCGGAGACGGCCATCGCCGCACCGGGCTGCCGGGGCGCACTCTGGAACGTGTGCACGACGGTGGCCAGGGCGAGCGGCCCGCCGTCGTACCAGCCCGTCAGCTGGCCCAGGACGTCACGCATCCGGCCTCCCGACCGCGTGCGGCGCATCACCCGAGCGACGGGCGACCAAAAGGTCGGCCAGCTGCTCGAGAGCGCCCAGGCTGTGTCCCTCCACGAAGTCGTCAACGTACGGGAGGGCCGCAACCATCCCCGCGGTCACCGGGGCGTACCCGGGCTGCGCCTTGTGGGGGTTCGCCCACACCACGCGGTACGCGAGCCGGTGCAAACGGGCCATCTGCTCCCCCAGCAGGGTGGCGTCCCCCCGCTCCCAGCCGTCGGAGGCGATCACCACGACCGCTCCGCGGGCCATGCCGCGCTGGCCCCAGCGGTCGCAGAAGGCCTTGAGCAGGTCGCCGAGGCGCGTGCCGCCGCTCCAGTCGGGCACCGCTGCGCTGACCGCGGCGAGAGCCGCGTCCACGTCCCGCTCGCGCATCTCCCGGGTGACCCGGGTGAGCCGGGTGCCGATCGTGAAGACCTCCGCCCCGGCACGGCGCCGCGCCGTCGCGTGGGCGAAACGCAGCAGGGCGTCCGCGTACGGGGACATCGAGCCGGACACGTCGACGAGCATGACGAGCCGCCTCGGCCTGTCGCGGTGCCGGTGCCGGTGCAGCCGGGACGTCTCCCCACCGCGCCGCAGCATCGCCCGGACGGTCCGGTGCGCGTCGACCGGCCCGGTGGGCGACGGCCGGAACCGACGCGACGGGCGGGTGGGGCCGGCGGCGGTGAGCGCGGCGAGCAGGCGGCGTACCTGCT
>JBOGEN010000157.1:0-8082 GCA_050743265.1 Actinomycetes bacterium
TCCCGGAGCCCGCCCCGGCCGGGTCGGCCGCGCTCGCCGATCCCCCCGCGCCGGTGGGGCTCGTGTTCGACGCGACGGGGATCCGCACCAGCGAGGACCTGCACACCCTGTACGCGTTCCTGCAGCCCGTCGTGGCAGGGCTCGGGGTGTGCGGGCGGGTCCTCGTCCTCGGCACTCCCCCCGACGCCTGCGGCGACGCGCGCGAGGCCGTGGCCCAGCGTGCGCTCGAGGGGTTCGTCCGGTCCGTCGGCAAGGAGCTCGTGCGCGGGTCGACCGCGCAGCTCGTCCATGTGGAACCCGGGGCCGAGGACGCGCTCGACTCGACGCTGCGGTTCCTGCTGTCCGCGCGGTCGGCGTACGTGTCCGGCCAGGTGGTCCGTGTCGGCGTCCCGGCCGAGGGGGACACGGCCGTGCCCGCCGACGGGGCCCGGCCGCTCGACGGCAGGGTGGCCGTGGTGACCGGCGCGGCCCGTGGCATCGGCGCGGCGATGGCGGCGACGCTGTCCCGGGACGGGGCGCACGTGGTCTGCGCGGACGTGCCCGCCGCGTCGGACGCGCTGGCCGCGTCCGCCAACCGGTGCGGCGGGGAGTCGCTCGCCCTCGACGTCACGGCGCCGGACGCGGGCACCCGCCTCGTCGAGCACCTGCACGCCCGGCACGGCGGCGTGGACGTCGTCGTGCACAACGCCGGGATCACCCGCGACCGCACGCTCACCCGGATGAAGCCCGAGCGGTGGGACGCCGTGCTCGCGGTCAACCTGCTCGCCCAGGAGCGCCTCACGACGGCGCTGCTCGACACCGACGCCCTTCGCCCCCGGGGCAGGATCGTGTGCGTCTCCTCCGTCGGGGGCATCGCCGGCAACCGCGGCCAAACCAACTACGCGGCGAGCAAGGCCGGCGTCATCGGGCTCGTCGAGGCGCTCGCACCGAGCCTGGCCGGGCGACCCGCGACGATCAACGCGGTGGCCCCGGGGTTCATCGAGACCGAGATGACCGCGGCTATGCCGAAACTCACACGCGAGGCCGCGCGGCGGCTGGCTAGCCTGGCGCAAGGCGGGCTCCCCGTCGACGTGGCCGAGACCGCGGCGTGGCTGGCCGGTCCGGGGTCGGGCGGCGTGACGGGGCAGGTCGTCCGTGTCTGTGGACAGAGCATCGTGGGGGCGTGAACGTCGTGGCGGTCAGGGAGCTGGAGACGACGCCGACCCTGCGGCGCCTGTACGCGCGGGCCGTGGCCACCGGTTTCGGGCGCCACGGGGACACCCTGCCCGACCTCGAGGTGGTGCTGCGCGGCGTCGCGGTCGACCGGGAGCACCTCGCCGCGTACGCGGGGGTCTGCGAGTTCCGCGTGTCCGACGTGCTGCCGCCGACGTACCCGCACGTCCTCGCGTTCCCGCTCGCGATGGAGCTGATGTCGGACCGCCGCTTCCCGTTCCCCGTCGTGGGCCTCGTACACGTGGCCAACCGCGTCGTCCAGCCCCGCCCCGTGGCCGCGGACGAGGTGCTCGACCTGCACGTCCGGGCATGCGACCTCCGGCCGCACGCGAAGGGCGTGCAGTTCGACGTCCATGCCGAGGCACGGTCCGACGACGAGCCGGTCTGGACGGGCGTGAGCACGTACCTGCGCCGCCGAGACGCCCCGGAGACCTCGCGCTCCTCCGCGCCGCGGCTGCCGTCCGGCTCGGCCCCCACCGCGGTGTGGCACGTCGACGCCGCCGCCGGCCGCCGGTACGCCACCGTGTCCGGTGACCGCAACCCGATCCACCTGCACGGCATCGCCGCGAAGGCGCTCGGCTTCCCGCGCGCGATCGCGCACGGCATGTGGACGAAGGCCCGCTGCCTCGCGGCCTTCGAGGGCCGGCTGCCCGACGCGTTCACCGCGACCACGGCGTTCCGCGCCCCAGTGACGCTGCCCTCGGTCGTGGAGTTCAGCAGCGAGCAACGCGACGACACGGGCTGGACGTTCGAGGTCCGCGACACCAAGCGGGGACGGCTGCACCTGGCCGGCACGCTGGACCCGAAGGTCTGACTCCTCTCACCGTGCATTCTCTTGACGGCATATAACCTGGTGGGTATGTTCGGCGCGTGCCCACCTCGTTCGACGTCCTCGCCGAGCCGACCCGTCGGCAGATTCTCGACCTGCTACTCGAGCGGCCCCGGCTGGTCGGTGAGCTCACCGACCGGCTGGGGCTGACCCAGCCCGGCACGTCCAAGCACCTGCGGGTGCTGCGTGACGCGGACCTCGTCGGTGTCCGCGTGGACGCCCAACGGCGGTGGTACGAGCTGCGCCCCGAGCCGCTCGCCGAGGTCGACGCCTGGCTGGCGAAGTACCGGCGGCTCTGGGAGGGCAGCCTCGACGCCCTCGAGCGGCACCTGGACGCCATGCCCGACGACGCGACGCCGGGCGTGGACAGCATCCCGGCCCGCCCCCACGAGCCGGCCCGCCCCCACGAGAAGGGCTCACCATGAACGCAACCTTGCGTACCGTCGACGGCCGCCACGAGCTGCGCCTGGAGCGCACGCTCGCCCACCCGCCGGAGAAGGTCTGGCGCGCGCTCACCGAGCGCGACCACCTGTCGGTCTGGTTCCCGTTCGACGTGGACATGCAGCCCGAGGTCGGCGGAGGTATCCGGTTCATCGACCCCGGCGGCGGTCCGGACACGACCGGGGAGGTCACCGAGTACGCGCCCCCGTCCGTGCTCGCTTTCAGCTGGGGCGACAACCTGCTGCGCTTCGCGCTCGAGCCGGACGGCTCCGGCAGCCGGCTCGTCTTCACCCACACCCAGGACGATCGGGCCGGTACCGCCAGCTTCGCCAGCGGGTGGCACGTCTGCTTCGATGCCATGGAGCGGGTGCTCGACGAGAAGCCCGTCGAGATGCCCCGTCCCTCGGACGCCCTGCACGAGCGGTACCTCGCCGAGTTCGGCCTGGCCGAGGGCACCGCAGAGGCGACCCCGGAGGGGTGGCGGGTGCGCTTCGAGCGGCAGCTCACGCGTCCGGCAGAGACGGTGTGGGCCACGCTGCAGGCCGCCCCTGACGCCGCCACGAGCGGCCACCGCACGAACGGCGACACGCCTCCCCCGGCGGTGGGCGACCCGGTGCCGCCCGGGTTCACCGACACCACCGTCGGCGCCGGCCCGGTCAGGGCGGTCGAGGCGCCGCGGCTGCTCGAGTACGACTGGCAGCACGACGGCCGTCCCGCCGGCCGCGTCCGCTGGGAGCTCGGAGCGGGCACCGGCCACGGCGCACGCCTCGTCCTGACCCAGACCGGCCCGGACGACCTGGCCGAGGCCCGCGCGCTCGCGCTCACCGCGTGGCGCGAGCATGTCGAGCGGCTCGTCGATCGGCTCACGAAGACCTCGGTCTGACCCGCGGAGGTCAGTGCGAGAACTCGCCCCACAGCAGCGCGACGAGCTGGTCGCGCAGCTTGTCGCGCGGCACGTGCCGCCGCTCCAGCCACACGTCCGCGGCAGCCCGGACGAGCCCGACGATGCCGTGCCCCCACGAGAGGGCGCGGGTCTGCTCGTCCGGGCCGAACCGGAGCTCGACGCTGATGCCGGTGGCCAGCTCGTCCCCGAGACGGCGGGCGAACACGTCGACGGTCCAGGTCACCTCGGGCTCCTCGCGTCCGGGGCCGCGGGTGAGGAAGCGGTAGACCTCGGGACGCTCCTCAATGGCCCGCAGGTACGCCTCAATCGTGGACGACGTCCGGGCGCGCAGGTTCCCGGGCGCGGCGAGGGCGACCCGGAGCTCGGCCAGCAGCACGTCCGTGTGGTGCTCGGCAAGGGCACGGAGCAGTCCGCCCTTGTCCCCGAAGTGCCGGTAGAGGATCGGCTTGGTGATGCCTGCCTCGGCGGCGATGGCCTGCATGCTCGCGGCAGGGCCGTCCCGCGTGATCACCCGGTCGGCGGCCTCGAGGAGGTGCAGGCGGCGGTCCTCCCGCGAGGCCCGCACCGTCGAGGTGTCTGCCATCCGGACCTCCGCTTGACATGAGTTACCGCCGGTAACACCCTAGAGGTTACCCCCGGTAACGCCAGTGCGTCCTCACCGCGTACGCCGGGGTGACCCGAACCGCCCCGACCGACCGGGAGACCACATGGGCGACTTCTCGCTCGAGCTGACCGAGGACCAGCGGACGCTGCAGAAGTGGCTGCACGAGTTCGCCGAGGGGGTCATCCGGCCCGCCGCGTCCGAGTGGGACGAGCGCGAGGAGACACCCTGGCCGATCATCCAGGAGGCCGCCAAGGTCGGCATCTACTCGATGGAGTTCTTCGGCACGCAGTGGTTCGACGAGTCCGGGCTCGGCGTCCCGCTCGCGTTCGAGGAGCTGTTCTGGGGTGACGCCGGCATCGGCCTGTCCCTCGTCGGTACCACGCTCGCCGCCGTGTCAGTCCTGGCGACCGGCACCAACGAGCAGATCGGCGAGTGGATCCCCCCGATGTTCGGCACGCCGGACGACGTCAAGGTCGCCGCGTTCTGCTCGTCCGAGCCCGACGCAGGGTCGGACGTGAGCCGGATGAGGACCCGCGCGCGCTACGACGAGGCGAGCGACGAGTGGGTGCTCGACGGGACCAAGACCTGGGCCACGAACGGCGGGATCGCGCACGTCCACGTGGTCACCGCCGTCGTCGACCCCGATCTCGGGACGCGCGGCCAGGCCTCGTTCGTCGTCCCGCCCGGCACGAAGGGGCTCAGCCAGGGCCAGAAGTTCCGCAAGCACGGCATCCGCGCTTCGCACACCGCGGAGGTCGTGCTGGACGACGTCCGGGTGCCCGGACGCTGCCTGCTCGGTGGCAAGGAGAAGCTGGACGACCGGCTCGCCCGCGCCCGGGGGGGCGAGCGCAGCCGCGGGACCGCCGCGCTCGCGACGTTCGAGGCGTCCCGCCCGTCCGTCGCCGCCCAGGCGGTGGGGATCGCGCGGGCGGCGTACGAGGTGGCGCTCGAGTACGCGAAGACACGCGAGCAGTTCGGACGCCCGATCATCGACAACCAGGGCGTGGCGTTCACGCTCGCGGACATGAGGACGCGCATCGACGCCGCGCGGCTGCTCATCTGGCGGGCGGCCTGGATGGCGCGGAACGAGAAGCCGTTCGACCACGCCGAGGGCTCGATGTCGAAGCTCGTCGCAGGCGAGACCGCGGTGTGGGTGACCGACCAGGCGATCCAGGTGCTGGGCGGCAACGGCTACACGCGCGAGTACCCGGTCGAGCGCATGCACAGGGACGCGAAGATCTACACCATCTTCGAGGGCACCAGCGAGATCCAGCGGCTCATCATCGCCCGGGCGATCTCCGGCCGGCAGATCGCCTGAGCCCCACGCCGGGCCTCCCGTCGCGCCTCACCGGACGAGCAGTCGCCGCAGGTCGCTGCCCCCCGGCGCGGCGTAGTCGTACGCCCCGTCGCTGCCGTCGCGTACGGGCCCGCCGGGGATGTCCGGGACGGGCACCGGCGGGTCGGGCAGCTCGTAGCAGCGCGGTCCGCGGGTGTCCTCGTACGCCGGGTACTCGCCCTGGTCGTACGGGTTGCGGTGCCGGACGACCTCGAGCGTGATGTGCAGCCCCTGGTAGCCGCCGCCGAACGCGTCCTCGAGTCGCGGCTCGTACCGGGCCAGGCCGGCGAGCAGGCACGGGTACTCCGGGGAGTACCGGGCCAGGAGGTCGAGCGTCGGCCGGGACACCGCGGCAAGGCGGACGAGGTGGGCCTCGTTCTCCGCCAGCGTGGCGCGTGCCACCGCGGCCGTGCCGGTGAGGTCGGTGAGGAAGGCGTCCAGGGTGGCCCGCTGCCGCACGAGGGTGCGGCTGGTGGCGCTCGTGTTGGCGAGGACGCGGGCGAGGTCCGGCGTCGCGTCGGCGTACGTGTGCGTCACGTCGGCCAAGGCGTCCGCGTCGGCGTAGAGGGTGTCGAGGTGCGGGTTCAGGCCCTGCAGGTACGTGTCCACCCGGGCGAGGTTGTCGCCCACCCTGTCGCCGCGGCCTTCGAGCGCGTGCGAGAGGGCATACAGCATGGCGGCGAGGTCGGCCGGCTTCACCGTGCGGAGCAGCGGGTAGACGTCAGCGAGCACGCGCTGCAGGGCGACCGTACGGGCCGAGCGGTCCTGCCGGATCACCTCGTCCGTGTCGATCTGCTCGTCCGTGTCGATCTGGCCAGCCCGGTCGGCGCTCGCCTGCGGGGTGGCCGGCCCGCGGCGGGCCACGAGGTCGACGTAGGCGTCGCCGAACAGCGTCGAGGGCAGCAGCCGTCCGCGCACCCCGGGCGGGATGTCGTCCACGTGGTCGCGCTGCAGTGCGAGCAGCGCGGTGACGTGCCGGCCGTCGGTCGTGACCTCGCGCACCTGCCCCACGATGACCCCGCGCATCTTGACGTTCGCCTCGGGCAGCAGCTGCGCCTCGCCCGCCGCGTCGAGCACCGCGGTGGCCGTGACATCGTCGGAGAACGCGTACCGGTAGTCCGCCACCGCGACCCAGCCGGCCAGGAAGAGCAGGACGAGGAACACCACCCCGTACAGCCGGCGGCGCAGCGGGCCGCCCCGGTCCCGGGTGGGCCGCGTCCGGGCGTACGCGAGCGCCGGGGGGGCCGTCCTCGGACGCGTGTCCATGGGAGTGCGCACCTGCCTGGATCGCTCCTGTGGACAACGGGCGAACCCCGTCCCCGGTCACGCCGCCCGCGCTTGTCGATCGCCGCCGCAGACGGTGGGATGGGCCGATGGAGTACACGCACCTGGGGCGCAGCGGCCTGTCGGTCTCACGCCTGTGCCTCGGCACGATGAACTTCGGCCGGCACACCACCGAGCCCGAGGCGCACGCGATCATGGACGCCGCCCTGGAGCAGGGCGTCGACTTCGTCGACACCGCAAACGTGTACGGCCCGCGCAAGGGCGAGGGAGTCAGCGAGCAGGTCATCGGGCGGTGGTTCGCCGGCGGCGGCGGCCGCCGGTCACGCACCGTGCTCGCGACGAAGGTGTACGGATCGATGAGCGACTGGCCGAACGACATGTTCCTGTCCGCGCGCAACATCAAGCGCGCCTGCGAGGGCTCGCTCCGTCGACTTCAGACCGATCACATCGACCTTTACCAGATGCACCACGTGGACCGGCGTACGCCGTGGGACGAGATCTGGGAGGCGATGGACGTCCTGCGAGCCCAGGGCAAGATCCTCTACGTCGGCTCGTCCAACCTCGCCGGCTGGCACCTGGCCCAGGCGCAGGAGGCAGCTCGGGCACGCCACAGCACCGGCCTCGTCTCCGAGCAGTCGCTGTACAACCTGCTCGAGCGCACCGTCGAGCTCGAGGTGCTTCCGGCTGCGCAGGCGTACGGCATCGGCGTCATCCCGTGGTCGCCGCTGTTCGGCGGTGTGCTCGGCGGCATCCTCGGGGCGCGTCGCGAGGGCGGCCGGTCCTCGTCCGACCGGACTCAGCAGCGGCTGACCCGGTACCGCCCCCGGGTCGAGGCGTTCGAGGCGTTCTGCGCGGAGCTCGGCGAGCGGCCGGCGGACGTCGCGCTGGCCTGGTTGCTGCACCAGCCCGCGGTCACCGCCCCGATCGTGGGCCCGCGGACGCGGGAGCAGATGGACGGGTCGCTGCGCGCGCTGGAGATCTCCCTCACCGCGGACGCGCTCAAGCGGCTGGACGAGATCTCCCCCGGCCCGGGAGGGCCCGCGCCTGAGGCGTACGCCTGGTAGGACACGGCAGCCCTGGAGCCCGTGCGCGACCCGGCTCAGAGACCGGCTCAGAGCACGGCGCCGAGCACGACGACCAACACCATCACGGCGAGCGCGAGGGGGACGACGAGCCTGCGGGTCCGCGGGTCCACGTTCGCCGAGGCTACCCGCCGCCGAGGGGCCAGGACGCCACCGTCTCGTACACCGAGCCGCGGTCCGCGTGGGCAGCGAGCCGGCTGCGGACGAGGTGCAGGCTCCCCGCCGTCCAGGCCGGGCCGCGATGGTCGGAGAGACGGTCGAGCAGCGGCCCGACGTCGACGGGTTGGCGGGCGCGGGCGATCGTGAGATGCGGGCGGTACGGGCGGTGATCGACGTCGAGCCCGGTACGCCGGGCGGCGGCCGCCGTGGTCGCGGCGAGCCGGCGGAGCG
>JBOGEN010000158.1:0-25418 GCA_050743265.1 Actinomycetes bacterium
GCGCGGGGGCGTGGGTCGCCCGGACCGCGGGGCGTGCGGCACGCCCGCTCGGGCGGGTCGCCTCCTGGACGCCGGTCGTCGCCCCCGGGGTCCACGGTGCCGTCACCGTGCTCACGGCCCGGGGCCGCGTGGTCCGCAGGGGGGCCGAGGCGGACGCCGCCCGGTTCCTCGAGGCCGTGGTGCCCGCTGTCGTCGACGCGGTGGTGGCGCGGGTGGACATCGACGCGATCGCGGCCCGGGTCGACGTCGACGCGATCATCGCCCGGGTGGACCTCGTCCGCCTCGCGCAGGAGGTGGTCGAGGACCTCGACCTCCCCGCCATCGTGCGGGAGTCGACGGGGTCGATGGCGTCGGAGTCGGTACGCGGCGTCCGGCTGCAGAGCATCGACGCGGACGAGCGGGTGAACCGGATCGTCGACCGTGTCCTGCTGCGACGCGGACCCCGCCGCACCGTGGCCCCGGACGAGACGTGACCGCCACCGCGGACGGTCGGCGCGCCGATCAGCCGGACCCCGCCGAGCGCCCCGTGCAGCCGGACGAGGACGTCGGGGCGGCGGACGGCCACGCCCGGTCGTCGGGGTGGTCGTCGGCGCTCTCGTCCGTGCCGCGGGAGGCCCGGCCGTACCAGGGACGCCGTGCCGGGGTGGTCAGCCGCCTGCTCGCCAGCGCGGTGGACGGGCTCGTGGCGGTCGCCATGACGGCGGCGGTCTACGGCCTGTACGTGGGGGTGGAGTTCCTGCGGCACCCGGCGAGGTTCACCCCGCCGCACCTCTCCTCGTCCGCGCTCGCGGTCGTCGCCGGTGCGCTGCTCACCGTGTACCTGGCCCAGTCCTGGGCGACGACGGGCCGCTCGTATGGCGGGCACCTGCTCGGCCTCCGCGTGCTGGACCGGCACGGGCACCGGCTGGGCGCAGGTTTGGCCCTCGTGCGGGCCCTGTTCTGCGTGCTGCTGCCGATCGGGCTGCTGTGGAGCGTGGTGAGCCGGGCGAACAGGTCCGTGCAGGACGTGGTGCTCCGGACGTCGGTGGTCTACGACTGGACGGAGCGGTCGGCCCTCCCGCGGCCGCGGACGTCGCCGGACGAGCTGAGGGACGACCTCACGTAGGACGGGCCGCCGATGCCCTGGCGGTCACGGGTCCGGGCGAAGTCCCGCTCGGCGGGGTCGTCGAAGGAGCGCTCGACTGTCGCGTCGAGCCGGGCCAGCTCGGCCTCGACGGCGGCGCGGTGCGCGGCGGGGACCTTGTCGCACAGGTCCTCCAGAAGCGCCCGAAGCCGGCGGCAGACCTGCACCGAGGTCTTCCCGTAGAGGCGGATCTCGGTGACGGCGAGCCGCAGGTACTGCTCCCAGGAGTGCTCGGGGACGAGCACACGCAGCCGTCCCTCGTCGTCGGCGAGCGCGAGCTGCCCGGGGCGCGGCGAGGCGCCGACCACCCCGATCACCTCCTCCACATGGTCGACGAGCTGGATCGCGGTGGTGGGGTCGTTGACCGCGGGGGAGAGCGCCCGGATCGCGATGTCGACGAGGATGCGCAGCGCGAAGGCGGGGTCCTGGTCGATCGTGCGCTCGTGACCGAATGCGACGAGCCCGCACAGCCGCGGCTCGTCCGGCGGCGCCGTCGCGCCGTACGCCTCCATGAGCACAGTGCCCTCCGGGACGAAGTCCCCGACGGGGTGGACGAGCACGAGCACGCAGTCGTACGCACGGGCTGCCCGGACCAGCCCGGGCTGGTGGATCGCCTGCACGGCACCGGAGCGGCGCGAGCGCACCGTCCACGTGGGCACGCCCTCGGGGGCCGCGAACGGCTCCGGGTGTCGGACCTCAGCCCCGACGCCGGCGCCCGACCGGGGGCGAGGAGCGTCCGGCGGCACGTACGGCCGGGCCTGCGGGGGCGCCGCCAGCACCGCGCGCCCGGTCGCTGCCACGAGCGCCGCGATCGCCACCGGCCTGAGCCGGTGGGTGAAGCGGTCGAAGTACAGCACGAGCAGGACGAGGCTCAGCAGGACCGCGCCGCCGGCCACCGTGACCCCGAGGTTGGGGACGTGGCCCTTCTCGGTCCGGCGCAGCAGCACGAACGCCATCGCGAGCGTCGCGGTGAACGTGGCCAGGACGAACTTTTGCATCCGGTCCCGGTACCAGAGCCGCATGAAGCGGGGGGACAGCGTCTGCGTGGCCGACTGGATGACGAGCACACCGATCGTGACGACGAACCCGAGCAGGCCGATCATCGCGCCGACGATCGCCGTGAGGAGGCCGCTCGCGGTGCCGGCCGAGTAGGTCCAGCCGGACGGCAGTGGCAGGGAGCCTTCGGTCCACAGCGTGAGCTGCGCGAGCAGCCAGCCGGCGAGCCCACCGGCGAGAGGGAGGATCCAGAGGCTGCCCCGCACGTACTGGCGCACCTGAAAACGGGTGGCCCACGACAGCAGGGGCCGGACACGCACCGCGGCCACGAGATGTCCTCCTCTGGCCGGCCTAGACGCCGGTCTCCGCGGCCACCTGGCCGGTCCGAACGGCGTCGGCGAGCGCGGAGTGGTCGCGCTCGGTGAGGTCGGCGTACGCCTCGGCGAAGTCGGCGACCGCGCGGTCGAACACGTCCCCCGAGCCGAGGTACGTCGCGACCGCGATCCGGTCACCCGATCTCGCGTGCGCGCGGGCCAGCGTCCACCCGCAGAGCGCGCCGTACCAGGCCATCCCCTCCGGCGTCATCGTGTCGATCTTCGCGGCCCACTTCCAGTCCCTGAGCTGCCGGACGTAGAAGTCGTGCTGCAGGCCGTCCACGCCGGTGGTGCGCTGCCAGCCGAGGAAGATGTCGCTGTTCGCCTGCATGAGCCGCTGCCCGGCGACGACGCGGTGGCCCTCGTTCGCGTACGTCGTGGGCGCCGTGAACCCGGTGAGCACCGAGGGCAGGGCCTCCTTGCCCTGGAGGAACAACGGGTCCGCTCCGTCCCGCCCGACGAACAGCAGCACCCAGCAGCGGGTCCCGACGCTGCCCACCCCGACGACCTTGTGCCCGATGTCGACGAGCCGGAACTGCTCGAGCAGGTTGCGGCGGTCCGAGGTGAGCGAGCGACGGTACCGGCGGATCAGCCCGTGCATCCACTCTTCGAGCTCGTCCCGCTCCGCCCCGGGCATCAGCTCGGTCAGCGGCACGAGCAGCGGCGGGTCGGAGAGCAGGCGGTGCTCGCCCTCGACGAGCCGGGTCAGCTTGCGCAGCTCCTGCATGCTGTCGTGCGTACGCGCCTTGGCGAGGGAACCGGTGAGCTTCTTGCGTTCCCGGGTGCCGAGCCGGCCCACGACCGCGGCCTGCACCTCGTCGGCGTCCAGGCGCGCGTACCAGACGGCGAGGTTGCCCATCGTCGCGAACCCCCGCATGGCCTCGCGGTAGCGGCGCACGGTGTCGAGAACGATGCGGCGGCTCTCCTTGGACGAGAAGCCGTTCTCCCGCGCCGCCACCACCAGGCTCGCCGCCAACCGCTTCACGTCCCACTCCCACGGCCCGGGCAGGGTCTCGTCGAAGTCGTTGAGGTCGAACACGAGCCGTCGTTCCGGGGACGCGAACAGCCCGAAGTTGGCCAGGTGGGCATCTCCGCAGAGCTGGACGTGGACCCCGGTCGCAGGCGTGCCGGCCAGGTCGGTGGCCATGGACAGCGCGGCGCCCCGGTAGTACGCGAACGGCGACGAGACCATGCGTCCGTACCGGATCGGCACCAGCTCGGGGACGCGGTTCGCCGCCTGCTGCACGAGCAGGCCGACGGGGTCGCGCCCGTTGGCGGACGGCATCGCCGCGTGGCTCGACCGGGGGACGTGAGCCCGGGCCGCTCGCCCGCGTGCGGCCCGCTCCTCAGGAGTCAGGTGGGGCACACGGCGGGCCCGCGGCCTGCGCGCGGACGCCCCCGAGCGGGGTCGCGCACGCTGCTGGCCCGGCACCGCAGCGGTCGTCGTCGCGGCCCTGGCTCGGTCCATCGTGGGGGTCCCCCTCTATCCGAGTCGGCTGAGCGGCACGTCCCGCCTCCGGGACATGCCGAGCACCGGGTCGACCCAGCCCGCCCCGTGGTCCAGCTGGAAGTCCAGGTTGATCGCCGCGCTGATGAGGGCGAGGTGGCTGAAGGCCTGCGGGAAGTTGCCCAGCTGCTCGCCGGTGGGGCCGACCTCCTCGGAGTACAGGCCGAGGTGGTTGGCGTACGTGTGCATCTTCTCGAAGGTCATCCTCGCGTCCTCGAGCCGCCCGGAGCGCGCCAGCGCGTCGACGTACCAGAACGTGCACATCGAGAACGTGCCCTCCGCGCCGCGTAGGCCGTCCGGGGAGGCGCCCGGGTTGTAGCGGTAGACGAGGCTGTCCGAGACCAGCTCCTCGTCCATCGCGCGCAGCGTCGACTGCCACTTGGGGTCGCTCGGCGCGATGAACCCGACCAGCGGCATGTAGAGCAGCGAGGCGTCGAGGACGTCCGTGGTGTAGTGCTGCACGAAGGCCTGCCGCTTCTCGTCCCACCCGCGCTCCATGATCTGGCGGTAGATCATGTCCCGCATCGCCGTCCAGTGCACCAGGTCCGCCGGGCGGGCGCGGTTCTGCGAGATGCGGATCGCGCGGTCGAGCGCCACCCAGGCCATCACCCGTCCGTACGTGAAGTCGTGGCGGCCGCCGCGGGTCTCCCAGATCCCTTCCTCCGACTGGTCCCAGTTGTCGCAGAGCCAGTCGATGAGCTCGCTGACGTGCCCCCACGCCTCGTCGCTGAGCGGGAGCGCGTGCGTGTCCGCGAGGTAGATGGAGTCCATCGCCTCGCCGTAGATGTCGAGCTGGAGCTGCGTGGCCGCCCCGTTGCCGACCCGCACCGGACTGGACCCCTTGTAGCCGGCGAAGTGGTCCAGCGTCTGTTCGTCGAGGTCAGGCGACCCGTCGATCCGGTACATGATCTGCAGCGGTTCCTGCTTCTCGCTGGCGTGGCGGATGCGTTGCACCAGCCAGTTCAGGAACGCCTCGGCCTCTTCGGTGAAGCCGAGGCCGAGCAGCGCGTACACGGAGAAGGACGCGTCGCGGACCCACGTGTAGCGGTAGTCCCAGTTGCGCTCGCCCCCGACCTGCTCCGGCAGGGCCGCGGTGGGGGCGGCGACGAGCGCGCCGGTGGGCGCGTACGTCATGAGCTTCAGCGTCATCGCCGACCGCTCGACCATCTCGCGCCACCGGCCCTTGTACTGCGACTGGCCGATCCACTCTCGCCAGAAGTCCCGCGTCTCCGCGAAGAGCGCGAGGATCTCCTCGCGGGGGATCGGCTGGGCCGGGCCCTCGGGCGCGGACTCGAGGACGACTCCGCCGACCTGCCCCGCCGAGAGCCGCGCGGTGATGTACAGCCCCCCGTCGCGGATGTGGATGTCGTGCTCCTTGACCATCGGACCCTCCGGCGGCGGCACCGGGGAGAAGCGCAGGGTCAGCGAGTCGCTGTGGAACTCCACGCACCGGTTGGCCACGTGCGTGGTGTGCGTGGCCCGTCCGTAGTCGAAGCGCGGGACGCACTCGCCGACGAACTCCATCTCGCCCCGCACGACCCGGATGAGCCGGACGAGCCGGTGACGGTCCGTGGCCCGTGCCCCGGTGACCGGCATGAAGTCGGTGACCTCGCCGACGCCCACCGTGGTCATGAACCGGGTCACGAGGATCGGCGTGCCGGGAAGGTACAGCTGACGGGTCACGTAGCCGTTGTGCTTCGGCCTGATGCTGAAGTGCCCGCCGCGCTCCGGGTCGAGCAGGCCGGCAAAGACGGTCGGGGAGTCGAACCGGGGCAGGCACATCCAGTCGACCGTGGCCTCGGTGGACACCAGGGCGGCGGTCTGCAGGTCGCCGATGAGCCCGTGGTTCTCGATGGGTGGGTACGCCGTCGTCGCTGTCGTCGTCGGTGTCACCGCAGGTCCCTCCGCCGGGCCCGGCCCCGTCCGTGGCTGTCCTGGTCCACCGTCGTCGTGGCCGACACGCCGGGCATCACCCGCCAGGGATGACGGGTGCGCTGGACCCTGCCGCCCCGCGGGCACCCTGCTGCTCGGGCACGGAGGGGTCAGGGGTGTCGGCGTCCGAGATGTCCTCGTCGCGCCAGTCGATCCGGGCGGCGTCAGGTTGGTCGAGCAGGCCGGGGGCCCTGTTCTGGCTGAAGTAGTCCCAGCCCCAGGAGACGAAGGCGTCGATCCGCGTGCGGACGCCGCTCATCAGCCAGGCGTGGACGCCGAGCCAGGACGCGAAGGCGATCGGCCCGTGCAGCTCGTGCCGCCGCGCACCCACCTCGGCCACGGCCGAGCCCCGGCTGATCATCGCCATGATGCCCTTGTCGTGGTACCGGAACGGGGTACGCGGCCTCCCCGCCAGGTCCGCTCGGATGCTGGCGGCCGTCCACTGGCCGCTCTGCAGGGCCACCGAGCCCAGCTGCGGCAAGTCCGTCCCGTCCTGGTCGGCGATGTTCGCCAGGTCGCCGAGGACGAACAGCCGGGGGTGACCCTCGACGCTGAGGTCGGGGAGGACGTCCACCCGGCCCCCGCGGCCCAGGCCGAGCCCGCTTGCCCGGGCCAGCGAGGCCGCCTTCTCCCCGCCGGCCCAGATCGTGCAGCGGGTCGGGATCTCCGTCCCGTCACCGAGGACGACGTGGCCCGGCGCCACCTCCCGGACGGACTGCCCGAGCCGGAGCAGCACGCCGTTGCGGGCCAGCACTTTCGCCGCGTACTCGTGCGCCGGTGCCGAGAACGCCGGGAGCACCGAGTGCCCGAGGTCGACCAGGTAGATCCGGGTGGCCTGGACGGGCAGGTCGGGGTACTGCCGGGGGAGCACCTGGTGGACGAGGTCGGCGAGCGCGCCCGCCGTCTCCACCCCCGTGGGCCCGGCCCCGACGACGACGAAGTCGAGGGCACCCTTGTCCAGCAGAGCGGGGTCGCGGTCGACCTCGTCGTACAGCTCGAACACGCGCGACCGCAGCCGTTCCGCGTCCTGCAGCGAGTACAACGGGAAGGCGTGCTCGGCCGCCCCCGGTGTACGGAAGAACGCGGGCTGCGCCCCACCGGCGAGGACGAGGTAGTCCCCGGCGTACGTCTGGCCGTCGGCGGTGGTCACGCTCAGCCCTGCCGGGTCGACGGAGGTCACGTCCCCCTGGACGACCCGGACGTTCTCGACGCCGCGGAACAGCGTCCGCAGCGGCGCCCCCACGTCGCTGGGGGCGAGCATGGCCGTCGCCACCTGGTAGAGGAGCGGCTGGAACTGGTGGTAGTTGTTCCGGTCCAGGAGCACCACGTGGACGCCGTCCTTCGCCAGGGCCTTCGCGCAGCCGATGCCGGCGAACCCGGCTCCGACGATCACGGCGGTCGTGGACTGGTCCATCCGCTCGTGGGTCATGGCGTGTCCTTCGATGGCCGGTCGTCTGTGGCAGGGGAGTCGGAGGCAGGGGTGTCGGCGGTGCGGTCCGACGCCTTACGGGGCCGCGGCGGGCCTGCGGCCGGCCGGCGCTCGCGCCCGAGCCGCCGCCGGAAGACGTGGTAGCTCCACGCCTGGTACGCGAGCACGAGCGGGAGGAACACGACCGCCACCACGGTCATCACGGTCAGGGCGTACGAGGAGGCGGCCGTGCCCTCGACGGTGAGGTCGTTCGCGGCGCCCAGCGACGACACCATCACCCGCGGGTACAGCTCGGTGAACACGGTGAGCACGACCGCGGCGACCGTGATCGCGCTCGCGGTGAAGGCCCGCCCGTCCCTTCCGGCGTGGAGGAGCCGCCAGGCCGCGAGAACGCCGAGCACCGCGACGGCTTCGGCAAGGACGGACAGCACGCCCGCGTCCTCGGCGGCGAAGGTCCAGCCGGTGAAGGCGAGCACCGCGAGCACGGTGAGCGGGGCGATCCGCCGGCCCGCCATAACGGCACGCTCCCGGACGTCGCCCGAGGTCCGCAACGCGAGGAACGTGCTGCCGTGCAGCAGGCACAGCAGCACCAGGGTGGCCCCGGTCAGCAGGGCGTACGCCCCGAGCAGGTCGCCCAGGTCTCCGGCGTACTCCCCGTCGCCGTCGATCGGCACGCCGTGCAGCAGGTTGCCCAGGGCGATGCCCAGCAGCAGCGGCGCGAGCAGGGAAGCCGTGGTCGTGGCGACCTGCCAGCGGTGGCGCCAGCGCGGGTCGTCCCGCCGGCCGGAGAACTCGAACGCCACCCCTCGCACGATCAGGGCGACGAGAAGCACGAGAAGAGCGGGGTAGAAGCCGGAGAACATCGTCGCGTACCAGTCGGGGAAGGCCGCGAACATCGCCGCGGCGGCGACGACGAGCCAGACCTCGTTCGCGTCCCACACCGAGCCGACCGTGCCGAGCGCCACCCGGCGGCCCTCGTCGTCGCGGCCGACCACGCCGTGCAGCATGCCGACGCCGAAGTCGAACCCCTCCAGGACGAGGAAGCCCGTCCACAGCACGGCGACGAGCAGAAACCACAGCTCGGGGAGGCTCATCGTGGCTCCTCACCCGCTCCGGACACCGGGTGCACCGCCAGCGCGTCGTCGTCCTCGACGGGCGGGCCCTCCCCGGCCTGCGATGCGGCCGAGGAGCCGTCCGCGCGGGCGTACCGGAGCATCAGCGCCACGTCCACCACCGCGAGAGCCGCGTACAGCAGGGCGAACACCACGATGCTGGTGACCAGCGCGGTGGTCCCCACCGACGGGGAGGGTGCGTCCTTCGTGAGCTGGAGGCCCTGCACGATCCACGGCTGCCTGCCGTTCTCGGTGAGCAGCCAGCCGGCGGTGTTCATGACGAAGGGCAGCACCGCCGCCCACACGGCGAGCCGGAGGAACCACCGCGAGGACCACCGTGACGACGCCATGCGGCCACGCCACGCGAGCCACGCTCCCCAGAGGGAGAACAGGAGGACCGCCGAGCCGAGGTAGGCCATCACTCGCATCGACCAGTACTGGACGAACACGTCGGGCACGTAGTCGCCGGCGCCGTACCGCTTCTCGTACGTGCGCTGGGTCTCGTCGAGGCCGACCACCTTGCCGTCCCAGGTGCCGGTCGCGAGCACCGAGAGCAGGTGCGGCACCTCGATGATCTGGGTGGGCGTCTTGTCGTCCTTCCCCCCGCCGATCTGGAACAGCGAGAACGAGCACGGCTGGCACGTCTCCCACTGCGCCTCGGCGGCAGCGATCTTCATCGGCTGGTACGTGGTCTCGATGACGCCGAGCTTGCTGCCGACCATGAGGAGCAGCAACGACGACGGCACGAGCACGACGAGCGCGAGCTTCGCGGAGCGCGCGAACATCTCCCCGCTGCTGCGACGGCGCAGGTGCCAGGCGGACACGGCGAGCATGACCATCCCGGCGGTGACCAGGGACGCGAGCAGCACGTGCGCATAGCTCCAGAGGAACACCGGGTTGGTGAGCAGAGCCCAGATGTCGGTCAGCTCGGGGCGCCCGGACGCCTTGTCGAGCTGGTAGCCCACGGGGCGCTGCATCCACGAGTTCGCCGCCATGATGAACGCCGCCGAGAGGGCGGCACCGACCGCGACCGCCCAGATCGTGGCGAGGTGGACCCGCGGGGAGAGCCGGTCCCACCCGAACACCCACAGCCCGAGGAACGTCGACTCGAGGAAGAACGCGGCCAGCCCCTCCATGGCGAGCGGGGCGCCGAACACGTCCCCGACGAACCGCGAGTAGCCGGACCAGTTCATGCCGAACTGGAACTCCTGGACGAGCCCGGTGACCACGCCCACGGCGATGTTAACGACGAGCAGCGTCCCGAAGAACTTGGTCAGCCTGAGGTAGTCGCTGTGCCCGGTCCGGTGCCAGCGCGTCTGCAAGGCCGCGGTGAGGAAGGCGAGGCCGATCGTGAGCGGCACGAACAGGAAGTGGTAGATCGACGTGAGGGCGAACTGGAGCCTGGCCAGGTCAAGCGTCGACACCGGGCCACCTCCTGACCGTTCGCCCCCGGGCGCGGTGCTCCTGTCCTCAGGTGCTCGCGGCGGTACGGGCGTCGAAGCCCATGCGCACGAGGTCCCACGGGTGGATCCACTCGTCGGACACGGCCGTGCCCCCGGCGCGGACCACGGCGTCCCGGAGCGGGATCGCCCAGCGGTGCTCGAGCACGACGACGGCCGTCGCCACCCCGGGGGGGATCTGGTCGGCCAGGTACCAGACCTGTTCCTCGTCGAAGACCGAGCCGTCCTCGGTGCGGTGGGCGCCCTCGGCCGCGCCGATCGCGGCGCCCTCCTCGCCGCCGGCGCCCAGGCCGATCAGCGCGCCGGCCAGCTCGCCCAGCGAGGTCAGCTCCTCCGGCGAGAGGTCGGTCGTCTCCAGCTCCTCGATCGAGCCGTCCTCGTCCTTGCGGACGAAGAGCAGCCCGACCAGCCGGACGACGTCGTGCTCGCGGAGGCGGGTGAGCTCCCGCATGATCTCCCCGGTGAAGTTCGCCTTCTCGAACGCCAGGACAAGAACCTGGACTGGACCGAGCTCCATCACGTCCTCCTCACGTCGGCCGGAGCGGGCTCAGCCGCCCTGCAGCACTCTCTGCTTGGCGGCCTCGTACTCGGCCGGGCTCAGCGCGCCGGCGTCCAGGAGGCTCTTGAGCTGTGTGAGCTGGTCGGCCAGCCCGCCGGAGGCGGGTGGGGACGCCGGCGGAGGGCCGGCCTGCGTGGGCACGGCCGGCTGTGGGGCCGGCTGCTGGGGGGCGGCGGTCTGGTCGTCCTGCGTGGCTTCCTGGGTCTGCCCTTCCTGGCGCTTCTTGCCGGCGTAGTAGGCACTGCCGCCCACGACGGCCGCCCGGAGCAGGGGTCGTCTGCCTCGAGGCATGGTGTCCCGTCCCTTCTGGGTTCCGTATGCCTCGAACCTCGCGCACCGGAGCCCCCGGGGCATCACCCACCACGGACGAGATGGAGCCCGCCCTCGCTACCCCTGCGTGCCGGTGCGGGCACGCACGGCGTGGCGCCGTGCCTTCGCACGGTTGCCGCAGGCCGCCATCGAGCACCACCGGCGCCGCCGGGACGGGTCGGCGAACACCCACCCGCAGCCGGTGCCCGGACACGCCGCGGCGGACCCGGGCTCGGCGCGGCAGAGCCAGTCGCCGGCCGCGAGCCCGACCGCGAGCAGCGGCAGCAGCAGCCCGGCCCGCTCCTCGTCCAGCCGCCACTGCGTCCGACCGGCCTCGGTGGACAGGCGCCGCAGGCGCGACGCGCGCTCGGCCACCCCGGCGACGACCTCGCGGTGGCGGGGTGCAGGGGTCCCGACGAGGACGCGGTAGTACGCGTCACGGAACGTGAGCGCCTGCCGCAGGACGGCGGCGGCCCGGCCGGGCTCGTCACGCGCCCGGTCACGGAGCGTGGCGGACGCCGCTCGGCCGACCAGCCCCTTCTCCCGGGCCCAGACGACGAGGTGCTCGTACGAGCGCAGGTACTCCTTGGGGGACGCCTCGCCCCAGCCCGCGCGGGTGTTGCAGATCTCCAGCGCAGCCTCGCCGGCGAGTGACGCCGGGACCTGCAGCCCCTCCACGAGGTGGTACACGGCCAGCCTCCCGGCGCTCGGTGAGCCGTACGGCGTTGACGTCCACTCATACTAACCGCATGATGGGCGAAGTCAGGTTAGTCAACCCTGGTCCGTCCCGGCCTCGTACGGGGGAGACCGCCCGCAGAATGGGGGACTCGATGCCCCGAGCACACGAGCGCCTCGTCCGCACGCTGCTCGCGCTCGGCTTCGTCGCCGTCCCGGCGGCGTGCAGCGGCTCAGACCCGCAGGCGGAGGATGCGGCGCAGGGTGCCGGTCCCTCGGCCACGCCGACCGGGTCACCGCGCGAGGACGGGTGCGCCCGCGTCGAGTCCGCGATCGGCTGGACGGAGTTCATGCTCGTCCCGCCCGGTCAGGAGGACGAGCAGGACTTCTTCTCCGGGGTGCGCGGCAGGCTCGCCTACGTCGAGGGCACGGTGCTGCAGTACGGCGAGTTCCTCCCGGCACCGGCGGTGGGGCCGGCACGCCAGGTCAAACAGCAGGCGCACCGCATCGTCGACCTGGACTCGAACGCGCACGAGCGAGTCGAGGGGCTGCGCCACTACCGCGCGGCGGTGGAGGACCTCGAGGCCGCCTGCGGGAGCACGGCGAACGGCTGAGCGGACGAACGGGAGCGCGGCGAACGGCTGACCCGGCTCAGCCCACGGCGCCGGCCGTCTGCGCGACGTACGGGATTGTCTGCGGACCCTCGGGCAGCACGCAGACGCGCGCCGAGGGGCCGGCCGCGGCCAGCGCCTCGCGGACCGTGGCCGAAACGTCGTCCGTGTGGTCGAGGTGTGCGGCGGCCAGGTCGTCCGGCGCCAGGTACCCGGTCCGCATCACCACCCGGGCGTGGTTCTGGATCCTGGCCTGGACCTGGACCTGCCACTGGTCGGGCACCGTCTTCTCCCGGCCGGCGATCTCGTCGAGCAGCGCCTGCGGCGACGGCGCGGACGCCAGCACCTCGCGGTACGAGCCGTGGTCGGGGAACCCGTCCCGGCACTCCGCCGCGCACACGATCGTGCCGCCGGGGGACACCACGGTCGAGGCCGCGGACATGCCCTTGACCGCCTGGTAGAGGTTCTGGTCGAGCGGGAAGCCCGAGTTCGTCGTCACGACCACCTCGAACCGGCCGTCCACCGGCGCCATCGCGATACGTCGGGCGGCCTCGCGGGCCGCAGCGTGCATCGCGAACAGCTCCCCGCCGTACGCCTCGACGATCTGCTGGTGCCGGTTGAGCACGACGTCGAGCGCGAAGTGCACCCCTCCGACGGCACCCACGACGGCCCGGACGTCGTCGTGCACCGGGTTCCCCTCGCAGACCCCCCAGGTCGCCGAGGGGTGCCCGATGCGGCGGGCGTCGTGCAGGGTCAGCACGGTGTCCAGGGCGGCGAGCCCCGGCGCCACCATCTTCGGCCCGCCGCTGAACCCGGCGAAGAAGTGCGGCTCGACGAAGCCGGTGGTGATCCGCAGGTCCGCCTCGACCCAGTCGGACATCAGCCACACCGGCACGCCGGCCCCGTGCTCCCCCATCCAGCGGTGCGAGGACGGGTCACGCGCGTCGTGGTTGACCACGCGGACGCGGTCGTACACGTCGTCGCCGAGCAGTGCCCGCAGCTCGGTCTCGGTGTTCCCCCGGTGCGTCCCCGTGGCCACGAGGACCACGACGTCGTCGAGGTCGACGAGCCCCTCCAGCTCGTCGAGCACGGCGGGCACCATGAGGTCCCGCGGCTGCGCCCGGGTCCCGTCGCAGACGGAGATGGCCACGGTCTGGCCGGGACGGGCGAGGGAGGCCAGCGGAGGCCCCGCGACCGGCTCGCGGAGCGCGTTGCGCAGCTCCTGCCGGGGGTCCGCTGCCCCAGGGACGTCACGCGGCGCCACGACGGTCGTCCGCCCGTCGGGCAGGTCGACCTCGAGCCCCGTCTCGCCGTAAGCCAGCCGTACCCGCACGCTCATCTCCCTCCGGGTGGGCCGCTCGACGCCGTCGCGCAGGAGGGTACGTGGTGACGTGCCGAGCGGACCGCGACCGTGCCGGCGGACGCGGGCTGTGGCCGCTGGAGCGGGCCGTCGCTCACGGAGTTCCCGCTGGGACCGGCGGGCCGGTCGAGTCCCGGACGGCGAAGTGACCCGCCACGGTGAGCGAGGTGGGCTTCCAGCCCCGCTGAGGCTCTTGGGAGATGCGGCTCACGAGAAGCTGTGCCGCGGCCATCCCCATCTCTTCCAGGGGCAGCGAGTACGACGTGACCGGGGCACTGACGACGCTGTACCAGTCCGGGTCACCGAGTCCGGCGAGGGACACCTGGTCCGGGAGGCGTACGCCCTGCGTGGTGGTGGCGAGCAGGGCACCCAGCACGAACTCGCTGCTCGTGGCGAAGACCGCAGTCGGGCGGTCGGGCATGCGCAGCAGCTCCGTGAACGCGCGAGCCCCCCACTCCCTCGAGTACGACCCGGTCATCACCGGGCAGTGCTCCGGGTCGATGGCGAAGTCCTGCAACGCCCGGGTGATGCCCGCCAGGCGGTGCCCGGTCGTGCTGAACTCGGCGTCGCCGGCGATGACGCCGATGCGGCGGTGGCCCAGCGTCGCGAGGTGCTCGATCACCTGGTAGGCGCTCTGCTCGTCGTCGGCGATCACACAGTCGAAGCGCCCGCCCTGCGAGTGCCGGAAGAGCTCGACCACGGGGATCCTGTCGCCGGCCCGGTCGAGCATCCGGGCACCGGAGGACGTGCAGGGTACGTGGATGATCCCGTCGACCTGCTGCTCGCTGAGCCGCTGCAGGCAGTCGCGCTCGACCGCCGGGTCGTTGTCGGTGACGAAGAGCGCCACGTTGTACCCGTACCGCTGGAAGATGCGTTGCAGCACCGCCGACCCTGCTGCGTACGTGATGTTGACGATGTCCGGCAGGACGAGCCCGATCGTCCGGCTCTGCCGCTGACGCAGGGCACGAGCGTGGGCGTTGGGCCGGTAGTCGAGGCTCCGGGCGGCCGTCTGGATGCGGGAGCGGAGCTCCTCGTCGACGTGCGGGTGCCCCGTGAGCGCCCGGGACACGGTGGACACGGACACCCCGCCCACCTGGGCCGCAACGTCGCGCAAGGTCGTCATCCCGCAATCGTTCCCAGGATTTTTCAGTCCGCACCACCTTGACCCGTCCGATTTGTCCGGGAACCGTGCATACGGTATGCGCGTGGCAACCGACAGCATCCCGCACGTCCAGGGTCGGCACCCCTCGCCCTCCAGGCGGATGACCGCACGAGATCGGGGGCCTGGCTCGATGGCGCTGCGCACGCTGCTCTTCGTCCCTGGCGACCGGCCGGACCGGATCGCCAAGGCCTTCGCCAGCCCTGCCGACGGAGTTGCGGTCGACCTCGAGGACGCCGTCGCCGAGTCGGCCAAGAGCACCGCCCGGGCACAGGCGACCGGGGCGCTCAGCGCCGGACGACCCGGGGGCTGCATTGCCGCCGTGCGGATCAACGCCGTCGACTCCGGTCACGCCGAGGACGACCTCACGGCCCTCACCCCGGTGCTGCCCCTCCTTGACACGGTCCTCGTCCCGAAGGTCAGCTCGCCCGACGAGGTCCGCTGGGTCGCCGCACGCCTGGACCACGCGGAAGCGGCCGAGGCCACCACTCGGCCCGTGCGCCTCGTGCCGATCGTCGAGACGGCCGCGGGCGTCCTGGCTGCGGCAGCCCTCGCCGCCGCACATCCGCGCGTGCACACGCTGTCGTTCGGCTCGGCCGACCTCGGGGCCGAGCTCGGCATCACGCCCACCGCAGACGGGTCGGAGCTCCGGTACGCCAGGTCCCACGTCGTGCTCGCCGCCGCGGCCGCGGCACGTGCGAAGCCGCTGGACGCGCCGTACCTCGACCTGTCCGACCCGGACGGTCTGCTCCGTGCCGCGCGCCAGGCGCGCGCGCTGGGCTTCGGAGGGATGCAGGTGATCCACCCGGCACAGCTGGAGCCGGTCCGGGCGACGTTCACGCCGACCACGGACGAGATCGCGTGGGCGAACGAGGTCGACAGCGCCTTCCGCGCGGCGGAGGCGGCCGGCGTCTCCAGCATCCGGCTGGACGACGGGTCGTTCGTCGACTACCCGGTGGCCCGCCGCGCCCGAGAGGTCCTCGCGGCGGCCGAGGCAGGGCCGTCGAGCGGGGGCGCATCGTGAGCGGGCCGGCCGCACAGGACGTGCCGCTGACCGCGGCCGTGGCGGACTTCGTCGTCGGCGCCGATCCTGGGAGCCTGCCGGAGGCGGCGCTCGACCTGGCCGAGCGGGCACTCGTCGACACGGTCGGGGTGACCCTCGCCGCCGCGGGCGACCCCACCCTCGTCGCGCTCTGGGCGGCGACCGGACGACGGCTCCCCGACGGCCCGTGCGAGGTGCTGACCCACGGAAGGTCCACCCAGCCCGTCGACGCGGCCCTGCACAACGGGACGGCCGCCCACGCGCTCGACTACGACGACGTCCTCGACGACCTCATCGGCCACCCGAGCGCCGTCCTCGTCCCGGCCGCTCTGGCCGCCGCCCAGGAGGCCGGCGCCGGCGGGCGTGCCCTGCTCGACGCGTACTGCGTGGGCTACCAGGTCGAGTGCGCGCTCGCCGCAGGGATGTCCATCGACCGGCACTACGCGCAGGGCTGGCACTCGACGGCGACGCTGGGCGTGCTCGCGTCCGCGGCGGTCACCGCGCGCCTGCTGCGCCTCGGGCGCCGTGAGGTGCGTCACGCACTCGGCATCGCCGGGTCACTGGCCGGGGGCAGCCGGCGCAACTTCGGCACGATGACCAAGCCGCTGCACGCCGGGCTGGCCGCGTCCGACGGCGTGTTCGCCGGCCTGCTCGCCGCCGACGGGTTCACTGCCGACGCCGAGCTGCTCGAGGCGCCACTCGGCTACCTCGCGCTGTACGGGCAGGAGCCGCGCCCTGGTGCTGCCCAGACCGTGTTGGACGGGGAGTGGCTGCCGGGGCGCCTCGGGCTGAACGTGAAGCGGTTCCCCTGCTGCTACTACGCCCACCGCGCGGCCGGCGCCGCTCTCGCCCTCGTCGAGGACGGGCTGGCGGCCTCCGACGTGGACAAGGTCGTGGTCTCCGTCCATCCGGACGGCCTCGGCCCGCTGATCCACCACACGCCGACGACCGGGCTGCAGGGCAAGTTCAGCCTCGAGTACGTGGTCGCAGCATGCCTGCTCGACGGCGGGCTCACGCTGGACTCGTTCACCGACGAGGCCGTGAACCGCCCGGAGGCGCAACGCCTGCTCTCGGCCGTGGCCGTCGAGGAGCGGCCCGACCCCCCGGTCGGACCACCCGAGTGGCAGGGCGCGTACGCGGTCGTCGCGGCGCAGGGCCGACGTGGCGCCGTCGCGCGGCGGGCCGACGTGCCGCCCGGACACGCCACGACGCCGCTGCGCGAGGAGGAGCTCGAGGCGAAGTTCCGCGACTGTGTCGCCCACGCGGGAGTCGTGCGCGACCACGACGGGTTGTACCGGCGACTGCGGTCCGCGCGGCACGAGGAGAGCGTGGGCAGCCTGCTGGGGACGGCACTCGCCTCCGGGGTGAGCACGTGACCCCGCTCCCGCTGGAGGGCGTGACCGTGGTCTCCCTCGAGCAGGCGGTCGCCGCCCCGCTCGCCACCCGGCACCTGGCCGACCTCGGCGCCCGCGTGGTCAAGGTGGAGCGCCGAGGCAGTGGGGACTTCGCGCGGGGCTACGACGAGACGGTCAAGGGCCTGTCGAGCGCGTTCGTCTGGCTCAACCGGTCCAAGGAGTCCCTCACCCTCGACGTCAAGCACCCCGACGCGCAGGGCGTGCTCGCCCGGCTCGTGGCACGCGCCGACGTGGTCGTGCAGAACCTCGCGCCCGGCGCCGCCCGGCGCGTCGGGCTGGACGCAGAGACGCTGCGCGCCGACCGGGACGACCTCGTCGTCTGCGACATCTCCGGGTACGGGCCGGACGGGCCCTACCGGGACAGGAAGGCCTACGACCTGCTCGTCCAGGGTGAGGCGGGCGTCATCTCGGTCACGGGGACGCCGGAGTCCACGGCGAAGGTCGGGGTCTCGATCGCGGACATCGCCGCCGGCATGTACGCGTACTCGGGCGTGCTCGCCGCGTTGTTCGCGCGTGAGCGCACCGGGCGGGGCCGCGCGGTCGAGGTGTCCCTGTTCGACGCGCTCACCGAGTGGATGAGCCATCCGATGTACTACACGGAGTACGGCGGAACGCAGCCTCCGCGCATGGGCACGTCCCACCCGCTCATCGCGCCGTACGGCTCGTACGCCACCCAGGAGGGGCGTGAGCTCCTGGTCGCGGTCCAGAACGAGCGGGAGTGGCGCCGGCTCTGCGCGGTCGTCCTCGAAGACGAGCAGATCGCGGACGACGAGCGCTTCGCCACGATGAGCCGCCGTGTCGCCCACCGCGAGGCCCTCGACGAGGTCGTCGGCGCCCGCCTGCGCGCGTTGGAGGCGTCGGAGGCGGTCGCCCTGTTCGAGCAGGCACAGATCGCGTTCGCCCACGTGAACACCGTCGGCGAGCTGGCCGGGCACCCCCAGCTCGTCGCGCGCGACCGGTGGACCCAGGTGGGTTCGCCGGTCGGCCCGCTGGACGCGCTCGTCCCCCCGGGTGTGCCGGCCGCCGCCGACGCGCGCATGGACCCGGTGCCCGGGCTGGGCGAGCACACCGACAGCGTCCTGGGCTGGCTCGGGTACTCGGCGACCGAGGTCGAGCAGATGCGCGCCCAGGAACTCGTCTAGGCAGGGAGTACGGACACCACAGATGGCCACACACACCGGCTGGCAGGGCCGCTACTTCGAGGACTTCGTCGTGGGCGACGTCTACGAGCATCCGCTCGCGCGCACGGTGACCACCACGGACAACCTGTGGTTCACGCTGCTCACGCAGAACACGGCGTCGGTGCATTTCGACCACGAGTACGCCGCCCAGACCGAGTTCGGCCAGCCGCTGGTCAACTCGACGTTCACGCTCGCCCTGGTGGCGGGCCAGAGCGTCACGGACGTCTCGCAGAACGTCTTCGCGAACCTGGGCTGGGAGAACGTGGTGCTGCCCGCGCCGGTGTTCGAGGGCGACACGATCTCGTCCCGGTCGGAGGTGCTGTCCACGCGCGAGTCCCGGAAGCGGCCCGACGTCGGCATCGTCAGCGTGCGGACCACCGGGCTCAAGCAGACCGGGGAGACCGTCGTCGACTTCACCCGCACGCTCATGGTCTACAAGCGCGGCCGCGGCCCGTCCCGCCGGCTGCCGGTGGCGGCGACGAGAGACGGGCAGGCATGACGACGGCGACGACCGAGACCGAGACGCTGCGCCGGGACCTGGCCGACCTGGTCCGGCAGATCAGCGCCGACTACCCCGGTGAGTACTGGCGGGAGGTGGACGAGCGGCGTGAGTACCCGGAGGCGTTCGTCGACGCGCTGACGCGCACCGGCTGCCTCGGCGCGCTGGTCCCCGAGCAGTACGGCGGGCTGGGCCTCGGGCTCGGCGACGCGTCGGTGATCCTCGAGGAGATCAACCACTACGGCGGCAACGCCGCGCCCGTCCACGCGCAGCTCTACACGATGGGCGCCCTGCTCGAGCACGGGTCGGAGGAGCAGAAGTCGCGCTACCTGCCGCACGTCGCCAACGGTGGCCTGCGGCTCCAGGCCTTCGCGGTCACGGAGCCCATCTCGGGGACCGACACCACGAACATCCGCACTACCGCGGTACGGCGTGGTGACTCGTACGTGGTGAACGGCCAGAAGGTCTTCACCTCCCGGGTCCAGCACTCCGACTTGCTCATGCTGCTCGCGCGGACCACCCCCAAGGACGAGGTGGAGAAGCGGTCACACGGCCTGTCCTTGTTCCTCGTCGACCTGCGGGACATCAAGGGGTTGACCGTCCGGCCGCTGCGCACGATGGTCAACCACGAGACCAACGAGCTGTTCTTCGACGACGTGGAGATCCCGTCCGACGCGCTCGTCGGCGAGGAGGGCCAGGGGTTCCGGTACGTCCTCGGCGGGCTGAACGCCGAGCGGATCCTCATCGCCGCCGAGTGCATCGGCGACGGCAGGTGGTTCGTCGAGCGCGCCACGGGGTACGCGAAGCAGCGCGAGGTCTTCGGGCGGCCGATCGGACAGAACCAAGGGATCGCGTTCCCGCTGGCCCGCGCGCACGTCAACATCTCCGCCGCGGACCTGATGCGCTGGAAGGCGGCGGACCTCTTCGACGCGGGCGAACCCTGCGGCGCGGAGGCCAACATGGCCAAGCTGCTCGCCGCGGACGCGTCATGGGAGGCGGCGAACGTCGCCATGCAGACACATGGCGGGTACGGCTTCGCCACCGAGTACGACATCGAGCGCAAGTTCCGGGAGACCCGCCTGTTCCAGGTCGCACCTGTGTCGACGAACCTGATCCTCTCCTACGTCGCCGAGCACGTGCTCGGCCTGCCGAGGTCGTTCTGATGCCCGTACGCGCCGGTCTGCTCGTGACCAACCAGCAGCTCCCCGAGCGGGACCACGTCGCCGCCCTGGAGGAGCAGCTGCGGCTGGTCCGGGCCGCGCGCGAGTCCGGCTGGGACTCGGTGTTCGCCGCGCAGCACTACCTGTCCGGGTCTTTCGCGCACATCCAGCCGCTGCCCTACCTCGGGAGGATCGCCGCCGAGTCCGGGGACATGCGGGTGGGCGTGGTCATCCACCTGCTCGCCCTCGCCAACCCCGTCGACACCGCGGAGGGCTACGCCGGCCTGGACGTCGTCTGCGGGGGACGGCTCACGTTCGGCGTCGGGCTCGGCTACCGGGAGATCGAGTACGCCGCGTTCGGCGTCCCGCCCGAGCAGAAGGTGCGCCGCCTGACGGAGAACCTCCGCATCGTCGAGGAGCTGTGGGCGGGCAAGGAGGTCACCGCCGACCTGCCCTGGTGCCGACTCGACGGGGCGAGCCTCAACCTCCTCCCGGTGCAGCGGCCCCGGCCGCCGATCTGGATGGCGGCGAACAGCGACGGCGCCGTACGCCGGGCCGCGCGGCTGGCGGACACCTGGATCATCAACCCGCACGCGACGTTCGACACGATCGAGCGGCAGCTCGGCCTGTTCGCGGCCGAGCGTGCCGCGCACGGGCTCGAGCCACCGGAGGAGCTGCCCCTCATCCGCGAGGTGTTCTGCGCCCCGACGCGTCGGGAGGCGGTCGACCTCGCCGGCCCGCTCCTGGCCCGCAAGTACGAGGTGTACGCCGACTGGGGGCAGGACGCGGTCATGCCCGACAAGGAGTCGTTCCGCATGCCGTACGAGGAGCTGGAACGGTCCCGCTTCGTGGTCGGCTCGCCCGAGGACTGCATCGAGCAGCTGCTGCCCTGGCGTCGCCTCGGCGTCGACCACTTCGTCTTCCGCACCGACTGGCCCGGCATGCCGGCGGCCGGTGCGTTGTCGTCGGTCGACCTGCTCGCGAAGGAGGTCGTCCCGGCTCTCGCACACGGATGACAACAGACGCACAAGGGGGGTCGACACCAGGAGGACATCATGGGCAAGACCGAGGCTTCACGCCTTCTCGACCGTCGCCAGATGCTCGCCTTGTCCGCGCTCGGCGCGGCGGGCGCGGCCTGCGGGACCACAGCCCCGGGCGCGACCGGTGACAGCTCGATGATCACGGCGGCGACCTACATCCCGCCCTCGTACAAGGACCTGTACCCGGCGTTCCCGATCTTCATGGACGCCGCGAAGAAGGCCAAGTCCGGGCTGAAGTTCGACTGGCACCACTCGGAGAAGCTGCTCACCGCCGACCAGCTCCTGTCCGGGCTGAAGCAGGGCGTGGCCGACCTCATCTTCCAGCTCAGCTCGCTGATCTCGGCCACCTACCCCGTTCTGGGTGCCACGGAGCTGCCGTTCGTGAACAGCACGTTCACCGAGCAGAAGAACGCGCTCGCCGTGGACGGGGAGCTCCACGCCCTGCTGAACGAGGAGCTGGGGAAGAAGGGGCTCATGATTCTGGGCCACATGCCGACCTCGTTCGAGTGGATCTGGACGGTCGACAAGCCGGTCCGCACGCCCGACGACCTCAAGGGGCTCCGCATCCGCACGGCGGGCGACGTCGAGGGCGCCACCGTCAAGGCGTACGGCGCGTCCCCGGTGGCCATGAGCTCGGCCGAGGTCTACCAGGCGCTGCAGCGCGGCACCGTCGACGGGATGATCGCCTACATGGGCACGGTCATCGGCCGCAGCCTGCAGGACGTCATCAAGTACGGCACCATCGCGCCCTTCGGCGACTACAGCATCGACGCGGTCGTCACCACCGAATGGTTCGACAAGCAGCCGAAGGCCACGCAGGACGCGCTGACCGAGGCCGGCAAGGTCTACACCGAGCAGGGCACCGCGAAGATGCGCAAGGTCCACCTGGATTCCTACCTGCCGAAGATCGAGCAGGCAGGCGTGGAGCTGTACGAGCCCAAGGGCGCGGAGCTCGAGGTGTTCCGCAAGGCCGCGATGCCGGTGCACGACACCTGGCGCGGCTGGGTCGGCAACGAGGCGCTGGCGGACAAGGCCCTCGACCTGGTCAGCGGCTGAGGAGTGGCGTGACCGTGACCAGCTCTCCCGTCCGGGCTCTGCAGCGGGTGACGCTTGTCGTCACAGGCGGCTTTCGGGTCGTCGCGGCGGCCATCGCCCTCGCGATGATGTTCTCGATCGTCTACGACGTGGTCATGCGGTACGCGTTCGACCGCCCAACGGACTGGGCGCTGCCACTGAACGCGTTGGCCGTCCTGGCGGTCACCTTCCTCGCCATCCCCGACCTGTTCGCCCGCGACGAGCACATCACGGTCGACATGGCGGTGGAGAAGATGCCGCAGGCCGGCCAGCGGGCCGCGGACGTGGTCGTGCGGGTCGCCACCCTGCTGTTCGGGGTGGTGCTCGCGTGGCTCGGCTTCGACTACGCCTGGGTCACCTGGACGGGAGGGCTGACCACGTCCGGGCTGTTCACGATGCCCCAGTGGGTCATCGTCATGCCCATCCCCCTCGCGGGGGTGATGCTCGCGCTGACGGCCGTGCTGCCACGCGCCCCCGCGAAGTCGCCCGAGCCCACCCCCGCGGACGCGCCGGAGCGCGCCCGCACGGACGCGACCGAGTAGAGCGGATCCGTCATGTTTTTCGACCCGAACGTCTCGGTCATCATCGCCGTCCTGCTGCTGGCCGGCCTCATCGCCTTGCGTGCACCCCTGTTCGTCGCGCTGGGGTTCGGCGGCTTCGTCGGCCTGTACCTGCTCCAGGGCATGACCGGCCTGGCGCAGATCCCCCTCACGCTCACCGGTCAGCTGGCGAACTTCACGCTGACCGCGATCCCGCTCTACATCCTCATGGGCGAGGTCCTGTCGGTGACGGGGCTGGGCAGGGACCTGTTCGAGACCGGCTACAAGTGGCTGCACCGGGTGCCGGGCAGCCTGGGGACGGCCAGCGTCAGCGCGTCGGCGATGTTCGGCGCCATGTCCGGGGTCAGCCTCTCCGGCGTCGCCGTGGTGGGGCGCATGGCGGTACCCGCGATGCTCTCCCGCGGGTACAGCCCCTCGTTCGCCACGGGCTCCGTCGTGGCCCCCGGGGCGCTGGCGATGCTCATCCCGCCGAGCCTGCCGTTCATCCTGTACTCGGCCATCACCGGCGTGAGCGTGGCGAAGCTGTTCGCCGGCGGCGTCGTGCCGGGCGTGCTGCTCGCGTTGCTCATGGGCACGTACATCGTCGTCCAGGCGACCCGCAGGCCGGAGCTCGCGCCACGTACGGGAGAGCACATCTCGTGGGCGGAGAAGTTCGGCTCGCTGGGGCGGATCATGCCCGCGATCGTGCTCATCCTCCTGGTGCTCGGGTCCATGTACACCGGGATCGCGACACCGACCGAGGCGGCCGCCGTCGGCGCGTTCGGCGCCTTCGTCATCGGCGGGCTGATCTACCGGACGCTGACCCGGGAGAACCTCAAGCGGATCCTCGTGGCCACCACGCAGGTGAGCTGCTCGATGCTCGCCATCGTCGCGGCCGCGTTCGTGTTCACCAAGGTGCTCGTCAACGCGCGCGTGCCCGAGCACATGACGAGCTTCGTCGCCGGTCTCGACATGCCGGCCTACCTGGTGATGCTCGCGATCATGCTCGTGCTGGTCGCGCTCGGCTGCCTGGTGGACGCCGCGTCCCTGCTGCTGGTCGTCACGCCGGTGCTGGTGCCCGTGGTCATCGAGCTGGGGTACAGCCCGCTGTGGTTCGGCGTGCTGCTCGTGATGAACCTCGAGATGGCGGTGATCACGCCCCCGGTCGGCCTCAACCTGTACGCGATGAAGTCCGTGGTGCCCGATCTGCAGCTCACCGACATCATCCGCGGGATCTGGCCGTACCTCTTCCTGGAGCTCGGCTTCCTCATGCTGATGATGGCGATCCCGGAGATCTCCCTCTGGCTACCCGGCACACTCGAGTGACGTCAGGGCCGCCGCGTGCCCGGGAGCCGGGGCGGACGGCCAGCCGGCTCCGGCGGTGGCTGGGGCTCGGGGTCGAGGGGGCTGAACCGTGCTCTGCGGTGCCGTACCCTGGGGACCGTGCAGGGGCCGCAGCCGGCGGCGTCCGCCGGTTTCGCCCGGGGGACGCGCGGTGTGTATCGTCGTCTCCCGCTCGCCCCAATAGCTCAGTCGGTAGAGCGTCTCCATGGTAAGGAGAAGGTCTACGGTTCGATTCCGTATTGGGGCTCTGCAGGCCGGCCGCCAGCGGCGGGCGGCTGCCGCCCTCGGCGGTGTAGCTCAGTTGGTAGAGCAAGCGGCTCATAATCGCTGTGTCGTCGGTTCAAGTCCGGCCACCGCTACCGATCAGGTCCGAAGTCGTCCGCATGTGAGAAAGGCGCTCCCGTGGCTGCCACAGACGTCCGCCCCAAGATCACGCTGGCCTGCGTGGAGTGCAAGCACCGCAACTACATCACCAAGAAGAACCGCCGCAACGATCCCGACCGGCTCGAGATCAAGAAGTTCTGCCCGAACTGCGGCACGCACCGCCCGCACCGCGAGACGCGCTGACCCGGGTGGGGTGAGCCTCCCGGCATGCCACTCGACCCCTCCTTCGTCGGGCGTGCGTACCCGGCCACCGCGCCGTACGAGGTGGGCCGGGAGAAGATCCGCGAGTTCGCCGAGGCGATCGGCGACCCGAACCCCGCGTACCGCGACGTCGAGAGCGCCCGCGAGCTCGGCCACCCGGACGTGGTCGCGCCCCCGACGTTCCCCATCGTGGTGACGCTGCGGGCCTCCGACCAGGTGGTCGCTGACCCGGCACTCGGGCTCGACTACTCCCGCGTGGTGCACGGCGACCAGCGGTTCGTGGCCACCCGTCCGGTGCGGGCGGGCGACCGGCTGGTGGTCCGGACGACCGTCGACGCCATCAGGTCCGTGGCCGGCAACGACATCCTGTCCCTGCGCGGCGAGGTGTCCACCGAGACGGGCGAGCACGTCGGCTCCGCCTACTCCACCCTGGTCGCCCGGGCTCCCGAGGAGGCGTCGTGACCGCCCGCGTCCGCTTCGACGAGGTGAACGTGGGCACCGCGCTGCCGGAGCGGACGTTCCACCTTCGCCGCGCGGACCTCGTGCGGTACGCGGGCGCGTCCGGCGACTTCAACCCGATCCACTGGAACGACCGCGTCGCCGCCGAGGTGGGCCTTCCCGGCGTCATCGCGCACGGCATGCTCACGATGGCGAAGGCGGCCCAGGCCGTCACCGACTGGCTGGGGGACCCCGGCGCGATCCTCGAGGTCGCGGTGCGCTTCACCCGGCCCGTGCTCGTCCCCGACGACGACGAGGGCGCGACCCTGCTGGCCGCCGGCCGCGTGGTGGAGAAGTTCTCCGAGGACCACCGGGCCAAGGTCGAGCTCACCGTCCACGCCGGCGAGGACAAGGTGCTCGGGCGCGCGCAGGCGATCGTCCGGCTGCGCTGAGCCGTGCGCGACCACCCGGGTGTGCCGCTGGCCCCGTTCACCA
>JBOGEN010000159.1:0-5772 GCA_050743265.1 Actinomycetes bacterium
CTCTCGATGGAGGGGAACTCGATCCCGCTCATGGAACCACCCCCGGCGCACGGTGGGTGGGCGGCGCGGCGCCGTCCCCGTCCCGTGGCTCACCTGCAGGAGTACACCCATGGGGAGCCCGCGGCAACGGAATCGACAGGACCGGGCCGTCCCCCGTACCGGCTGAGGCGACGACTCCTGCGGGGCTCGACCCTGCTGACGGGGCGGCCGGCGGTGCCGGTGGTCGACCGGGCTGGTGCGGCACGCAGGAGGGCGGGTGACGGCGACCACCCCCGAGATCCGCCGCTGTCACCCGCCTCATGTCCGTGGTACACCACGCGACCACCGTCCGCAACGTTTTGTGGTCAATCGGTTACCGACAGTCTCCGGCGATACGGTCACCGGGTGGCGATCCTCGTGGACACCCCCATCTGGCATTTCCGTGGACGGCTCTGGGCGCATCTCGTCAGCGACGAGTCGTACGACGAGCTGCACGCGTTCGCGGCCCGGCTCGGCATGCCCCAGCGCGCCTTCCAGGGGGACCACTACGACGTGGACGAGACCCTGCGGGAGCGGGCGATCGCACTCGGCGCCTCCGCGGTCAGCTGCCGCGAGCTGGTGCTCAGGCTCCGGGCGGCGGGGCTCCGCCGTCCCCGGAGGGCCGATCAGCACGCGAGCCGGTCAGGGCCGCCAGCTCACCCATGAGGTTGGCCCGTGCCGCGGCCTCGTACCGGTCGCGGAAGAGGGTCGTACGGAACAGCGCCGGGCGGGCCAGCAGGTCGCGCAGCACGGCCGAGCGGCCACGGCGCCAGGCGGCCTCGTCCAGGACGTCGTACTCGCGCCGGACGGCCTCGACGTAGGCGGCGTACCCCTCGGCGGGGCGGCCCAGCACGCGCAGGTCCGCGTCGCAGAGCACGGCACCGTCCCTGTCGTCGGGATCGGGGTCGTGCGAGGCCGTGAGCCGGACGAGCCGCGCCACCTCGGCGACGAGGTCCGCCTCGACACGGAGAGCGGCGAGCGTCACCGTGGCCAGGTCCGCGCTGCGGTCCTCGTTGTCCGCGCGCAGCGGGTCGTACACCGCGTCGTGACACAGGGCCGCGAGCCGTACGGCGTGGACGTCGGTGGCCACGTCGGCGAGCTGCTCGACCCCGTCCAGGACGTCAGTGAGGTGGGCCGTGGTGTGGTACGCCCGGCCGGGCTCGGCGTAGCGGGCCAGCACGTGGGCGCCCGCCCCGGCGACGTCACCGCGGGCGCGCACCGCCCGTAGGGTGCGGATCCAGGCGTCCACGGGGTGCACGGGGCGCCCCTGGGGCGAGAGCGGCACGGTCGGCTACGCCTCGCCCGAGAGCACGTCGTCCGCGTCCACGATCCGGTAGGCGTACCCCTGCTCGGCGAGGAAGCGCTGGCGGTGTGCCGAGTACTCGGCGTCGAGGGTGTCGCGTGCGATCACGGCGTAGAAGCGTGCCGTACGCCCGTCCGCCTTCGGCCGCAGCACGCGCCCCAGCCGCTGCGCCTCCTCCTGGCGTGAGCCGAACGTGCCCGACACCTGGATCGCCACCGTCGCCTCGGGCAGGTCGACGGAGAAGTTCGCCACCTTGGACACGACGAGCGTGGGGATCTCCCCGGTACGGAACGCCTCGTACAGCCGTTCCCGCTCGCGGACCGTGGTCGCACCGGTGATCGCGGGGACGTCCAGGTGCTCGGCGAGCTCGTCGAGCTGCTCGAGGTACTGCCCGATGACGAGCACCTGCTCGCCCGCGTGCCGGCGGACGAGGGCCTCGGCGACCCGGGCCTTCGTCTGCGTGGTCGAGCACAGCCGGTAGCGCACGTCCGGCTCGGCCGTGGCGTACGCGAGACGCTCGGCGTCGGTCAGCGTGACCCGCACCTCGACGCAGTCGGCCGGGGCGATCCAGCCCTGGTTCTCGATGTCCTTCCACGGCGCGTCGAAGCGCTTCGGGCCGATGAGGGAGAACACGTCGTCCTCCCGGCCGTCCTCGCGGACGAGCGTGGCGGTGAGGCCGAGCCGCCGCCGGGCCTGCAGGTCCGCCGTCATGCGGAAGATCGGCGCGGGCAGCAGGTGCACCTCGTCGTAGATCACGAGCCCCCAGTCGCGGGCGTCGAACAGCTCGAGGTGCGTGTACGCGCCCTTCCTTCTGGTCGTCATCACCTGGTACGTGGCGATCGTGACCGGGCGGATCTCCTTGCGGGAGCCCGAGTACTCGCCCACCTCCTCTTCGGTCAGCGACGTCCGGCGCAGCAGCTCGTGCTTCCACTGCCGGGCGGCGACCGTGTTCGTGACGAGGATCAGGGTGGTGGCCTGCGCCCGGGCCATGGCCGCCACCCCGACGAGGGTCTTGCCCGCGCCGCAGGGCAGCACCACGACGCCGGACCCGCCGTGCCAGAACCCCTCCGCCGCGTCGCGCTGGTACGGGCGCAGCGACCACTCCGACTCGTCCAGGTCGATGCGGTGCGCCTCGCCGTCGACGTAGCCGGCCAGGTCCTCCGCGGGCCAGCCGAGCTTGACCAGGGCCTGCTTGAGGTGGCCCCGCTCCGAGGGGTGGACGATCACGGTGAGGTCGTCCACCCGCACCCCGACCAGCGGCTTGACCCGCTTCGACCGCAGCACCTCCTCGAGGACTGGCCGGTCCTCGACGGCGTGCAGGACGAGGCCGTGCGTGGGGTGGGTCCCCAGCCGGAGGCGCCCGTACCGGGCCATCGTCTCGGCGACGTCGACGAGCAGGGCGTGCGGCACCGGGTAGCGGGAGTAGGCGAGCAGGCTGTCCACCACCTGCTCGGCGTCGTGGCCGGCGGCCCGGGCGTTCCACAGCGCGAGCGGCGTGAGCCGGTACGTGTGGACGTGCTCGGGGGAGCGCTCCAGCTCGGCGAAGGGCGCGATCGCCGTCCGGCAGTCGGCGGCCTGCTCGTGGCCGACCTCGAGCAGCAGCGTCTTGTCGGACTGGACGATCAGCGGTCCGTCGGTCACGGTGCACCTTTGCGGGTCGCCGGGCGGGTCGACCTCCCATTCTCCCCCCGTTCGAGGGCCTGGGGGCGACCAGGCGGAGGAGACCTGCCTGCCCGTCGGTACTGTCACGCGCATGCGTGCGGATGAGATCGCGGTCGACTACCCGTCCGTACGGCTCGACACCCCGGCGGTCGAGGCCGCCCACCTGCTGGCGGCGGAGAAGCTGCCAGGGCTGCTCGTCTTGGACCAGACGGGGCACCCGCTCTGCGTGCTGCCCGGCTCCCAGGTGCTGCGGTTCATCATCCCCTCGTACGTCCAGGAGGACATCAACCTCGCCGGCGTCCTCTCCGACGAGGCGGTGCGGGACTTCACCGCACGCCTGTCCGGCAACACCGTGCGGGACGTGCTGCCGTCCACGCCGCAGCCCCTGCCCGTCGTCGAGGCCGACACCACGGGCATGGAGATGGCCGCGCTGATGGCCCGGCTCCACTCGCCGCTCGTCGCCGTCGTGCGGGACGGCGACCTCGTCGGCGCCGTGACCGCGGCCCACCTGCTCGAGGTGCTCCTCCCTACATGACCGCTGCGGTTGCCGTCGTCGTCTTCGTCGCGGCGTACGTTCTCATCGCCACCGAGAAGGTCCACCGGGTGGCGGCTGCCCTCGGCGGGGCCGCGGTCATGCTGGCGATCGGGGCGACGGACGCCGAGCACGCGTTCTACTCCAACGAGTCCGGCGTCGACTGGGACGTCATCTTCCTGCTGCTCGGCATGATGATCATCGTCGGCATCATCCGGCAGACCGGCGTCTTCGAGTACCTCGCGATCTGGGCGGCCAAGAAGGCCAAGGGCAGGCCGTACCGCATCCTGGTGATGCTCTCGGTCATCACCGCGGTCGCCTCGGCGTTCCTCGACAACGTGACGACCGTGCTGCTCATCGCGCCGGTGACCGTGCTGCTCTGCGAGCGGCTGCGGGTGCCCGTGCCGCCGTTCCTCATCGCGATCGCACTAGCCTCGAACGTCGGCGGAACGGCCACGCTGATCGGCGACCCGCCCAACATCATCATCGCCTCGCGCGGGGACCTGTCGTTCAACGACTTCCTGGTCCACCTGAGCCCGATCGTCCTCGTGCTGATGGTCGTGTTCCTCGGGCTCGTGCGCGTCCTGTTCCGTCACGCCTTCCGGTACGACCCGGAGCGCGTCGCCGAGGTCATGGCGCTGGACGAGAAGGAGACGCTGCACGACAAGCCGCTGCTCGTCCGCAGCCTCGCCGTGCTCGCCGTGGTCATCGCCGCCTTCGTGCTGCACACCGTGCTGGACCTGGAGCCGTCCGTCGTTGCCCTGCTCGGCGCCGGCCTGCTCGTCGCCATCACCCGCGTCACCGCCCAGGACGCGATCAACGAGGTCGAGTGGCCCACGCTGGTGTTCTTCGGCGGCCTGTTCGTCATGGTCGGCGCGCTCGTCGAGGTGGGCGTCATCGAGGAGCTGTCCGAGGCCGCGAGCGAGGCCACCGGGGGGCGGCTGTTCTTCGCGAGCATGCTGCTGCTCGGGGTGTCGGGCGTCCTGTCGGCGATCGTCGACAACATCCCGTACGTCGCGACGATGTCGCCGATCGTCGCCGACCTCGTGCAGAACATGAAGGGCGGCCCGACCGACTCGACCGTGCTCTGGTGGGCGCTCGCCCTCGGCGCGGACCTCGGGGGCAACGCGACCGCGATCGGCGCGAGCGCGAACGTCGTCGTCGTCGGGCTCGCCGAGCGCGCCGGTCACCGCATCTCGTTCTGGGAGTTCACCAAGTACGGCCTCGTCGTCGCCGTGGTGACGGTTGGGCTCTGCGCGCCGTACCTGTGGCTGCGCTACTTCGCGTTCGCCTGAGGGGCGGGGCCCGTGTCGGGACCGCGGCGGGGCGCCGGTCCGGCTTCCGGCCAGGCCTCCGCGCGGGCGCGGTACTCGTCCTCGAGCACGCCGAGCAGCAGGTGGTCCAGCCAGACGCCGCCGACGTGGCACGACTCGCGCGTCCGCCCCTCCTGGGTGAAGCCGCACCCCTCGAGGACGGCGAGGGCGCGGTCGTTGGTCGAGAGCACCCGGGCGTCGACGCGGTGCAGCCCCAGCACGTCGAACGCCGCCATGAGCACGAGCCGGGTCGTCTCGGTACCCAGGCCCAGGTCGAGGTACGCGGGGTGCAACAGCCCCACCTCGTACCGGGCGCGCCGGTCCTCGCAGTCGAGGTCGTGCAGGGCAGCCCACCCGGCGAGGTAGCCCGACGCCTCCACCACCCAGGCGTGCGGCGCGGCGGTCGCCAGGTGCTCGTACCACGCCCGCGCCTCGTCGCTGGTGAGCGTGCGGTGGGTCTGGACGAGCCGCCCGTGCCCGCGCTCTACCTCAGGGTGGTAGCCGAGGCGGCGTCTGCCCTCGGCGTCGCCGGGACGCGGGGGACGCAGCCGTACGCGCGGGCCGACGAGGATGCTCGGCCGCTGGCTCACGGCGTGCATGGTGCCGCATGCCGTACGTCTCCTGGAAGCCCCCGTCAGTTCGTGACGGAGTCGTCCAGCGCGGCCACGCCGGTGATGCGGTGCACCGCGAACGAGCGCACCTGGCCGCTGCGGTGGTCGTACGCCGTGAGGTGGCCGCCGTCCATCCGCAGCGCGTCGACCACCCGCTCGCTCGCCGCGCCCGCGTTGTCGACGTAGCCGATCCAGAGCGAGCGCCCTTCGGACGCGGCCTGCTGCAGCACGGCGACCGTCTCGGCGGTGGCCGTCCGGGGGAGCCCGCCGGGGCGTCCGGGGAGCTGGTCGAGGCGCTCGCGGGGGGCCGAGGAAGCGCGCTCGCCTGCCCGC
>JBOGEN010000160.1:0-4357 GCA_050743265.1 Actinomycetes bacterium
GCGAGCAGCTGGCCGCCCAGGCACAGCCCGAGGGTCGGCACGCGCTCCTCGACGGCCCGCCGGAGCAGCGCACGGGTCGCCGGAAGCCACGGCCCCCGCTGGTCCTCCTCGGCGCCGAGCTCACCGCCGCACACGACGAGCCCGTCGGCCTCGACCCGGTCGGGCACGGGCTCCCCGGCGTACGGGCGCACCTCGACGACACGCACGCCGGCCTCGCCCAGCCAGCGCCCGACGTGGCCCGGCCCGCAGAACTCCTCGTGCCGGATCACGAGCACTGTGGGTGCCACGGCCGGCGGGGACACGCTCGGGGACGCGCTCACAGCACGGGCAGGTTGCGGTCCCGCTCGAACGCGGTGACCTGGCGGGCGTACTCGTCCCACTCGGCACGCTTGTTGCGCAGGAAGAAGTCGAAGACCCCCTCGCCGAGCGTCTCCGCGACGAGCTCGCTGCCCTCCATGCACTCGATGGCCTCGGCGAGGTCGCGAGGAAGCGGCCGGATGCCCAGCGCGCGGCGCTCGGCGTTGGTGAGCGCCCACACGTCGTCCTCGGCGCCGGGGGGCAGCTCGTAGCCCTCCTCGACGCCCTTGAGCCCCGCGGCGAGCAGCACGGCGAACGCGAGGTACGGGTTCGCCGCGGAGTCGACGTTGCGGACCTCGACCCGCGTCGAGTTGCCCTTCATCGGCTTGTACATCGGGACGCGGACGAGCGCGGACCTGTTGTTGTGCCCCCAGCACACGTACGCCGGCGCCTCGCCCCCGCCGAAGAGCCGCTTGTACGAGTTCACCCACTGGTTCGTCACCGCGGTCGTCTCCGCGGCGTGGTGCAGGATGCCCGCGATGAACGAGCGCCCCGCCTTGGACAGCTGGTAGTCCGCACCCGCCTCGTAGAAGGCGTTGCGGTCCCCCTCGAACAGCGAGAGGTGCGTGTGCATGCCGGACCCGGGGTACTCCGTGAACGGCTTCGGCATGAACGACGCGTACACCCCCTGCTCGATCGCCACTTCCTTCATGACCAGGCGGAAGGTCATGATGTTGTCCGCGGTCGTGAGCGCGTCCGCGTAGCGCAGGTCGATCTCCTGCTGGCCGGGGGCGCCCTCGTGGTGGCTGAACTCCACCGAGATGCCCATCGACTCGAGCATGGTGATGGCGCTGCGCCGGAAGTCGTGGCCGACACCGTGGGGCGTGTGGTCGAAGTAGCCGCCGGAGTCGATCGTGCGGGGAACCTCCCCGATCTCGGGGAGCCGCTCGAAGAGAAAGAACTCGACCTCGGGGTGCGTGTAGAACGTGAAGCCGAGCTCGCCGGCACGCTCGAGGGCGCGCTTGAGCACGTACCGGGGGTCGGAGAAGGACGGGGTGCCGTCCGGCATGAGGATGTCGCAGAACATCCGCGCCGCACCGGGCACCTCGGACCGCCAGGGCAGCACCTGGAAGGTGCCCGGGTCGGGCTTGGCGAGCATGTCCGCCTCGTGCACCCGGGCGAAGCCCTCGATCGCGGACCCGTCGAACCCGATGCCCTCGGCGAACGCGCCCTCCAGCTCGGCCGGGGCCACCGCCACTGACTTGAGGAAGCCGAGGACGTCGGTGAACCAGAGCCGGACGAACCGGATGTCACGCTCCTCCAGGGTCCGCAGGACGAACTCGGTCTGCTTGTCCATGTGCGCAAGTCTCCTGTCGCGCTGTTTCGGGCAGGTTACGCCCGGGCCTGCGCTTGAGGCCGTCCCCGCGGCCTCGGAGCCGGCCAGGCGCCCCCCCGTATTCTGGAGAGGTGCCCCAGCTCAGGATCGCCCTCGCCCAGGTCAACCCCACCGTTGGCGACCTGGAGGGAAACACCGAGCTCGTCCTGCGCTGGGCCAGGCACGCCGCGGAGCAGGGGGCCCACCTGGTGGCGTTCCCCGAGATGGTGCTGACCGGCTACCCCGCCGAGGACCTCGTGCTGCGCCCCACCTTCGTGGACGCCTCACGGCAGGCCCTCGACGAGGTGGCACGGCGGCTGGACGCGGAGGGGCTGGGCGACCTCGCGGTCATCCTCGGGTACGTGGACCGCTCCCCTCTGCCGTCCAACCGCATGGGCTGGTCGGACGGAGCACCCCAGAACGCGGCGGCACTCGTCCACGGCGGGCGGGTGGCCGCCCGGTACGCGAAGCACCACCTGCCGAACTACGGCGTGTTCGACGAGATCCGCTACTTCGTGCCCGGGGACAGGCTTCCCGTCGTCCGTCTGCACGGTGTCGACGTGGCGATGGCGATCTGCGAGGACCTGTGGCAGGAGGGCGGCCCGGTCGCGCTGGCCCGTGACACCAGGGCCGGCCTGTTCGTCGTGCTCAACGGGTCGCCGTACGAGCAGCACAAGGACGACACCCGGCTCGAGCTGGTCGAGATACGCGCCGCGCAGTCCGACAGCACGCTCGCGTACGTGAACCTGGTCGGCGGGCAGGACGAGCTGGTCTACGACGGCGACTCCCTCGTGGTCACCCCTGACGGCACCCTGCTGGCCCGCGCGACCCAGTTCGAGGAAGCGTGTCTGGTCTGCGACCTCGACCTCCCGCTCGGGCCGCGGGACGAGGAGCCGGGCTCGGTCCGGGTGGACGCGCACGACGGCACCCGGGTGACCGTCGAGCGGATCGTGCTCTCCGAGCAGCCGCTGGCTGCGTACACCCCGAGGGTCGCCGAGGTGGCCCCCCGACTCGACGACCACGCCGAGGTGTACGCGGCGCTCCTCACCGGCACCCGCGACTACGTCGCCAAGAACGGCTTCCGCTCCGTCGTGCTCGGCCTCTCCGGTGGCATCGACTCGGCGCTCACCGCCACGATCGCGGTGGACGCGATCGGCGCCGACCGGGTGCACACGGTGGCGCTGCCGAGCCGGCACTCGTCCGACCACGCCCGCGAGGACGCGGACGAGCTGGCCGCGCGGCAGGGCACGCGGCACACCACGGTCCCGATCGACGACGTCGTCGACGCGTTCGAGGGCACGCTGACCCTGCACGGGGTCGCCTCGGAGAACCTCCAGGCACGTGTGCGCGGCATGCTGCTCATGGCGCTGTCGAACGAGCACGGGCACCTCGTACTCACCACCGGCAACAAGAGCGAGCTCGCGACCGGGTACTCGACCCTGTACGGCGACTCGGCCGGCGGGTACGGGCCGATCAAGGACGTCCCGAAGACGCAGGTCTGGGACCTGGCCCGCTGGCGCAACACCCAGGCCGCCCAGCAGGGTGAGACGCCGCCGATCCCCGAGCGCTCGATCGAGAAACCGCCGAGCGCGGAGCTGAGCCCTGGCCAGCTCGACAGCGACTCGCTGCCCGACTACGAGGTGCTCGACCGCCTGCTCGACGACTACGTGGAGCAGGACATGGGCTTCGAGGGGCTGCTCGAGGCGGGTCACGACCCCGAGGTGGTCGAGCAGGTGCTGCGTCTGGTGGACGCGGCCGAGTACAAGCGCCGGCAGTACCCGCCAGGTCCCAAGATCTCGCCTCGTAACTTCGGCCGCGACCGGCGCCTGCCCATCACGAGCAAGTGGCAGGAGAAGGCGTCCCGCGTACTGCAGGACTGAACGCCCTCCCGGTGGTCAGGTCGCGGTCACCCCACGCAGTGCCGTGTCGACCAACCGGTCCACGAGGTCGTCCGGGATCGGCCGCCGGTGTAGCCGGCACATCGAGACCGTGTGGAGCAGACCCCCGATGATCATGTGGAGCACCACCTCGACGTCGGTGTCGGGACGCAGCGTGCCGTCCGCGATGCCGCGGTCGAGGACGGCGCGCAGGCGAGCCCGGCGGGGCCGGACGACGCTCTCGTGGTACATCGCGACCATCTCGCGGTGCTGGTCGACCTCGCCGAGCAGCCGGGCGAACACGGCTCCGTCGACCGACTCGGTCATCCGCCGCAGGGTGGCCGAGACGAGCGTGACGAGGTCCTTGTGGACCGAGTCGCCGACCGGCTCGGGGATGTCCTGGTTGAGCGTGGCCAGCGCATCGAGGATGAGGTCCTCCTTGCCGTCCCACCGCCGGTAGACGGTGGCCTTGCCGACACCCGCGCGGCAGGCCACGCCCTCGATGGTGAGGGCGGAGGGCCCGCACTCGCCCAGGACGTCGAGAGCAGCCTGCAAGATCGCGCGGTCGACCAGCGGGCTGCGCGGCCGCCCCGGGCCGCCCACCTCAGCGCCTCCCTCGTACGACCGCCGCCGGGGCGCACATCAGAGCGCGCCGACGGTCTCGCGGGGCTCGGGAGCGGGCGGCTCCTCCGGCACGCGGTCCCGCCGCCCGGGCAGCCAGAGCGCCACGACGACCGCGCCGAGGAAGGCCACCAGCGCCGAGCCCAGGGCGGTGGCGTGCATCGCGTCGACGAACGCGGCCTTGGCC
>JBOGEN010000161.1:0-40203 GCA_050743265.1 Actinomycetes bacterium
GCCCACGCGTCCAGCGCGTCGGCGTCGTCCGCGAGCAGGCGGGCCGTCCGGGCGAGCGCGTCGGCGATGCCGGGGCCGAGGAGCCGGTCGAGCACCGGCAGCGCCTCGTGCCGGACGCGGGCCCGGGCGTACGCGGGATCGGTGTTTTGCGGGTCGGACCAGGGTTCGAGACCCGACGCGGCGCACGCCGCCTCGGTGGTCGTGCGGGACACGTCGAGCAGCGGCCGCAGGTACCTCCCGGAGACCGCACGCATGCCGGCGAGGGAACGTGCCCCCGACCCTCGGGCCAGCCCGAGCAGCACGGTCTCGGCCTGGTCGTCACGGGTGTGTCCGAGCAGGACCGCGGCAGCACGCAACCGGGTGGCGGCCCCGTCCAGCGCGGTGTACCGGGCACGCCGCGCCGCCGCCTCGGGACCGCCCTCGCCGTCCACCTCCACACGGACCACCTCGGACGGGCTCAGGCCCATCGCGCCCAGGGTGCGGGCGAGAGCCGTGGCCCGGGAGGCCGACCCGTCCTGCAGGCCGTGGTCGACGGTGACGGCCCCCACCCGCAGGCCGAGCCGGGGCGCCTCGAACGCGGCGGCTGCGGCGAGGGACAGCGAGTCGGCTCCCCCGCTGCACGCCACCAGGACGAGGTCCCCGGCGCCCACCGGCTCGAGCGCACGCCGGACGGCGAGACGTACCGACGCGACCGCGGGATCGGGACCCATGCCGCCAATTCTGCGGCCGCCCGGCCCGCTCCGGGGTGATCAGTCCGTAACGGCGAGACCCGGCCCGGGCCGTGACGCCCCGTGCACCCGTGCCACCCAGACCTCGGGCGTCTTGATCTCCTCGCGCGTGGGCAGCGTGCCCGGTGAGGCCCAGACCCGGTTGAACCCGGACATGCCGACCGCGTCCACCACCTCGCGGACGAACCGCGACCCCTCGGCGTACTGGCGCATCTTCACGTCGAGACCGAGCAGCCGTCGGACGAGCTGGTCGAACACGCCGCCGCCGGCACGACGCCGGCTGAACCGCTGCCGGATCGTGCGGACCGAGGGCACAACCTCCGGGCCTACCCCGTCCATCACGTAGTCGGCGTGGCCCTCGAGCAGGGACATGACGGCGGTGAGCCGGTCGACGACGACCCGCTGGTCCGGGGTGGTCACGAGATCGATGACCGACACGTCCTGGCCGGAGCGGGCGGCACCGACGAGCGAGCCCGCGGCGTCCTTGAGGCGCCGGGCCAGCGCGGCGGCGTCGAGGTCGGACGCGGCGACGAACTCCTCAACCTGCTCGGCGAGGTGGTCGCGCAGCCAGGGGTTCGCGGTGAACTGCACCCGGTGGGTCACCTCGTGCAGGCACACCCACATCCGGAAGTCACGAGGGTCGACGCCCATCTCCCGCTCCGCCGCGACGATGTTGGGCGCGACGAGCAGCAGCCGGCCGTCGCTGCCGAAGATCTCGTACTGGCCGAGCACCTTGCCCGCGAGCAGCGCGAGCACGCCGCCCACCTGCATGCCGGTGAGGCGTCGCCCCACCATGGGAACCGCGCCGACACCGGACCGGCGGGAGCTCATCGCGTCGACCACCGGGTCCATGAGCACCCGGAAGCCGTCGGCGTTGACCCGGACCCAGCTGGGCCGGTCGACGACGGAGGCGGGGTTGGACATCAGGCTGCCGTGTGCAGACGCCCCGTTGGCCCCGGGCGCGCTCACGAGGCCGGTGAACCCCCCGACGTGGCCGCCCGCCTCGGCGGCGAGCTCGCGCAACTGGGAGACGGCGCCGAACGCCGTACGTCGGGGCACCTCCGGCCCCGGTCGGACGAGGCGCAGGGCCGTGGACACCGCCACGTCCCAGTCGATCATCTCCGTGCTGCCCATGGGGCCCAACCTACGGCGTGCCCCCCGCCCAGGTCAGGGCGCGGGCGCGGACGGACTCGCGGTCGGGGCGGGAACGCACCCGCAGGACGCCAGCGCCGCGGCCACCTCGTCGAGCGCCGCCTCGGCTCCGGTACTGCTCGTCGCCCCGTCGGTGAGGACGGCGAAGACGAGCAGCCGCCCGTCCCTGTCCTGCACCAGGCCGGTGAGCGCGCTCACCCCGGTCAGCGTGCCGGTCTTGGCCCGCACCACCCCCGCCGCCGGCTCGGCGTCCGAGGAGGAGAAGCGCTCGCCGAGCGTTCCTGTGAAGCCGGCGACCGGCAGGCCGCTGACCAGGGGGCGCAGGTCGCCGTGCGCCGAGTGCGCTGCAGTCGCGAGCGTCCGGGCGAGGACGCGGGGCGGGACGCGGTCCTCGCGGGAGAGGCCCGAGCCGTCGTACATCTCGAGGCCACCGGGGTCCACATCCAGCTCGGTCAGGACGTCGCTGACCGCCGCCTCACCGCCGGAGAAACTGGCCGGGTGGCCGGCGCTGCGGGCGGCGTGGCGCAGCAGGGTCTCCGCGATGTCGTTGTCACTCTCCTCGAGCATCGTCTCGACCAACGTCGCCACCGGCTGGGACTGCACCCGTGCCAGCCGCTCGGCACCGGGTGGGGCGACCTCGCGGGACACCCCGCCGCGGACCTCGATGCCCTCCTCCTCGAGGAGCTCGGCGAACAGGGCTCCGGTGGCCAGCGGAGGGTCCGCTTCGCGGGTGAGGCCGCCCGGGGTGACGCCCCCGGCGTCCGCGGCAAGCGCCGTGACCGGGGCGACGTACCCGCCCGAGACGTAGGTGGAAGGCCAGGTCGGGCTCTGGGTCGGGCCGGTGAAGAGGGTGTCGTCCACCCGCAGCCGGACGGACGTCGTGCCCTGCTCGCGGAGCGCCGCGGCGGTGTCGGCGGCGAGGTCGGGCAGGCGGGCCGGCTCCGTGTCTCCCCCGGGCAGCAGGTCCTCGGTCCGCTCGTGGGCGGAGCCCTGGCCGTGCTCGGGTGCGGGCTCGCGGGTCAGGGTGGGGTCGCCGCCGCCGACGAGGACGACCTCGTCCGGGGCCTCCCCGCTCACCACGGACGTGGTCAGGCGAGCGTCCGGCCCGACCGTCTCGAGGACGGCGGCCGCCGTGAGGGTCTTGATCGTGGACGCCGGGGCGATCGGGAGGCCGCCGTCCCGCTCGTAGACGGGCTCACCGCTCGCGTCGAGCACGGAGACCCCGACGCGCGCGCCGAGGGCCGGGTCGTCGAGCACGCCGGCCAGCGCGTCCTCCACCGCGGCCTGGGCGGTGAGCCGGCTCGGCGGGGTCGTGGAGACCGCCAGCGGCGACAGCGCCGGGGCCGCCGGCACCGGGGCCGGGGTCTTCCACGCCTCGACCTGGGCGGGATCGTCGCCGGTGAGCGCCAGCACCCCGGCCACCAGCCCGGCCACGGCTCCGCAGCCCACCGTCGCGAGCACCGCCCGGCGCAGGACGCGGCTCCTGCCGCGGCGTCTGCTGCCCTCCGCCACTGGTGCCGTCCCCTTTCCCTCGCCTGCGTAGGGGACACTAGCCCGGTGGAGTTCGACGTCTTTATCGAGATCCCCAAGGGGCAGCGCAACAAGTACGAGGTGGACCACGAGACGGGCCGCATCCGGCTCGACCGCATGCTGTTCACCTCGACGCGCTACCCGGCGGACTACGGCTTCGTCGAGGGCACGCTCGGCGAGGACGGCGACCCGCTGGACGCGCTGGTGCTGGTGGACGAGCCCACGTTCCCGGGGTGCCTCATCATGTGCCGTGCCGTCGGCATGTTCCGGATGACGGACGAGAAGGGCGGCGACGACAAGGTGCTCTGCGTGCCGGCCGGCGACCCGCGGCTCGAGCACATGCGCGACATCCACCACATCCCGGAGTTCGACAGGCTCGAGATCCAGCACTTCTTCGAGACGTACAAGGACCTCGAGCCCGGCAAGTCGGTGGAGGGGGCCACCTGGGTCGGCCGGGCCGACGCAGAGAAGGAGATCCGCGCCTCCGTGGATCGGCTGCGGGAGCAGCAGGACGAGGCCGAGGCGTCCCAGCCACACCTCGGTGGGCACGCCTGAGCCGAGCGGCGCCCGCGCGGTTGACGGTCAGTGCGCGGCGGTCAGAGGGCTGCGGTCAGAGCGCTGCGGTCAGCAGCGGCCCGATCTGCTGCGCGCTCCGCGGCGCCCCGAGGTGGTAGCCCTGCGCGTCGTCGCAGCCGAGCGCACGGAGCACCTCCTCCTGCTCGTCCGTCTCCACGCCGACGCCGATCGTCCGCATACCGAGTGCGCGCCCCAGGGTGAGCAGCGCGGCGACCACGGCCGAGCCCTCGCGGGACGCGGCCACCTGGTTGACGAGGGACGCGTCGACCTTGAGCGTGCTCACCGGCATGCCTCGCAGTGACGTGAGCGAGGACGCGCCGGTGCCGAACCGGTCCACGGCGACGTCGACGCCGAGCGCGGCGAGCCCGGACACGGCCCGGTGCACGTGCCCGGCCTTGTCGAGCAGGTCCGACTCGGCCACCTCGACCCGCAGCGCGTGCGCCGGGAGCCCGTGCCGGGCGAGGCGTGCCCGGGTGAGGTCCACGACGTCGGCGCCGGTGAGCTGGCGTGAGGAGAGGTTCACGGACACGGTGAGCCCGGCGTGCTCGTTCGTCCAGCGGGCCATCTGTGCGCAGGCCTCGTCGAGCGTCCAGGCGGCGAGCCGGGCGATCTCCTCGCCGTACTCGGCAGCGGGCAGGAACTCGTCCGGCATGACGAAGCCCTGGTCGGGGTCGCGCAGCCGCAGCAGCGCCTCCACGCCCACCACCTGGCGCTTCGCGAGGTCGACGACCGGCTGGTAGTGCAGGCTCAACGCGGCCCGCGGGTCGTCCAGGGCGAACCGCTCGGCCTGACCGCCGTGCACGTCCGCGTCGAGGGCCACCCGCAGCCGCCGCCGCATCTCCTCCGCCGGGTCGTCCAGCGTGTCAGGGCGGGTGACCGTACGGTCCCTGCCGCCCTCCTTGGCGCGGCGCAGCGCCTCCTCGGCACGCCAGAGCAGCTGCTCGTGCTCGTCCTGCGGGTCGGACACCGCGAGGCCGACGCTGGCGGTCAGCCCGGCCGGGGTGTCCTCGCCCGGCAGCCCGACCGCGCGGACGGCCAGTCGTACCCGCTCGGCGATGTGCCTCGAGACCGCCTCGGAGCCCACGTCCTCGCAGATCAACCCGAACGAGTCACGCCCGAGCCGGCACACGACGTCACCGGGACGCAGCACGGCTCCGAGCCGGTTGGCCACCTGGACGACGAGGCGGTCGGCGAGGTCGCGCCCGCGGGCCGCCTCGTACGCGGCGAACTCGTCGAGGTCGATGGCCACGACGGCGACGGGGGTCTCCCGGCGGCGTGCCCGGCCCAGCGCATACCGCAGGTGGCGCAGCATGAGCCGCCGGTCGGGCAGCCCGGTCAGCGTGTCGAGCGACCCCGGACGCGCGGTGTCCTCGGGACGCTCGGCCGGCGAGGTGACGACGACCTGCACCCGCAGGTGCGTGCGCGGCGCGGGCGGCCACTCCACGCGGGCGACGGTGACCTCGCTCCTGACCGTCCGCAGGTCCGCGGAGACCCACCGGGCGGACGCCTCGCGGCGCGTCTCCTGACCCGACGAGACGAGCGCCACGGCCTCCTCGACCGCCTGCGCGTCCTCACGGTGCACGCGCAGGGTCAGCCGGCGGCCGGACCAGTCAGCCGGTGCGCCCCCCACGAGGGAGGCGAAGGCCCCATTGGCCCCGCAGATGCGGGTCGAGTCCCCGGGGTGGACGAGAGCGGTCGGGACCGGGGTCTCGACGAGGTCCCGGCGCCACTGGCGGCGGGCGGCCGCGACCTGCTCGGTTTGCCGGCGGGTCTCGCGGGACGCGGCGTCCAGGGACAGGAGCAGCGCCGCGTGCCGCCGGACCTCGGCCGGGTCGCTGCCGACGGGCAGGACGTCCACGCCGGCGGGGAGCGAGTCGTCCGGCTTGCCCGTGGGTGCGTCCGGGGTGAGCAGCAGCCCGGGAAGCCCCTCGCACCCCGGGACAGCCCGGAGCCGAGCAACTGCGGCCAGGGCCTCCCCCAGGTCGCCCGCGGCCACGACGACGAGACCCGCGCCCCCCGCCTGGCGGAGGACGGTCTCGGCCTCGTGCTCGTTCGCGGCGGCGACCACCGCCCGCAGGCCCTCGACGCTGGACGTCAGCTCGCGTCGGCCGCCGTTCTTCGCGTCCACGACGAGGATCGGGTTGCGGGGCTCCACCGGCTGGTCGGACGCCTCGGCGCCCTCCATGCAATGGAACCCGGGCTCGACCCCCCCGTGGTCCACGCGGCCACCCCCGTCGGCCTCGTCCCCCTCGGCAGGGCCCGCCGCCCGGCATCCGGGTGTCAGCGGACCCGCCACTGTCCTGGAGCATGACACGCCGGGAGCGGGCTGTCGCAGCAACGGGACAAGCTGGTGCCGGAGAGTCATCGCCCCAGCACGCTCAGGCAGACACTCAGGTCACGCGCCCGGTCAGCTCAGGCGGACGACCATCTTGCCCGTGTTGGCCCCCCGCATCATGTCGAGGAACGCGGCGGGGGCGTGGTCGATCCCGTCCACGACGGTCTCCTCGTACGTGAGCCGGCCCTCCCGCAGCCAGCCGCCGACGTCGCGAAGGTGGTCAGCCCGCAGGTGGTGGTGATCCCGCACGAGGAAGCCGGCGATCGTGATCCGCTTGCCGATCACGAGGGCGAGGTTGCGGGGCGCGGCCGGAGGCTCCGTCGCGTTGTACGCGGAGATCGCGCCGCAGACGGCGACCCGACCCCCGACGTTCAGGTGCGTGAGCGCCGCCTCGAGGTGCTCGCCCCCGACGTTGTCGAAGTACACGTCCACGCCGTCCGGCGCGGCCTCGCCGAGCTGGCGCGACACCGGTGCATCCCGGTAGTTGAAGGCGGCGTCGAAGCCGAGCTTGTCGACGAGGTAGGAGACCTTCTCGTCCGACCCGGCGCTGCCCACGACCCGGGCGGCGCCCCGGAGCCGGGCGATCTGACCGGCGGTGCTGCCCACCGCGCCGGCCGCGCCCGAGACGAACACCGTGTCCCCCTCGACCATGCGGGCGACCTCGGTCACCCCCGCGTACGCGGTGAGGCCGGGCATGCCCAGCACGCCGAGGTACGCGGACAGGGTGGGCGCGGCGGCCGGGTCGACCGGGCGGACCGCGGACGCGTCCGCGACGGCGTACTCGCGCCAGCCGAGCCCGTGCAGCACGACGTCGCCCTCGGCCACGTCCGGGCTGGCCGAGGCCACCACCTCGCCGACCGCGCCCCCGTCCATCACCGCACCCACCTCGAACGGCGGCACGTACGACGGGAGGTCGTTCATCCGCCCTCGCATGTACGGGTCGACGGACATGAACAGGTTGCGTACGACGACCTGGCCGTCGCCGGGCTCGGGGACCTCGCGCTCGACGAGGGCGAAGTCCTCCGCGGCCGGCCAGCCCCGGGGGCGGGACGCCAGGTGGACCTCTCGGCTCGTGCGCGGCGTGCTCATGCGGGACCCCCGGGTTCGGCGGAGTGTGCGGCGATTGGCCGCAGATGGTTCCGTTGTCCCTTCCCGACCGGGGCGCGGCACACACGCCGGCGGCGCACACTGGTGGCCACGCCCTCGTCCCGGCGCCCTGCGACCCCACCCGAGGCCTGCATGTCATCCGAGCACTACGACGTCGTCATCGTCGGCGGGGGGTCCGCCGGCTGCGCCCTGGCCAACCGGCTCTCCACCGACCCGGGAACCCGCGTGCTCGTGCTCGAGGCGGGGCGTACCGACTGGCGCTGGGACGTCTTCATCCACATGCCGGCGGCGCTGCCGTTCCCGATCGGCAGCCGGTTCTACGACTGGAAGTACGAGTCCGAGCCCGAGCCGCACATGAGGAACAGGCGCATCTACCACGCGCGCGGCAAGGTGCTCGGCGGGTCGAGCAGCATCAACGGGATGATCTTCCAGCGGGGCAACCCGATGGACTACGAGCGCTGGGCCTCCGACGAGGGCATGCAGAGCTGGGACTACGCCCACTGCCTGCCGTACTTCAACCGCATGGAGAACTGCCTCGCCACGGGGCCGGAGGACACGTACCGGGGGCACTCGGGGCCGCTGGTGCTCGAGCGGGGCCCGGCGAAGAACCCGCTGTTCGGGGCGTTCCTCGAAGCCGCGCAGCAGGCGGGCTACCCGCTCACGGACGACGTCAACGGCTTCCGGCAGGAGGGCTTCGCCGCGTTCGACCGCAACATCCACCGGGGACGCCGCCTCTCGGCCGCACGGGCATACCTGCACCCGGTGATGGACCGGCCGAACCTCGACGTCCGCCCGCGGGCGTTCGTCAACCGGGTCCTCGTCGAGAACGGGCGCGCGGTCGGGGTCGAGTACGCCCGAGGGCGCGGCGGCGTCCACCGGGTGGACGCCGGGGAGGTCGTGCTCTGCGGGGGCGCCATCAACACCCCGCAGCTGCTGCAGCTGTCGGGGATCGGCAACGCCGACGAGCTGCGGGCGCTCGGCATCGACGTCGTGGCCGACCTGCCGGGCGTCGGGGAGAACCTGCAGGACCACCTCGAGGTGTACGTGCAGTACGCCTGCACGCAGCCGGTGTCGCTCCAGCCGTACATGCAGTGGCGGTACCGGCCGTGGATCGGCCTGCAGTGGCTGGCCCGGCGGGGGCCAGGGGCGACCAACCACTTCGAGGCGGGCGGCTTCGTCCGGTCGAACGAGGACGTGGCGTACCCCAACCTCATGTTCCACTTCCTGCCCATCGCCGTCCGCTACGACGGGACGTCGCCCGAGGGCGGGCACGGGTACCAGGTGCACATCGGGCCGATGTACTCGGACGCGCGGGGCACCGTGAAGCTCAAGGACACGAACCCGCGGACGAAGCCGGCGCTGCGCTTCAACTACCTCTCCACCGAGCAGGACCGCAGCGAGTGGGTGGAGTCGGTGCGCATCGCCCGCGGCATCCTCAACCAGCGGGCGATGGCGCCGTTCAACGGGGGTGAGGTGTCCCCCGGCCCCGCGGTCGAGACGGACGAGCAGATCCTCGACTGGGTCAGGAACGACGGCGAGACGGCGCTGCACCCCTCGTGTACCGCGAGGATGGGCAAGGACGCGATGTCCGTCGTGGACCCGGACACGATGGGCGTGCACGGCGTCGCGGGGCTTCGCGTCGTCGACGCCTCGGTCATGCCGTACGTGACGAACGGCAACATCTACGCCCCCGTGATGATGGTGGCGGAGAAGGCGGCCGACCTGCTTCTCGGCAACACGCCGCTTCCTCCTGCAGAGGTCGACTTCTACCGCTATCGGAAGGGCTGACACACTGACCGCCCGCTCCCCCGAGCGGTTGACCAGCACTTGACGCTCCGGGGGGACCACGGAACTCTGAGACGGGGCGGCATCGACGCGCTGGGCTGCGCAGACGGTGCCAGCGTGGGAGCAATCGACCGGAGGTCAACCAACTGTGGCAGAGCCTGACGTCGGGGGCACGCGAACGGCTCCCCTACGTCATCGGCCGCGCCCCCGTCCCCGTGCCGACTGCCGACCGGTTCCGTTCCGAGCCATGCCTGCCCTCCCCCGTCGCCTTCGCGGCGCGGGGGACGCGTGGGGATGCCCGCCCGCCCGTCCCCGGAGTGAGCCGTGACGTCACCGCAAGTGCACGAGACCGACCGCCCCGACACCGGGACGACGTCGCCGGCCGGCGGCCCCGTCGTGTCCGTGCGCGACCTGTGGAAGGTGTTCGGACCGCGCGCCGACGAGGTGCCGCGCTCCGAGGAAATGTCCGCGCTCGGGCGGGTCGAGCTCATGCAGCAGACGGGCTGCACCGCCGCCGTCCGCGAGGTGTCCTTCGACGTGGGCGTGGGCGAGGTCTTCGTCGTGATGGGGCTGTCGGGCTCCGGCAAGTCCACCCTCGTGCGCTGCCTCACCCGCCTGATCGAGCCCACTGCGGGCGAGGTCGTGTTCGAGGGTGAGGACATCCTCGACTGCGACGAGAAGAGGATGCGCGACCTCCGACGGCACAAGTTCTCGATGGTGTTCCAGCACTTCGGCTTGCTCCCGCACCGCCGGGTCGTCGACAACGTCGGGTACGGCCTGGAGATCCGCGGGACGCCGAAGTCGGAGCGGCTGAGCCGTGCGATGGAGGTCATCGAGCTCGTCGGGCTCGAGGGGTACGAGCACGCGTACCCCGACCAGCTCTCCGGCGGCATGCAGCAGCGCGTCGGTCTCGCACGGGCACTCGCCGGCGACCCGGACGTCATGTTCTTCGACGAGCCGTTCTCCGCGCTGGACCCGCTGATCCGCCGGGACATGCAGAACGAGGTCATCCGGCTGCACCACGAGGTCGGCAAGACCATGGTGTTCATCACGCACGACCTCTCCGAGGCGCTCAAGCTCGGCGACCGCATCCTCATCATGCGCGACGGGCGCATGGTGCAGTCCGGCACCGGCGACGAGCTGGTCGGGGCGCCGGCGGACGACTACGTGCGCGACTTCGTCCGGGACGTCCCACCCGCGGACGTGCTCACGCTGCGCTGGATCATGCGCCCCGTCCGTCCCGACGACGAGCTCGACGGGCCGGACATGGGCCCGGACGTCGTCGTCCGTGAGGCCACGCGGGCCGTCCTGACGTCCCACAAGCCGGTCAAGGTCGTCCGGGACGGCGAGCTGCTCGGCATCGTCTCCGACGACGAGATCCTCGCGGTCGTGGCGGGCGAGGACAGCTGATGGCCACGGTCGCGCACCCCCGCGTGCGGGTCCGCAGGCCGGACCGCTGGGTGCTCATCGTCGGCATCCTCGCCACCTGGATCGTGCTCTGGACGGCGCTCAAGGGCAGGAACACGCTGTTCCTCTCGCCGTCCTCGCTCACCGACCTGCACCGCTGGCTCAACGACGTCAACGACTCCATCGGTGCGAGCCGCGACACCAACCCGCTGTTCGTCTACGTCTTCGACCCGATCCGGGTGACCATCGACACGTTGGTGGCCGGCGTCCAGGAGCTGATCGCGCAGCCGTACGGCGACCGTCCCGTGCCGCTCATCGGCTGGCTCGGGGTCGTCGCCATCGTCACGTACATCTCCTGGGTGTTCGGCAACGGCAGGGTCGCGATCCTCGCCGGCGCGGGCTTCGTCTTCCTCGGCCTGCAGGGCCTGTGGGTGGAGAGCATGGACACGCTCGCGCTCACGCTCTCGGCCGTGGTGCTCGCGCTGCTCATCGGCATCCCGCTGGGCATCTGGGCCGGCCTGTCCCCGCGGGTGCTGCGCCTCGTCACCCCGGTGCTCGACCTCATGCAGACGATGCCGACGTTCGTCTACCTCGCGCCGCTCACCCTGTTCTTCCTCATCGGGCCGGCGTCCGCGACGATCGCGACGTTCATCTACGCCATGCCGCCCGCGATCCGTCTCACCGCGCACGGCATCCGGTCCGTCTCTCCGACCACCGTCGAGGCGACGGAGTCCATGGGGTCGACCGCGCGGCAGACGCTGGGCAAGGTGCAGCTGCCGATGGCGAAGCGCACCATCGTGCTGGGCATCAACCAGACCATGATGGCGGCGCTCGCCATGGTGACGATCGCGGCGCTCATCGACGCGCCCGGGCTGGGCGAGGTCGTCATCAACGCGCTGGAGACGCTCGACGTCGGCACCGCGTTCAACGCCGGGCTGGCCATCGTGGTGCTCGCGATCGTGCTCGACCGCGTCACCACGGCGGCGAGTCTCCGCGCCGAGAACGAGCGCCGCAGGGAGGGCGCGACAGGACCGCGCTCGCGCCGTCCCCTCGTGATCGGTGGCGGCGTCGTGACCGCCGTGTGCGTGTACCTGTCGTACACCTACCTGTGGGCGGCGGAGTTCCCCGACGAGATGACCATCGGCGGCACGACGGTGGACCTCAACGTGGGGCAGCACATCTCGAGTGCCACGGACTCGGCCACCGACTGGGCGCAGGACACCCTCTCGCCGATCACCAACGGGTTCCGCGACCTCGTCACGACGACGCTGCTCAACCCGTTCGAGAGCCTGCTCACGCAGTCGCCCTGGTGGCTCGTCGGCATCGTCATCGTCGCGCTCGGTGCCGTGCTGGGCGGCAGGGCGGCCGCCATCCCCGCCGTGATCTGCGTCGCCCTGCTCGTCGGCTCCGGCCTGTGGCGGGACGCCATGACGACCCTGGCCTCGACGCTCGTCGCCACCGTGATCGTCATGATCATCGCCGTGGTCTTCGGCGTGTGGATGGGACGGAGCTCCCGCGTGGACGGGATCATCCGGCCCATCGCGGACGCCGCGCAGGTCATGCCGCCGTTCGTGTACCTCGTGCCCGTGCTGGCCCTCTTCAGCCCGACACGCTTCACCGCCATCGTCGCCGCGATCGTGTACGCCACGCCGGTCGCGATGAAGATCATCGCGGACGGCATCCGTTCCGTCCCGCCCACGACCGTCGAGGCGGCCATCTCGTCGGGATCCAGCCGGTGGCAGGTCATCCGGCTGGTCCAGCTGCCGATGTCCCGCGCGGCGCTCACGCTCGCGACGAACCAGGGGCTCATCTACGTGCTCTCCATGGTCGTCGTCGGAGGGCTCGTCGGTGCCGGGGCACTCGGCTACGACGTCGTGGCCGGCTTCAGCCAGCTCCAGCTGTACGGCAAGGGGCTGGCGGCCGGGTTCGCGATCGTGCTGCTCGGCGTCATGCTCGACCGCATCTCGCAGGCCGCCGCCCGGCGAGCCGGCTCACCATCGAGGGCGGCGCCGTGACGTCCCGGGACCCCCGGGACGCCTCGTCACCCTCATCCAGGAGGTCACCGTCGTGAGAATCCACCACACCAGACGCAGGGTCATCACCGCCGGACGCGCCGGCACAGTCCTCGCCGCCGCGCTGGCGCTCGGCCTTGCCGGATGCGGCGGCGGCACCGTCGAGGAGGCCTCCGACGAACCCAAAGGCGGGGCCGAGTGCGACGAGTTCAACATCGCGATCAACCCGTGGGTCGGGTACGAGGCCAACGCCGCCGTCATCGCGTACGTCGCGGAGAACGACCTCGGCTGCACGGTCACCAAGAAGGACCTCAAGGAGGAGGTCGCCTGGCAGGGCTTCGGCACCGGCCAGGTGGACGCGGTCGTCGAGAACTGGGGCCACCCCGACCTGAAGAAGAAGTACATCAAGGAGCAGAAGACCGCCGTGTCCGCCGGGCTGACCGGCAACATCGGGGTCATCGGCTGGTACGTGCCGCCGTGGATGGTCGAGAAGTACCCCGACATCCTGGACTGGAAGAACCTGAACAAGTACGCGGACCTCTTCCAGACCTCGGAGTCCGGGAGCAAGGGCCAGCTGCTCGACGGCGACCCGTCCTTCGTCACCAACGACGAGGCGCTGGTGAAGAACCTCGACCTCAACTACAAGGTCGTCTACGCCGGCAGCGAGGCCGCCCTGATCCAGGGGTTCCGTCAGGCAGAGGCGAACAAGACGCCGATGCTGGGCTACTTCTACGCGCCGCAGTGGTTCCTGTCCGAGGTGGCGCTGAAGAAGGTCAAGCTGCCGCCGTACAAGCCGGGATGCGACGCCGACCCGGAGAAGATCGCCTGCGACTACCCCGAGTACAAGCTGGACAAGATCGTGGCCAAGGACTTCGCGGAGTCCGGCAGCGCGGCGTACGACCTCGTGAAGAACTTCCAGTGGACGAACGACGACCAGAACCTCGTCGCGAAGTACATCGCAGAGGACGGCATGACGCCGGAGGCCGCGGCGGAGAAGTGGGTCAAGGCCAACCGCGACAAGGTGGACGCCTGGCTGCCCTAGCGGGGCTGGCCTGGCGGCGCTGGCCCAGGGCTGCCGCAGAGCGGTCCTGGGTCCGAGCCGGCGGCCCGCCCGTCAGTCCAGCGCCAGCGTGCGCAGGAGCAGGCGGGCCGCGTCGCCACCGGACTCCTCGGCGACGTCGAGCGCGGTGGGGACGTCGAGGTCGTCCAGCAGCGCCTGGCGGACGGCCTCGGCGGCCCCGTTCGTGCTCGACTGCGCCGAGCCCGCGGCGGCGTACAGTCGCTCGACCCGGGCCGCCGCCGCCTGCAGTGCGGCCGGCGTGTAGCCCCAGGACGCCCCCCAGGGCCGGTCGAGCAGCAGCAGACGGATCGCCGCGGCGGGCGCCTCGTCCATCAGGTCGCCGACGAGCACCAGATTGCCGGTCGACTTGGCCATCTTCTCGCCGTCCACGGTGACCGTCCCCACCGGAAGGCGCGCCCTGGCGAAGGGGTGGGCGCCGGTGGCGACCTCGACCATCGCCGCCTGGTACGCCTGGTGCGGGTACGCCAGGTCGGTGCCGCCCGCCAGCACGTCCACGACGGGGCCGAGGACTGCCATGGCCATGGCCGCGCACTCGGCGTGCCAGCCCGGCCGGCCCCATCCCCACGGGCTCGGCCATGCGGGGTCGTCCTCGCCGGAGGGCTGCCAGACCGGCACGTCGAACGGGTCGTCGCGGTTCGGGTCGTCCGGGTGGTCGTTGAACTGGGCGGACGCGGTGAGAGCTGCCTCGCGGGAGAGCCCGGCACGTCCGGGGACCTCGCCACCGCGGAAGTACACGTACCCGTCCCGCTCGTACGCCGCGCCCCGCGCGAGCAGCGCCAGCGCGAGCTCGACGACCCGGCCGACGTGGTGACGGGCGTGCGGCACGTGGGTGGGGCGGCGCACCCGCAGCGCGCTCATGTCCCGGTCGAACAGGAACTCCTGGCTGAGCGCGAACTCGTCGTAGTACCGGCCCCGGGCCACGGCGGCGTGGGTGAGGACGTCGTCGACGTCGGTGACGTTGCGGACGGTGACGACGTCCACCCCGGTCATGCGCATCACCCCGGCGGCGGCGTCGGCCCAGACGAAGGTCGCCGCGTGCCCGAGGTGCGTCACGTCGTACGGGGTGATGCCGCACACGTACATGCGGGCAGGACCGACGAGCGGCAGGGCGCCGCCGGCCAGCCGCAGCCGCCCGGTGTCGCGGCGGGGCGGGTTGAGGATCGGCGGGCGGACGGTGGCCCGGGACCCGGCGGCAGACGGGGTGCGTTCCATGTGCCCATCTTGCCGTCCGTCCGCCACCCCGGGGCGGGTCGGCATCGGTGTGGGCCCTCGGCTACCGCAGCACCCCGTCCGAGGGGTCGAGCAGGTGCAGCTCGTGTGGCCGAGGCATGCCCTCCCAGTCGCCGGCCACGGTGACCGCGAACGCGCCGGCGGCGACGGCGGTGGCCATCCGTACGGCGGGGCCGGACCCCGCGATCAGCTCGGCCAGCCACCCGGCGACGAACGCGTCACCCGCGCCGACCGGGTCGACGCTCGTGACGGGCACGGCCGCCGACTCGAACGGCTTGCCGTCGACGAGCGCCACGCACCCCTCCGCCCCGCGCTTGACGACCACCTCGGCGGGGCCGTACGCCGCGAGCCCGGCGACCAGCGCCTCCGGGTCGTCCCCCTCGGCCACGAGCCGCGCTTCGTCCTCCCCGGCGAAGACGACGTCGGCACGGGCGAGCAGGGTGCGCAGCACCGGTGCCGCCACGTCGGTGGGCCACAGCCGTGCGCGGTAGTTGAGGTCGACCGAGACGGTGACCCCGGCGCCCCTCGCGATGTCGACCGCGTGCCCGACGGCGTCGGCGGGGCCCTGACCGAGCGCGGGTGTGATGCCGGTGACGTGCAGCACCTGCGCACGGGACACCGCGTCGGCGTCCACGTCCTCGGGGCGCAGGTGCGACCCCGCGCAGCCCGCCCGGTAGTACAGGACGCGGGTCAGGTCGGCCGTCCGCCGCTCCTTGAGCATGAGCGCGGTCGGGGCGTCGTCCCGCACCGCGCAGACGGTGACCTGCTCGGCGCGTAGCTCGCGCAGCACGAGGTCGCCGACCGGGTCGTTGCCCACCCGGCCGATCCACGTGGCGGGCAGGCCGAGCCGCCGGACGCCGATCGCCACGTTGGACTCGGAGCCGGCCATGCCCAGGCGCAGCGGTCCTGACGTGGGCAGCGGACCGGTCTGGGCCGGCGTGAGCAGGCCCATCGTCTCGCCGAGCGTGACGAGCCCGCCCCACGTCGCCGGGCCGTCGTGGGTCGTACGGCCGCTCAACCGGCACCCCCTGCCCCGCCCTCGGAGCGCGCGGCCCGGACCGCGGCCAGCGCACGTGCGGCCCGGTCGGCCAGTGCGTCGAGGCTGCCCCCCTCGGCGGCGTCGCCCTGCAGCGGACCGCCGAGCCCCACGGCCACGGCACCCGCCTGGACGTACGCCGCGATGTCGTCCAGCGCGACGCCCCCGGTGGGGACGAGCGGGACGTCGGGCAGCGGGCCGCGCAGGTGCCGCAGGTGCGCCGGGCCCCCGGTGGCAGCAGGGAACAGCTTGACCGCGGACGCGCCGGCCCGCCAGGCGGTGAGCACCTCGGTCGCCGTCCAGGCCCCGGGGTACGAGGGGACGCCCCGGGCGAGACCCGCCGTGACGACGTCCATGCTGACCCCGGGCGACACGAGGAACTCGGCCCCGGCGTCGACCGCGGCGTGCACGTCCGCGACCGACGTGACGGTGCCCACGCCCACGCTCACCGCGTCCGGGAGCCTGTCGCGCACGGCCCGCACCGCGTCGAGTGCCCCGGCCGTGGTGAGCGTGACCTCGAGGCAGGTGACGCCGGCCCCGGCCAGCGTCGCCGCGACGTCGACGAACCGGTCGCCCGACGCGGCGCGGAGGATGGCCACCACCCCGGTGTCCACGAGCTGCGGTGTCGGTGACGGACGGGACGTCCGGACGGTCATCGGGCCTCCCCGGGTGGTGGCGAGCGCCAGCCGAGCCGGGCGGAGACCTCCGCCGCGGCGATCCGGACGAGCCCGCCGAGCGCGTCCACCCGCGACGCGGTGACGCGTGTCGTCGGACCGGACGCGCTGATCGCGCCCACGGGCATGTCCGTGTGGTCGAGGACGGGCGCGGCGACGCAGCGGATGTCGGGCTCGTTCTCCACGTCGTCCACGGCGTAGCCCTGCCGGCGCACCTGCGCGAGCGCGGCCCGCAGGCTCTCGCCCGTGGTGAGCGTGGCCGGTGTGCGGGAAGGCATGCCCGCGGCGATCGCGGCCTCGGTCGCCTCCGGCGGGGCGTAGGCGAGAAACGCCTTGCCGACGGCGGTGCAGTACGCGGGCTGGCGGGCGCCGATCCGGGAGTGCATCCGGACGGCGTGGGGACTCTCCACCTTGTCGACGTACACGACGGCGGGTCCCGCGGAGGGATCGGACGCATCGGGCACGACGAGGTGGACCGTCTCCCAGCACTCGCCGAGCAGGCGGCGCAGCACGTCCCTGGCGAGCGTCCGCAGGTCGAGCCGCTCGAGGTAGAGGTGGCCGAGCCGGGCGGTCCGGGGCCCGAGCCGGTAGCGGCCGGTCTCGGAATCGGTCTGCACCAGGCCGGTGTCCCGCAGCGGGCGGAGCAACCTCAGCAGCGTGCTCTTGGGGATGCCGAGGTCGTGCGCGAGGTCGCCGAGGCTGGCCCCCCGAGGGTCGGCCGCCTGCTCGCCGAGGTGGTCGAGCACGGCGAGCGCCCGGCGGACGGAGGACGAGCTGTTGCGGGGCACCGGCGGGCTGGTGCCGGCCGCGGCCGGTCTCTCGTCCACGCGTTCGGTCACGTCCTGCAACCGTCAGTGCGAGTGCCGGGCGACCGCGGACCCGCTGGCCCCGACGAGGAAGTCGAGGTCAGCGCCACGGTCGGCCTGCAGCACGTGCTCGGCGTACAGGCGCACCCAGCCGCGGTCCGCGGGAGGCGGCGGGGCGCTCCACTCCGCCCGGCGGCGGTCGAGCTCGTCGGCGTCGACGAGCAGGTCGAGCCGGCGCGCGGACGCGTCCAGCTCGACCTGGTCACCGGTCCGGACGAGGGCGAGCGGCCCTCCGACGGCGGCCTCGGGGGCCACGTGCAGGACACACGTCCCGTACGCGGTGCCGCTCATGCGGGCGTCGGAGATCCGCACCATGTCCTCGACCCCGGCGTCGAGCAGGCGCTTGGGCATCGGCATGTTGCCGACCTCGGGGAAGCCCGGGTACCCGCGCGGCCCGGCGTTGCGCACGACGAGGACGGTGGTCGGGTCGACGTCGAGGTCAGCGTCCTCGCACACGGCGTTGTAGTCCTCGATGCGGTCGAAGACCAGCGCGCGCCCCCGGTGCTTGAGCAGGGCCGGGGAAGCGGCCGAGATCTTGAGCACCGCGCCGTCCGGGCAGAGGCTGCCGCGCAGGACGACCGTGCCCGAGCCGGCGGGTTGGAAGGGCTCGTCCAGCGGGGTGATGACCTCGCGGTCCCAGCACTCGACTGCACCGACGTTCTCGGCGACCGTACGACCGGTGACCGTGACGTGGTCGCGGTGGAGCAGGTCGCCCAGCTCGCGCATCACCGCGGGCAGCCCGCCCGCGTAGCAGAAGTCCTCCATGAGGAACCGGCCCGAGGGCATGAGGTCGACGAGCACCGGCACGTCGCGGGCCAGCGCGTCGAAGTCGTCCAGCGCCAGCGGGACGCCGACACGGCCGGCCAGCGCGAGCAGGTGGACGACCGCGTTCGTCGAGCCCCCGATCGCGGCGTTGACGCGGACCGCGTTCTCGAACGCCTCCCGGGTGAGGACGTTGGTCATCCTCAGGTCCTCGTTCACCATCTCGACGATGCGCTGCCCGGCGACCTGGGCGGTGGCGTACCGGCGGGCGTCCACCGCGGGGAACGCCGCCGAGCCGGGCAGCTGCATGCCCAGTCCTTCGGCGACGCACGCCATCGTGGACGCGGTGCCCATGGTCATGCAGTGCCCGTTGCTGCGGGACATGCACGTCTCCGCCTCGGCGAGGTCGGCCTGCCCCATGCGCCCGGCGCGCACCTCCTCGGAGAAGCGCCACACGTCCGTGCCCGAGCCGATGTCCCGGCCGCGGAACTTGCCGTTGAGCATCGGCCCGCCGGTCACCATGACGGTCGGCAGGTCCACGCTCGCCGCGCCCATGAGCTGGGCCGGCGTCGTCTTGTCGCAGCCGGACAGCAGGACGACCCCGTCCAGCGGGTTGGCCCGGATCGACTCCTCGACCTCCATGGCCATGAGGTTGCGGAAGAGCATCGTCGTCGGGCGCATGAGCGTCTCGCCGAGCGACATCGTGGGGAACTCGAGCGGGAAGCCCCCCGCCTGCCACACGCCGCGTTTCACCGACTCCGCGACCCGCCGCAGGTGCGCGTTGCAGGGGGTCAGCTCGGAGAAGCTGTTGGCGATGCCGATGACCGGGCGCCCGTCGAACACCTCGGGGCTGAAACCCTGGTTGCGCATCCAGGAGCGGTGGATCATGCCGTTGCGGCCCTCGGTGGCGAACCAGTCGCCGCTGCGCCGCCGGGGGTGCCCGTCCTGCGGCTGCCCGCTCGTCTGCGTGTGCTCGTCCACGGTCCGACCCCGTTCGTCGCTGCCGCGACCGCCCGGCCGCGTCGTTTTGCCATGCAACATACCGTTTCGCTCACGGTGCGCCGCGGGACGGGTGTGGGAGGCATCAGGAGGCGTCAGCGGGTGCGGGAAGGTCGACCCGGACGGCGTATAGCAGGGGGGCAGGACGAGTCGCCCTGGCTCAGTACCGCTTGTGCCGGCCCCCGGGCCGCAGGGTGAGCAGCATGGCGAGCGAAGCCCCGAGCACGGCCCCCACGAACTGGGTGACCAGGTCGGCCACGCCCGGATGCCGTTGCTCGACGAACATCTTGCCCCCCACGAGCACGACGTCCAGGACCAGGACCGCCGCGGCCACCACGGACACCCGCGGCCGCGGCGTCCTCTGAAGCACCAGCAGGACGCCGACCGGGACGAACACGAGCATCTTCAGGACGGCGGCCGCCGCGTCCAGCCGGGACTGGGGCCACAGCGTGTCCCAGTTCCCGACGGACCACCGGAAGTGGAAGGGGTAGTACGCCTCGACCACGAGGACGACCAGCAGGACGCCGAGCAGGACGAGGGCCCAGCGGCGCCGGCGTACAACCGTGCCGGCAGCCGAGCCCGCGACCGCAGCCGAGCCACCGACCACAGACGAGCCACCGACCGGGGTGAGGCTGCCCGGCCGGCCGGGTCCCTCCCCCCGAGTCGACGACATGTGGCTCACGCTAACCGCGACACCGGCCTCACGCGCATGATCGGAGGGATGAGCGAGACCACCTCACATCCGGGGCCGCGCAGGCGTCTACCCGGTGTGAAGGCGCCCTTCGACAAGATCGTGACCGAGCACGGACCGACCGTGTTGCGGGTGTGCCGCGCCGTGGTCGGCCCGGTGGACGCCGAGGACGCCTGGTCGGAGACGTTCCTGTCCGCCCTCCGGGCGTACCCCGAGCTCGACGCGGACGCGAACGTCGAGGCCTGGCTGGTGACGATCGCGCACCGCAAGGCCATCGACGTCAAGCGGGCAGAGGCCCGGCGCCCGCGGCCGGTCGAGACCGTCGAGACAGTCGAGGACGTCCACGACGCCACGCCACGACCGGGAGACCCCGGCCGATGGGACACCGACCTGTGGTCGGCCCTGAAGGCGCTGCCCGCCAAGCAACGGCAGACCGTCGCTTACCACCACCTCGCCGGGTTCTCGCACCGGCAGGTCGCCGAGATCATCGGCGGCAGCGAGGCCGCCGCCCGACGGGCCTCTGCCGACGGGATCGCGGCACTGCGCCGCGCACTCGTCCCACCCGCAGACGTTCCACAGAAGGAAAGGCAGAGCCGATGAACGCCGCAACCGAACGGGGCGCGGACGACCTGTTCGCCGCGCTGCCGGTCACCGACGAGACGACCTCCCGACGTCTGAGGGATCGGCTCGTCAGCACCGCCGAGACCGAGGGGCTCCTCGACCTCGCGTACCGCACGGTCGACACGCCGGTGGGCGCGCTGCTGCTCGCCGCCACGTACCGCGGTCTGGTCCGTGTCGCGTACGAGCGCGAGGACCACGACGCGGTGCTCGAGCGGCTTTCCGCGGTGGTCAGCCCGCGCATCCTGCAGGCCCCCGGCCGGCTGGACCGGGTCGCCGCCGAGATCGAGGAGTACTTCGCCGGGACGCGGCGGACGTTCGACATCCCGCTCGACCTGCGCCTCGCCCGGGGCTTTCGGCTCGGCGTCCTCACGCACCTGCCAGAGATCGCGTACGGGCGGACCGAGAGCTACGCCACCGTGGCCGCGGCCGCCGGCAACCCGCGCGCCGTCCGCGCCGTCGGGACGGCCTGTGCCACCAACCCGGTGCCCGTCGTCGTGCCGTGCCACCGGGTGGTCCGGTCGGACGGCTCCCTCGGGGGGTACGTGGGCGGGCCCGACGCCAAGCAGACCCTGCTCACCCTGGAAGGGGCAGCCGCATGAGCACCACCACGCACGCGCCCGCCACGCGCATCGCCGCCCTGGACTGGGACGCGATGTCGCGGGACATGGACGACCTGGGGTGTGCCCTGTCCACGCCGATCCTGACGCCGGAGGAGTGCGGCCAGATCGTCGACATGTTCGACCGGGAGGAGCTGTTCCGCTCGACCATCGACATGGCGCGCTACCGCTTCGGCAAGGGCCGCTACCGCTACTTCGCCCACCCGGTCCCCGAGCCCGTGGCGTCGATGCGTGCGGCGTTCTGGCCGCACCTGCTGCCGATCGCGCGGGAGTGGGCCGACAGGCTCGGTCAGCCCGCTCCGTGGCCGGACGACTTCGACGACTGGCTCGAGCATTGCCACGCCGCCGGGCAGAAGCGTCCGACGCCGATCCTCTTCACGTACGGCGAGGGCGACTGGAACGCCCTGCACCGCGACCTCTACGGCGCGCTGTACTTCCCGATGCAGGTCGTGATCGGCCTGAACGCCCCGGGCCGGGACCACACCGGTGGCGAGTTCCTGCTGCTCGAGCAGCGCCCTCGGGCCCAGTCGCGCGGCACGTCCATGACGCTCGGTCAGGGGCAGGCGCTGGTCTTCACCACCAGCGAGCGGCCGGTCCCGTCCCGGCGGTGGTGGTCCAAGGCGCCGGTACGCCACGGGGTGAGTGTCGTACGGTCTGGGGAGCGCCACACCCTGGCTCTGGTGCTGCACGACGCCGAGTAAACGAGAGCGCGACCCCCCGCTCGGCTACGGTTGCTGCGGGCCCGAAGCACATCTCATCGGGGGGAAGGGCCGTCGTGCGCGACACGCTGCTGCTGCTCCTGATGCTCGCCCTCGTTGTGGTGCCTCCGCTCGTCCTTGCCGCGTTCTCACCCAGGCGGGGCGTACGCCAGGGCAGGCCGGCACGCCGTCCGTTCCGCGTACCCGGGCCGTGGGGACGTTTCGTCCCGCTCGAGGACCGATCGGACCTCGAGGAGGTCGACCTCCCGCCGGTGACCAAGAGCCGTGCTCGCCGCGGCAGGAGGCACGGGCGCAAGCACTGACGCGCAGGTGACCACCTCCGGGCCCCCGTGCTCAGGACCTGTTGTCGCCCGGTGGGCATCGGAGCAGACTGACGAGCGTCCGTGCGCCCCGCCCTGGCCGTCACCTCTGGGGGCCGGGACGTCAAGAACGAGGAGGTCGCGGCGGCTGCTCGCGCGGGGCGTCCGGGTCCATCCGGGTCCATCCGGGTCGCAGCATGCGGGAGGGTCACATGAATGGTGCCGTGGTGATCAGTTGGGGAGCCGACATCCCGGGTCGGGAGGCTGCGGGGCTCCAGGTCTTCGGACAGGCCGTGAGCCGGTTCGAGGAGCTGGCGAAGCAGGCCCGCATCCAAAGTCACAAGGAGTACTTCGCCGTGACGGGCCGCGAGGGCGGCTTCATGATCCTCGAAGGCGAGGTGGACGAGCTCATGCGCCTGGCGGCGGAGCCGGAGACGCTCGCCCTGAACGCCAAGGCCGCGGCGATCGTCTCGGACTTCACGGTCCAGGTCTTCGGCGGCGGGACCGACCAGACGGTCCAGGAGCTGATGGGCAACTACTCCGGGAGCCTGCAGGAACTCGGCTACATGTGACGGTGGCCGGTCACGCGCCCGGGTCTGCCCGATCCGGGCGCGCCGTCTGGCTTCGTCGTGGTGGAGCCGCCTATCGGAATCGAACCGATGACCTACGCATTACGAGTGCGTCGCTCTGGCCGACTGAGCTAAGGCGGCATGTCCGTAAGGACGGTCCGCCAGTCTACAGACCACGGTCGCTACTGGCAGACCGTCCCTGCCGCGGGAGGCTCGCCACGGATCAGGTACCGCTCGACCTTCTCGTCGATGCAGGCGCTGCCCCGCGCGTACGCCGTGTGGCCGTCACCGTCGTACGTGAGGAGCACCCCGGCATCGAGCTGGCTGGCGAGGGACTCGGCCCACTCGTACGGCGTGGCCGGGTCGCGACGGGTGCCGACGACCAGGAGGGGCGGGGACCCCGGCGCCCGGATCTCGTGCGGCCGGTCCTGCGGGGCCACCGGCCAGTACGCGCAGGGCAGCGAGCTCCATGCCAGGTACGGCCCGAAGACGGGGGCGACCTCGGCGAACGCCTTCGCGTCGGCCTCGTAGTCGGTGACCTCCTGCCCCTGCGGCCGGTCGAGGCAGTTGACGGCGTAGATGACCTCGTTCTGGTTGTTCCGGTACGAGCCGTCCTGCGCGCGGTCGGTGTAGAAGTCGGCGAGCAGCAGCAGCACGGAGCCGTCGCCGTCCTTGGCGCGCTCGATCGCGGTACGCAGGGCCGGCCACCCGTTGGCCTCGTCGTAGAGGGCAGCAGCCATGCCGATGACGGCCATGCTCTGGGTCACCTGCCGGTCGGCACCCGACAGCGGCGTCGTGTCGATCCGGTCGAGCAGCGCACTGACCTGCGCGGTGGCATCGTCCACGCTGCCGGAGAGCGGGCACCGGTCCCTTGCGAGGCAGTCGGTGACGAACGCCCGCAGCGCCCGGTCGAACCCCTCCGCCTGCGCGCTCGTCACCTCGTCGCTGGGCAGGCTGGGGTCGATGGCACCGTCGAGTACGGCGACCCGCACCCGGGTCGGGAACAGCTCGGCGTACGTGGCGCCCAGCTGCGTGCCGTACGACTTGCCGAGGTAGCTGAGCTTCTTGTCGCCGAGGACCGCCCGCAGCACGTCCAAGTCGCGGGCGGCGTCCACCGTGGAGACGTGCGCGAGCAGGTCGCCGGAGCGCTCCCGGCAGCCCTGGACGAAGCTCTTGGCCGCGCGGACGAGCGCCGCCCGCTCCGTCCCGTCGTCAGGCGTGCCGTCCACGGCGATGAACTTGTCCAGCCCCGCGTCGTCCAGGCAGTCGACCGGGCTGCTCTCGGCGACGCCCCGCGGGTCGAAGCCCACGATGTCGAAGCGCTCACGCAGCGGCGCGTTGACCACCCGGTCGGCCGCCTGCGCGTACTCGATGCCCGAGCCGCCGGGGCCGCCGGGGTTGAGTAGCAGCGACCCGATGCGGTCGTCGCGGTCACCCGCGCGGAGCCTGGTCACCGCGATCGTGATCGAGTCGCCGTCCGGCTCGGCGTAGTCCACCGGGACGCGCAGGTCCGCGCACTGGAACTCCCCGGCACACCCCCGCCAGTCGAGCGTCTGGGCGTAGTACTGCTTCAGCCCCGCTGGCCGGGTCGTCGGCGCCGCCGACCCCGAGTCGGCCGGGACGCTCGGCGAGGCGTCGCCTCCCCCGCTCTCGGTGCACCCGGCGACGGCGAGCCCCAACACCAGCAGGCCGGCAAGCCCGCGACTGACGGCCGACCACGGCAGCGCGCCGCATCGGCCCGGGAACCAGGAGGTCACAGGGCGTCAGCCTAGAGGTCCGCGCGCCGGGAGGAGGCAGGCGCCACACAGGGGGTGAGTCAGCTCGTACGCAGGGCGAGCGCCATCGCCTCGACGGCGAGCCGCTTGTCGACGTTGAGCGCGATCTGCTCGCGGCAGGCCAGGACGGCCTCGACCCGGCGCAGGGTGTCCTCGGAGGTGGCCCGCTCGGCCATCCGGGTCACCGCCGGCCGGTACGCCTCGTTGACAAGCGCGACGTCTGCCCCGTTCTGGACGAGGAGCACGTCGCGGTAGAAGGACGCGAGGTCGAGCAGGGCCCGGTCCAGGGCGTCCCGCTGCAGACGGGTGTCCCGGCTCTTCTGCCGCCTCTCCAGGTCCTTGACCGCGGCCGCCGACCGGCGCTCGACCTTGCGTCCGCCCTCGTCCCCGAGTGCCTGTCGCAGCGCGGTGACCTCCGCCTCGTTGCGCCCGGCCGACGACTCGGCGGCCTCGTCCGCGGCCTGGTCCACGAGGTTGGCGGCCGCGGTGACGCACGCGCCGACTCCGGTGAGCCGCAGCGGCAGCCCGAGCACCTCGTCCCGCCGGAACCTGGCTTTCTCGTCCGTGGCGAGACGGCGGGCCCGCCCGATGTGGCCCTGCGACGCCCGCGCCGCGTACGCCGCCATCGCCGGGTCCACCCCGTCACGGCGGACGAGCAGGTCGGTCACCGCGTCCGCCGGCGGTGTCCGCAGCAGCAGGTGCCGGCAGCGTGACCGGATGGTCGGGAAGACGTCCTCGATGGACGGGGCGCACAGCAGCCACACCGTCCGGGGTGTCGGCTCCTCGATGCTCTTGAGCAGCACGCTCGCCGCGTCCTCACCGAGCCGGTCCACGTCCTCGACGACGATGACCTGCCAGCGCCCTTGCGACGGGGACATCGCCGCCCGCCGGACGAGCCCGCGCACGAACTCGATGGAGATGCTCAGCAGGTCGGTCGCCACGACCTCGACGTCGGCGTGGCTGCCCTCGAGCACGGTGTGGCATGCCTGGCAGTGACCGCAGCCCTCGTCCGGGCACTGCAGCGCCGCCGCGAACGCCCGTGCCGCGGACGACCTGCCGGAGCCGGGTGGCCCGATGAACAGCCAGGCGTGCGTCATGCCGATGGCCGGCTCACCACGTCGCGCCCCTGCGGCCGCGCGGGCCGCGGCGCGCAGCTCGTCCACGACGGGCTGCTGGCCGACCAGGTCGTCGTAGACGGTCACGGCTGGGTCACCGTTCGCTCACGGCGGGCGCCTCGGGCTCGACGACCTCGACCGGTCGGGTCGCCGGGTCGGGCCCACCGCCCTCGTCCTGCCCGGGCGGGGCGGTGAGGTCGGGCACCAGGTCGGCCAGGCGTTCGCGCACGGCTGCGGCAACCTCCTCGGGCGGCGCGGTCGCGTCCACCACGAGGTAGCGCTGCGGGTCGCGCCGGGCGAGCCGCAGGAACGACTCGCGGACGCGCGCGTGGAACTCGAGGGGCTCGCTCTCCAGACGGTCCGGCTCGGCGCCGCACCGGGCGAGGCCCACCACGGCAGGGACGTCCAGCACGACGGTGAGGTTGGGCTTGAGCCCCTCGGTGGCCCACCGGGACAGGCGGCCCACGTCCGCGCGCGGCAGCGTCCGGCCCGCCCCCTGGTACGCCAGGGACGAGTCGACGTACCTGTCGGTGACGACCACCGCCCCCCGGGACAACGCCGGCCGGATGACGGTCGAGACGTGCTCGGCCCGGTCCGCCGCGTACAGGAGGGCCTCGGCACGGGGCGAGAGGCCGGTGTTCGCCACGTCGAGCAGCACGTCGCGGATACGCGCCCCTGCCGGGGTGTCCCCGGGCTCGTGCGTGAGCACGGCCTCGTGCCCGCGATCACGCAGCCACGCGGCGAGCATGCGGACCTGGGTGGACTTGCCAGCGCCCTCGCCGCCCTCGACGGCGACGAACACACCACCGGGGTGCACGGGTACGAGCTCCTCGCCCCGCGCCGCAGCGACCACCTCCCGCCAGAGCGGGACTCCCTTGTGGTCGTCCATCTGGCGGTACGACACGAGACCGACGACCACGGCCACCACCGCGGCGATGAGCAACGTGATCGCGGCACCGTTGTAGCGGAGCGTGACGTTGTCCGTGAGCTCGATCGTGTTCGTCCCGATCAGACCGGAGACCAACGGCGCCACCGCGATGACGAGGACGAGAACCACCCGGGCGAGCGTCTGGACGAACGCGAACGTCCGCCCGCGCAGGTCGTCGGCGACCTCGAGCCCGAGCAGCGTGTACCCGGTGACCCAGGCGACCCCGGCGAACGCGCCGAGCACCAGCGTGCAAAGGACCACGATGACGAGCTGGGGGATCAGCGCGAGCGCCGCGAGCGCCAGGCCGGCTCCCGCGATGCACGCCCCGAACATGCGGCGCCGGCTGAGCGTGGGCACCAGCCGGGGCCCGAGAAACATGCCCGCCGCGAGCCCGAGGAACACGGCACCGAACAGCACGCCGTATCCGGGCTCGCCCGCGCCGAGGTCGTTCACGTACACCCGGGCGACGCCGACCACCGCACCCCCGGCGGCGAACGCCCCGGCCATGCCCACGACGACGCCGCGGATGAGCGGTGTCTCGCTGACGAACCGCCACCCGTCGACGAGCGTGCGCCACGCCGTCGGCTGGCCCTCGTGCGGGCCGCCCTTCTCGTCCGGACGTCGCGAGGGGATCTCGTGCAGGAAGAAGATCGTGCCCGCGCTGACGAGGAACGTGAGCGCGTCGAACCAGACGGCAAGCGAGATGCGGTTGTCCGCGAAGAACGTGATGCCGGTGCCGAGCAGGCCGGTGAGCAGCGCGAGGCCGGAGAAGATGCCTGCGGCGACGGGGGCCGACCCGTACGTGGTGATGAGGCTGAGCTGGTTGGCCGACTCGAGGCGCTCGCGCGGGACGAGGTTCGGAACCGTGGCCTCCTTGGCCGGGATCCAGAACATGCTCGCCACCTCGACGAGGAACGAGACGATGAGCAGCCACCACAGGTGGTGCACGAGCGGGATGGACGCGATGAGCAGGCCGCGGGCGACGTCCGCGCAGACCATCGTCCACCGCCGGTCGAGCCGGTCCGCGACGATGCCGGCCACCGGACCGAAGATCACGGCCGGCAGCAGGCGCAGGACGAGCACCCCGCCGACCGCGAAGCTCTGCGCCGCGTAGCCGGAGTCCTTGGCGAGGTTGGCCGCGAGGGCCGTGATGGCGAGGAAGCCGAGCCAGTCACCCAGGCTGGACAGCGAGAGCGCGATCCAGAGCCGTCGGAACGGGCGCACCTGCAGGACGCCCCGCAGGTCGTGCTCCTGGGTGACGGACAGGTCGTCCGCGTCGGCCGGGCTGCTCACAGCGTCAGGGTAGCCAGGAGCAGGGTCAGGACCGCTTGGCCGGCCGCTTCCCCGGGCTCTTCTTGGCGGGCTTCCTCGTCGACTTCTTCTTCACCGGCCCGCGTGCCCGCCGGTCGGCCAGCAGCTCGGCGGCCCGCTCGATCGTGACGGAGTCCACCTCGTCACCCTTGCGCAGGCTCGCGTTGGTCTCGCCGTCCGTCACGTACGGCCCGAAGCGTCCGTCCTTGACCACGACGGGCTGGCCGGACGACGGGTCGGAGCCCAGCTCGCGCAGCGGGGCCTGGTTGGCGGCGTTCTGCCTGCCGCGGCGTGCCTTCGGCTGTGCCAGCAGCGCCAGCGCCTCGTCCAGGGTGACCGTGAAGATCTGCTCCTCGGTCTCCAGTGAGCGCGACTCCGTGCCCTTCTTGACGTACGGGCCGTAGCGGCCGTTCTGGGCCGTGACCTCATCGCCGTCCTTGGGGTCGGTGCCGACCACACGCGGCAGGCTGAGCAGCTTCAGCGCGTCGTCCAGGGTGATCGTCAGCGGGTCCATCGACTGCAACACCGAGCCACGCCGTGGCTTGTCCTTCGACCCGTCCGGCATCACCTCGGTGACGTACGGGCCGAAGCGGCCCGTACGCGCCACCACGTCGTGTCCGGACTCCGGGTGCACGCCGAGGTACCGGTCGCCGGAGCCCGCGGCGAGCAGGCGCTCGGCCTCCTCCGTGGTGAGCTCGTCCGGCGGCAGGTCGTCCGGGATGCTGGCCCGGTCAGAGTCCCGCTCGACGTACGGGCCGTACCGGCCGACCCGGGCCACGATGCCGTCGCCCACCGGGAACGAGTTGACCTCGCGGGCGTCGATGTCGCCCAGGTCGGACACCAGGGCCTTGAGCCCTTCGGCGTCCGGGCCCAGCTCGGCGTTGCTGCCGTCCCCCCCGGTCTTCGGCGCCCCGAAGTAGAACCGGGTCAGCCAGGCGAGCCGCTGCTCGTGGCCCGAGGCGATGCGGTCGAGGTCCTCCTCCATCGCCGCGGTGAAGTCGTAGTCGACGAGCCGGGAGAAGTGCTGCTCGAGCAGGCCGATGACGGCGAACGCGAGCCAGGCGGGCACCAGCGCGGTGCCCTTCTTGAACACGTACCCGCGGTCGAGGATCGTCGACATGATCGAGGCGAACGTGGACGGGCGGCCGATGCCCCGCTCCTCGAGCGCCTTGACCAGGGACGCCTCGGTGTAGCGGGCGGGCGGGTTGGTGGTGTGGCCCTGCGGCTCCAGGCCCCGGACGGCCACCGGGTCGCCCTCGTGCAGGTCCGGAAGGCGCTGCTCGCGGGGCTTGCCGCCCTCAGCGCGCTTGCCGGCGGAGCCGGACGTGCCCTGCGCACCGCCCTGCTGCTCGTCCTCGTCCGTGCCCTCCTCGTACGCCGCGAGGAAGCCGCGGAACGTGATGACCGTGCCGGAGACGGAGAACTCGGCGTCCTCGCCTGTCGTGGACGTGGCTCCCAGCCGAAGGGTCACCGTCCGTCCACGTGCATCAGTCATCTGGGAGGCGACGGTGCGCTTCCAGATCAGCTCGTAGAGGCGGAACTCGTCCGCGGTCAGCTCACCGGAGACCTCGGCCGGCGTACGGAAGGTGTCCCCCGCCGGACGGATCGCCTCGTGCGCCTCCTGCGCGTTCTTGACCTTGCGCTCGTACGTGCGCGGCACGTCGGGGACGTAGTCCGGGCCGTACATGTCCCTCGCCTGCGCGCGGGCCGCGTTGAGCGCGGCGGTGGACAGCGTGGTCGAGTCGGTCCGCATGTAGGTGATGTAGCCGTTCTCGTACAGCCGCTGGGCCACCCGCATCGCCGTCTGCGAGCCGAACCGCAGCTTGCGGGACGCCTCTTGCTGCAGCGTCGACGTCATGAAGGGCGCGGCGGGCTTGCGCGAGTAGGGCTTCTCCTCGACCCGACGTACGGCGAACTCGGCGGACTCGAGCCGGGACGCCAGACCACGGGCGGCCGGCTCGTCGAGGTGGGCGACGTCCGCCCCACGGAGCCTGCCGTCGCTGGCGAAGTCACGCCCGGTCGCGATGCGCCGCCCGTCCAGGCCGACGAGCCGGGCGGTGAACGTGTCCTCCGTGCCGGACTGGGCGAACGTGCCCTCGACGTCCCAGTACTCAGCGGAGCGGAACGCGATGCGCTCCCGCTCCCGCTCGACCACGAGCCGGGTCGCCACGGACTGGACGCGGCCCGCCGACAGCCGCGGCATGACCTTCTTCCACAGCACCGGGGAGACCTCGTAGCCGTACAGCCGGTCGAGGATGCGGCGGGTCTCCTGGGCGTCGACGAGCCGCAGGTCGAGGTCGCGGGTCTCCTCGATGGCGCGCAGGATCGCGTCCCGGGTGATCTCGTGGAACACCATTCGGCGTACGGGCACCGTGGGCTCGAGGACCTCGCGCAGGTGCCAGGCGATGGCCTCGCCCTCGCGGTCCTCGTCCGTGGCGAGGTAGAGCTCGTCGCAGTCGGCCAGCAGCGCCCGCAGCTCGGAGACCTTCTTCTTCTTGTCCGAGTCGACGACGTACAGCGGCTCGAAGCCATTCTCGGTGTTGACGCCGAGCCGGGCCCACTTCTCCTTCTTGAACTTCGCCGGGATCTCGGCCGCCGCGCTCGGCAGGTCGCGGATGTGCCCCACGCTCGACTCCACGACGTAGTCACGCCCGAGGTAGCCCTTGATCGTCTTGGCCTTGGCGGGCGACTCGACGATCACGAGGCGACGGGCGGTCGTGGACTCGGTGCTGGGGGACACGCTGCTCCTTGTCGTGCGGGCCGGTCCTACCGGCGTGGTGGCCGTCCGGGCTTCCGGCGGCTCGGCGGGACGAGGTGGGCGAGGGGGACGGCCGGGAGTCTGAGGCCGTCGGCCTGTGGGGTGCAACTCCGGGATCGCGGTCAGACGTTCCCGCCCGACCGTAACCCCAGCGTGACGTCGGGATCGTCCCCGTCCCGGGGTGAGCCGCGCCACGCGACACCCCGGCGGACGATTTCCGAGTTCGCAAAGGAATCTTTGCAAAGAATCCTTTGCAGTCTACTCTTGGGTCGTGGTCGAGCGATCCGTGGAAAGGACCAGGGACAGCGAGACCTTCCGGGCGCTGGCCCACCCGCTGCGCATGCGCCTGCTGGCCGCCCTCCGGCTCGAGGGCCCCGCAACGGCGAGCACGCTGGGCCGACGCCTCGGCGAGTCCTCCGGCTCCACGTCGTACCACCTGCGCCAGCTCGCGCGGTACGGGTTCGTCGGCGAGGACGAGGCGCAGCCGTCCCGCCGCGAGAAGCGATGGCACGCCCTGGTGCGGCGAACCTCGAGGGCTTCGGCCGCGTTCCTCGACGACCCGGGCGCGCAGGAGGCTGACCGGTTCGTCGCGTCCCGCCGGGTCGAGAGCGCGGTCCGCGCCGCCGAGCAGTGGCTCGACACGCGGGAGTCCTGGCCACGGGAGTGGGTCGAGGCCGCCGAGCTCAGCGACTACCAGCCACGGCTCACGCCTGACGCGCTGGCACGGCTCACCCGCGACATCGAGGCGCTGGTCGAGCGGTACGAGGACGAGTGCGCCGGCGAGCCCGGCATCGAGCAGGTGCACCTCTACGTCCAGGCCGTGCCCGGCGTGACGGCGGACCTGTTCACGGCGCCCCGTCGACGGACCGAGGCCGGCACACCGAGGGCGCCGACTACCAGGGGGTGACCACCAGGCGGTCGGCGGAGCCGTCCCCGCGGCTCACCACGCACCGCATGCCCGGCGGGTCCCAGCTCCATCCGGCCGTGTTGACCTCGTCCGCTGGTCGCAGGGGCGGCACCGCGTTCTCGCGGCAGCTTGCCTCGGCCTCGGTCAGTGCCCAGACCAGCGTGCCGCCCACCACGAGGAACCCCACGACAGCGAGCAGCGTCACCACCAGGACCGCGACGTCCCGCACGACGACGAGCCGGGCCCTCCTGCGTCCACCCATGTCGGTGCTGAAACGACCCGTACCGGCAGAAGTTACGATTCGTGACGGACAGCCGGGCACCCCAGACGCACACCGGCCCCGCACCCGGGAGGGGACGGGGCCGGTGTGTTGCTCGGAGCGTGCCGGCGTAGCGCCGTCGGACGGGGCCGAGGCCCCCCGACGGCCGAGAGCCGATGACGCCCGCGGTCAGGTCAGGACCGGACCGACTTGCAGGCCGCGTCCTTCTTCAGCGCGGTCCGCAGCTCCTTCGACTTGAGCGCCTGGGTGGGGTCGCTCACCTTCGAGCCCTGCGCGGCAAGGTCCTTCTGGACGCTCTGGAACGCCAGTGCGAGGGCCTGCGGGTCCTCCGCGTCCGCCTTGCCGAGCTTCTCCTTGGCGCCGCCGAAGGTCCTGGCCGCCTTCTCGAGCTGCGAGACGAGCCGGTTGGCGTCCTCCTCGCCACCCTCGACGTCCGGCGTGCCGGCCTTCTCGACGTCACTGGCGAGCCGCTGGGACTGCGTTTCGGCCACACCGAGCAGCGTCACCATCGACTTCTGGGTGGCCTTCATGTCCCCGGGGTTGACGGTCATGCTCTTCGCGGACTTCTCCATCTTGGAGTTGACCGACTTGAGCGACCCACAGACGTCGGACGCCCATGCCTTGGCCTCGACCCCCCCGCATCCGGTGAGCATCAGGGCCATGGCGACGCCGATCGCCGTCCAGGCCGTCAGGCGAGTACGCACAGTTCTCCCATCCGGTGGTTGCCAGGGCAGCGGGCCACGATGCCAGACGTCCGGCCGGACGTCTGGCCCGTGCCCGGTCAGACGCCGACCGTCTCCTCCGTGTCCACGTCGGTCATCGCGACGCTCTTGCGCTTGGAGTAGATGACCGCCGCCACGACGACGGCCACCGCGACGATCGCGATGAGGATTCGTGCCGGGTCGTTCGCCTCGTCGCCGATGCTGAGCGTGACCACGCTGGGCGCCACCAGCAGCGACACCAGGTTCATGACCTTGATCAGCGGGTTGATCGCGGGACCCGCGGTGTCCTTGAACGGGTCGCCCACCGTGTCGCCGATGACCGTGGCCTCGTGGGCCGGCGAGCCCTTGCCGCCGTAGTTGCCCTCCTCGACGAGCTTCTTCGCGTTGTCCCAGGCCCCGCCTGAGTTGGCGAGGAAGACCGCCATGAGCGTGCCGGCCGCGATCGCGCCGCCGAGGTACGCGCCCAGGGGGCCGTACCCGAGACCGAACCCGACCGCGAGCGGCGTGAGGACGGCGAGCAGGCCAGGAGTGGCCAGCTCGCGCAGCGAGTCCTTGGTGCAGATGTCGACGACCCGGGAGTAGTCCGGCCGCTCGGAGTAGTCCATGATCCCGGGCTTACGCCGGAACTGGTCACGGACCTCGAAGACGACCCGTCCGGCCGCACGCGAGACCGCGTTGATGGCGAGGCCGGAGAAGAAGAAGACCACCGCGGCGCCGATGATGAGGCCGACGAGGACGTTCGGCTGGTCGATCGAGAGGCTGAAGGCGTCGGCGCGCGTGCCCGCGTCGACAAGCGCCTCCTCCACCTCGGTACGGAACGAGCCGAACAAGGCCGTCGCCGCGAGCACCGCCGTGGCGATCGCGATCCCCTTGGTGATGGCCTTCGTGGTGTTGCCGACCGCGTCGAGCTCCTCGAGCACGGCCGCCCCCTCGCCGGTGACGTCCCCCGACATCTCGGCGATGCCCTGGGCGTTGTCGGCGACGGGGCCGAACGTGTCCATCGAGACGATGACGCCGACCGTGGTGAGAAGACCCGTACCCGCGAGCGCGACGGCGAACAGGGAGACGAGCACGGAGCCCGACCCGAGCAGGAAAGCCCCGTACACCGCGGCGGCGATGAGGATCGCCGAGTACACGGCTGACTCGAGCCCGACGGCGATGCCCGTCAGGATGACCGTCGCCGGTCCGGTGAGCGACGTCTGCGTGATGTCCCTGACGGGGCGCCGGTTCGTCTCGGTGAAGTAGCCGGTGAGCAGCTGGATGGCGCTGGCAAGCACGATGCCGATGAACACGGCGCCGATCGCGATCCAGCGCGGGTTGCCGTCCGCGTCCGTCCCACCGGACAGCTCGGCGAACGTCGCCGGCAGGTAGGCGAACGACGCGATGACCACGAGCGCCAGCGAGGCGGTCGCCGAGATGAAGAAGCCCCGGTTGATCGCGGTCATGCTGCTGCGGTCGCTGGCCCGTGGTGTCACGGAGAAGATGCCGATGACGGCGGTGAGCACACCGATGGCCGGGACGATCAGCGGGAAGACCAGGCCCTCGGACCCGAACGCGGCCTTGCCGAGGATCAGCGCCGCGACCAGCGTCACGGCGTACGACTCGAACAGGTCGGCCGCCATGCCGGCGCAGTCGCCGACGTTGTCGCCCACGTTGTCGGCGATGGTGGCCGGGTTGCGCGGGTCGTCCTCGGGGATGCCCTTCTCGACCTTTCCGACGAGGTCGGCACCCACGTCCGCTGCCTTGGTGAAGATGCCGCCGCCGACTCGCATGAACATCGCGAGCAGCGCCGCGCCGAAGCCGAAGCCCTCGAGTACGGACGGGGCGTTGTCCTTGTACATCAAGACGACGATCGCCGCGCCCAGCAGGCCGAGGCCCACCGTGAACATGCCCGCGACGCCGCCGGTGCGGAACGCGATGCGCATCGCCTGGCGCTTGCTCCCGTCCCTGGCCGCGGCGGCGACACGCACGTTCCCGCGTACCGCGAGCCACATGCCCGCGAAGCCGGTGAGCGCAGAGAACGCCGCGCCCACGACGAAGAACGCCGACCTGCCGATGCGGACACCGCCGCCCTCGGCCGGCAGCAGCAGCAGCAGGAAGAACACGAGGACGACGAAGATCGCGAGCGTCCGGAACTGCCGCGCGAGGTACGCGGCGGCGCCCTCTTGGACTGCCGTGGAGATGCTCTGCATCTTCTCGGTGCCCTCGCCCGCCGCGAGCACCTCACGGACGAGGAACCACGCCACTCCGAGCGCGGCCAGGCCGATCGCCGCGACGACGCCGACGTACGTGAGGTTTCCCCCGGTGAGGGACACCGACTCGGCGCTCTGCGCGACGAGAGTGGGCCCGGACATTCGCCCTCCTAGACGTTGGTGGGTGCAGCCCTACGCGACCCGGCGCCGAGCAGCCACGACCGGGCCGGAGGACGAGAGCACCTTCAGGTGTCGGGGCAGCGCCTCGCATGGCGAGGACCACGGGGCCGCCCCAGCGCCGCGAGTCTACGCAGGGCCTGACAAGAGGTACCACAGTGGCGACGTCATCACCGAGGGTGATCGCTCGGCCGCGCTGCGCAGGGCACGTTGTCGCAGGTCGGAGCCTTGGCGCGGGCCGGATGCCCGTGAGGGCGAGCGGCTCAGGCAGCCGAGTGGGAGGAGCTGGCCGGCCAGCGCATGCGCACACGCGCGCCGGCCGCGCCTGCCTGCACCTCGACCTCGTCCACGAGGCCGCCGATGACCGCGAGGCCCACGCCGGGGGGCAACGGGTCGGGGATGCCGCCGTCCATCCTCGGGTCCTCTGCCGCGGCCTCATGCTCGAGGGCCTCCAGTGCCCCCGCGCCGAGGGTGCCGTCGACAGGCGCGGAGTCGCGGACGACGACCTCGAACCGCGAGTCGTCGTCCGACAGGTGGACCTCCACCGGGACATCCGGGCAGAACTGACGGTGGAGCTCGACGGCGCGGCTGCACGCCTCACCGACAGCCAGGCGCACCTCGTCCAGGATGGACTCGTCCACACCCGAGCGGCGGGCGACCGCCGCGGCGATCAGCCGCGCCGTGCGGACGTGTGCCGGGAGCGCGCTGAACCTGAGCTCAACCGTGGCCATCAGGTCAGTCCGTGGCCGCCACGGCCTCCTCGACCGAGGCGTGGATCGGAAAGACCTTCGTGAGACCGGTGATGCGGAAGATCTTGAGGATGCGCTCCTGCGTGCAGACGAGTCGCAGCGAACCGTCGTGCGCGCGGACGCGCTTGAGTCCACCCACGAGGACGCCGAGACCGGTCGAGTCGAGGAAGTCGACGCCCTCCATGTCGACGATCAGGTGATAACTGCCGTCGGAGACCAGCTCGACCAGCTGCTCGCGGAGCTTGGGCGCCGTGTAGACGTCGATCTCGCCACCCACGACGACGATGGTGCGGTCGCCCTCGGTCCGGGTCGACAGGGACAGGTCCACGGATCCTCCTGCGTGCTGGGCAACAGGGTGTCACCTCGTCCCCACGACACCCCGCGACGCATTCAACCACCTACGCCACCCGGGGGACGACGTGGCAAGGCGCCCATCTCCAGGCCGGTTCGACTGGTACGGCGCGTCTGGGCACCGGAGCGGCAGATCCCGGGAGGCCGGGGAGGGTGCGAGACTGGTGCCCCGTGTCCGGACACGTCTCTCCCGCGCCTGCCGCGTCGTCCAGGCCCGGCCTCACTGAGTCGCCGCGGCCCGACCGCGCAGGTTCGGCGGGGCCCGACCGCGCAGGCTCGCCGCAGTTGGATCCGAGGGCGGGCGCGGGCCCTGGATCCGCGCGGGAGCTGCTCGGTGAGCGAGGTCTGAGGGCTGAGCCGGACCCGGGGGCGGAGGCGGGCCTGGGAGCTGAGCCCGAGGGTCTGCTGGCCACCCTTTTGCAGCCGCCGGGTCGGCATACCCGGGTTACCCACGTCCGTCGCGTCGAGGCACGCCCTGGCGTCACCGTGGACTGGCCGTCCTGGGCGCCCACACCGCTGGTCGAGCGGTTGCGCGCCGCGGGGGTGCCACGGCCCTGGGCGCACCAGCAGCGGGCCGCCGACCTCGCCCACCAGGGGCGCCACGTCGTCCTCGCCACGGGAACGGCGTCCGGCAAGTCGCTGGCGTACCTGCTCCCAGGGCTGGGGGCGGTGCTCGCGGACGGGGCGGGGACCCGGGGGGCGAGCGTGCTGTACCTGGCCCCGACCAAGGCATTGGCCGCCGACCAGTTGCGGGCGTTGCACGCGCTGGACCTTGCTGGGCTGCGTGCCGCCACCCTGGACGGGGACACCCCGATCGAGGAGCGGGACTGGGTCCGCGCCCACGCGCGGTACGTGCTGACGAACCCCGACATGCTGCACCGGGCCCTGCTCCCGGGCCACGCCCGGTGGAGCAGGCTCTGGCGCTCCCTGCGGTACGTGGTCGTCGACGAGTGCCACGCGTACCGGGGCGTGTTCGGCAGCCACGTCGCCCAGGTGCTTCGTCGTCTTCGGCGGGTATGCGCCAGGTACGGCGCGTCGCCGGTCTTCGTGCTGACCTCGGCCACGGTCGCGGACCCGGCGGCCGCGGCGGAACGGCTGCTCGGCCTGCCGGCCACCGCCGTGACCCAGGACGCCTCGCCACGCGGCGAGACCACCTGGGCTCTCTGGGAGCCCCCGCTCACCGAGATGACCGGGGAGCACGGTGCCCCGGTACGGCGCACCGCGACGGCCGAGACTGCCGACCTGCTCTCCGACCTCGTGATCACCGGGGCCCGCACGCTCGCGTTCGTCCGGTCGCGGCGGGGGGCGGAGTCGGTCGCGATGTCGGCGCGTCGCCTGCTCGGCGAGGTGGACGAGGACCTGCCAGGCTGCGTGGCCGCGTATAGGGCCGGCTACCTGCCGGAGGAGCGGCGCGCCCTGGAGAAGGCCCTGCACAGCGGCAGCCTGCGTGGACTGGCCGCCACGACGGCCCTCGAGCTGGGGGTCGACGTGGCGGGGCTGGACGCCGTCCTCGTCTCGGGGTACCCGGGCACCCGTGCCTCGCTCTGGCAGCAAGCGGGACGTGCCGGCCGGGAGGGCCGGCAGGCCCTGGCCGTTCTGGTCGCGCGGGACGACCCGTTGGACACCTACCTCGTGCACCACCCCGAGGCGCTGTTCGACCAGCCTGTCGAGACGACCGTGCTGGACCCGGACAACCCCTACGTGCTGGCTCCTCACCTCTGCGCTGCCGCGGCCGAGGCCCCGCTCGCAGAGGAGGAGCTCGCAGCTTTCGGCCCCACGGCTCCCGATCTCGTGGCCGCGCTGTGCGAGCGAGGACTCCTCCGCAGGCGTCCCGCCGGCTGGTTCTGGACGCGGCGCGAGCGGCCTGCGGACGAGATCGACATCCGCGGAGTCGGTGGCCCGCCCGTCCGCATCGTCGAGGAGGGCACCGGACGTGTGCTCGGAACCGTGGACGCCGGGGCGGCGCACACGACCGTGCACCGAGGTGCGGTGTACGTGCACCAAGGTGTGACCTACCTGGTGAGCAGCCTCGACCTGGACGAAAGCGTCGCGCTCGCCGTCCGCGACGACCCCGGCTACATGACCTCGGCCCGGGAGCGTACGGAGATCCGCATCGTGGCCACGGAACGGACCCGGGCCTGGGGGGAGGCAGCGCTCACGTTCGGCGGGGTCGAGGTAACCCGCCAGGTGGTGTCGTTCCTGCGCCGCCGCGCCGGGAGCGGGGAGGTGCTCGGCGAGGAGTCGCTCGACCTCCCGCCCCGGCACCTGCGGACCAAGGCCGTGTGGTGGACCCTGCCGGACACTGCGGTGGAGGCCGCTGGCCTCCACCCGGCGGACGTGCCGGGCGCCGCCCACGCCGCCGAGCACGCGGCGATCGGGCTGCTGCCGCTGTTCGCCACCTGTGACCGGTGGGACGTGGGCGGGGTGTCCACCCCGGCACACGAGGACACCGGCCGGGCCACCGTGTTCGTCTACGACGGGCACTCCGGGGGTGCAGGGTTCGCCGAGCGTGGGTATGAAGTAGCACATGCCTGGCTCACCGCTACCCGAGCGGCCGTGCAGGCCTGCGGGTGCGGGTCTGGCTGCCCGTCCTGCGTCCAGTCCCCCAAGTGCGGCAACGCGAACTCCCCCTTGGACAAGGACGGTGCGCTGCGGCTGCTGGGCACGCTGCTGCGGGGGGCGTCCCAGGCGTCCTCGTCCGACCCGGCAGGATGACCCGGGAAGGAGGTGCACATGGTCCTGATCGCGCTCGTGTTGATCGCCGCCGGGGTGGCGGTCGCCATCGGGCTCCTCGCGGGAGGCAACACCGACGCGGTGACGGTGACCGTCTTCGACCGGGTGCTGCCCGAGACCACTGTGCTCGCCGTGTTCGCCGGAGGCGCGGCGGCAATGTTCCTCATGGGCGTCGGGGTGAGCATCCTTCGGGCCACCGCGCGCCGCAGCATGGAACGCCGTCGCGAGATCCAGGCGCTCGAGGACGAGCACGAAGATCGAATGCGCCGCCTCGAGGACGAGAACGCCCGCTTGCAGCGCCAGCTGGGTGACACGCGGCCCGGTCTCCCTCGTGGTGGCTTGAGCGCGGACGGCCTGGCCGCTACTCCGCCCGAGACCCACGCGTCGGGCTACCCGGTCACGGGCAGCCAGCCACCGGTATCCCCGGTGCGCAACCCGAACGACCCCTGGGCCGACCTGCGGGGCGACACCGACGGCTACCCTCACCGACCCTCCTCCACGTTCGGTCGCCACTGACGGAGTCGGCGCGACGTCACGGCATCGTCAGGCGCCTCGGTCCAGACAGCGGGCAGGTCAGGGCCGGCGCGGGCGCGAACGGTCGCTGCTGATGATCGGCCGCCCGGGAGCCCAACCCGCACCGTGACCGAGACGTCCGCGACCGTGCCGTCGAGGGTGCACCGGGCGAGTGAGGCGCCCATGCCCGCGACGACGTCCGCGGCCGCGCGGCAGGCGGGCACCGGCCCGTACAGCGCACGCTCCGCTGCCGCGAGCGCCGCCAGGTCGGAGGAGGCCGCGGCCCGGTGACGTGCGACCACCGCTCCGCCGAACAGGATCGCGCCCACCGCGACCGCCCAGGCAAGGCAGGCGGCCCACAGGACCCACAACCCGGCGGAGCCCTCGTCCTGCAACCGGACTCCCGGCGTCGGCCTACCGCGCCTCCCGCCTGGCCGGGGGCGCGCTCGGCTTCTACGCAGCCGCGTCATGTGGACTCACCCGGTGTCACCGCGACCGCGTGGACAGCCAGACCGGGTACCGAGGCGAGCACTCCGGCGGTCGGGCCGACCCGCGTACGCACCGCGACCCTCACCAGGCCGCCGCTCGCGCTCACGGACACCTCGGACCCCTCTGGAGCCGCGGCAAGGGCAGCTTCGCGGGCGGCCGGGACGGACTCACCTCGCGCCACAGCCCGCGCGGCGAGCCGGGCGGCGTCCAGGCACTGCACGTGTGCCACCGCCACCGCGACGCCCCAGAGCAGCATGGCGAGCACGACGCCCAGGACCGGCAGGGCGACGGCCATCTCTGCCGTCGCGTACCCCCGATCCCTCCCGCGCGCCATCACGCGGGACCGCCTCACCAGCAACCTCATCGGACTCCTCCTCTCTCGGGTGGTGGTGCGGCCGGTCGCAGGC
>JBOGEN010000162.1:0-6321 GCA_050743265.1 Actinomycetes bacterium
CGGCTGGCTCCAGCCCGTACTCGCGCCCGTGCCCGCGGCGGGGCCGCCGCCGGGTGTGCCCGTGCCCCCGCTGCCCTCGCGGGGGTGCCGCACCCCGGCTGCGCGGGCGAGGTCGAGGTCGAGGCCCTCGCGGCGCATCCGCAGGTCCACGTACAGCAGGACCGTCACCGCCGCGCTGAACGGGTACGTGAGCGTGGCGCCCAGGATCTGGCCGATCGTGGCCACGAAGAGGCCCCCGGTCGACTGGCCGGCTGCTCCTTGGCCGGTGAAGAACTCCCTGCCGCCCCCGCCGACGATCTGGAACGGCGTCGCGATGATCGACGAGATCACCAGGATGAGGAGCAGGGCGAGCAGCAGGATGCCGAGGACACGCCACCACGAGCCGCGGACGAGGCGCCGTGACCGGGAGATGGCGCCCCGGACGCCCTGCTTCTCCAGCACCAGGGCGGGCGTCGCGAGCGCCAGCGAGACGTACACGTACACCATGAGGACGAACCCGGCGATCGCGCCCGGGACGAGCAGCAGGGCGACCAGCCCGCCGGGCGCACCGGCGGCAGCGGCCGCGATGCCGGGGGCGACGGGCAGTATCCCCGCCAGCCCGGTGAGCAGAGTGGTCACGAGGGAGACGAGGACGAGGCGCCCGAGCCGCGGCCGCAGAGCCGCCCAGGCGTCGGACACCGTCGCCGGCTGGCCGAGCACGGCCTTGCTCACGACCACGGTGAGCATGCCGGTGAGGAAGAGGACGGCCACCCAGTCGATGACCGCGGAGACGCCGGTGAGCGCCAGGGTGTCTGCGGCCGCGTCGAAGATCTCGTCCGCCGAGGAGTTCTCGTCGAGGCTCGCGGCAGCGTCGTCGAGGTCGCGCAGCAGAAGCGCCAAGGCGCCGAAGCCCAGCAGCTGGGACACCGTGACGACGATCGCCGAGAAGCCGAGCATCGGACGGACGTGCGCGCGCATCGTGCTGATCGCGCCGTCGAGGATCTCGCCCACCCCGATCGGCCGCAGCGGGACGACGCCGGGCTTGACCTCGGGCTCGTTCGCCCACGTCCAGCCCTGCGGGCCGGGAGGCGGAGGGGCGCCCCAGGTCGGCGGCGGCTGGTGCTGCGACCAGCCGGGCGGCACCTGTCCCTCGGTGGGCGGGGGAGTACCGGGCTGGCCCTGCGGCTGGCCGGGCTGGCCCTGTGGCTGGCCGGGCTGACCCGAGTGGCTGGGGACAGCTGGAGAAGCCGGCGGGCCCGGCTCGTCGTCCCGCTGGCCCGGCGAGGTCCAGCCTGGCGTGTCGCTCATGCGCTCCATCCCCCACGATCCCTGCGTCCCGGCCAATCGTGCCACGTCGGGCGAACCGGCCCAGCAGCCTGACCTCCGCCTGGACCCGCGCTCCGCTCCCGCACCGCCTCCGACCCGCTGCCGGGTCCAGGGGGGTTCGCGCCGTGCCCGTGTGTGCCGCGTCCCGTCCGAGGTGGGGGACTGGCCGCCCGCCTCTGCGCCGGGCAGCCCGTGGGGTGCAACGATGAGGTCATGAGAGGACGTGTGCTGGTCGTGGACGACGACCCCGCCCTCGCGGAGATGCTCGGCATCGTGCTGCGCGGCGAGGGGTTCGAGCCGGTGTTCGTGCCCGACGGAGACAAGGCGCTGGCGGCGTTCCGCGAGACCCGGCCCGACGTCGTGCTCCTCGACCTCATGCTGCCCGGTACGGACGGGATCGACGTGTGCCGCCAGATCCGCGCGGAGTCGGGGGTACCCATCGTCATGCTCACCGCCAAGACGGACACCGTGGACGTCGTGGTGGGCCTGGAGTCGGGGGCGGACGACTACGTGGTCAAGCCGTTCAAGCCCAAGGAGCTGGTGGCGCGGCTCCGGGCCCGCGTCCGCCGGCAGGACGACCCCAGCCCGGAGTTGCTCGCGATCGGCGATCTCACCATCGACGTGGCGGGTCACTCCGTACGCCGGGAGGACGGCCCGATCGCGCTGACCCCGCTCGAGTTCGACCTGCTCGTCGCCCTGGCCCGCAAGCCCTGGCAGGTGTTCAGCCGTGAGGTGCTGCTGGAGCAGGTGTGGGGCTACCGCCATGCGGCGGACACCCGCCTGGTGAACGTGCACGTCCAACGGCTGCGCTCGAAGATCGAGAGGGACCCCGAGCACCCGGAGATCGTCGTCACTGTACGCGGCGTGGGGTACAAGGCAGGCGTGAACTGAGACCGGCGAACGCGGGGCCGTGCCTGCCCGGGAACCCGGAAGCGGGCCCCCGTCGTCCTCCCGAGGGGCCGGGCGGAAGGGAGTGCCGACGGGCGTCGACGCGGACGTGACACGCGACAGGGCCCGCGAGGGGGGCCTACGCGGCGTCCTCGTACGCCTGCGGGACGCCCGACCGGGGCGTCGTAGGCCCCTCGACCGTCCCGAGAACGCGCCGCGCTGGCACCCGGGCCCGGCGCTGCGGTCCCTGCCCGGCCGGGCGGTCACCCGCTGGCGCCGCAGCCTGCAGGTCCGTGTCGTCGCCACCACCGTGCTGCTCTCGGTCACCGTCGTGGCCCTGCTGGGCGTCTTCCTCATGCAGCAGGTCAGGGACGGCCTGCTCAGCTCGAAGGAGGAGGCCGCCCGGACGGAGCTGGAGGCGGCCCGGTCCACCGCGCAGCGGCGGATCGACGCGGAGCTGCCCCCCGTGGCGGACCCGAACGCCGTCAAGACGCTGCTGAACGGCATCGCCGGCAACCTGGCCGACCGTGCCGGGGACGCGGGACTCTACAACGTCGTCCTCCTCGACACGTCCGGGGACAGGTCGGGGTACATCTCGTTCGAGCTGCAGGTCGACACGATCCCCCAGCGGTTGCGGGACGTCGTGGCGACCAAGCAGCGGGTCGCCTACACCTTCGTCGAGGTGCGCTACTTCGACGGCACCACCAACCCCGGGCTCGCGGTCGGGGCCCCGCTCCAGGTGCCCGGAGGCGGCACGTTCGAGCTGTACTACGTGTTCCCGCTCACCCAGGAGGCGCAGACCCTCGGGCTGGTGCAACGGACGGTGGCCGTCGCCGGCGTGGTGCTCGTCGTCCTCATCGCGCTGGTGACGTGGCTCGTGACCCGCCAGGTCGTGACGCCGGTCCGGCTGGCCGCGCGGATTGCGGAGCGGCTGGCCGCCGGGCGGCTGGAGGAGCGATTGCGCGTCCGCGGGGAGGACGACCTGGCCCGTCTGGCGTCCTCGTTCAACGAGATGGCGACGAGCCTGCAGCAGCAGATCCGACGGCTGGAGGAGCTCTCCCGTGTGCAACGGCGCTTCGTCTCCGACGTCTCGCACGAGCTCCGTACGCCCCTGACCACCGTCCGGATGGCGGCCGACGTGCTGTATGAGGCCCGCGAGGCCTTCGACGCGTCTACCGGCCGCTCGGCCGAGCTGCTGCAGGCCCAGCTGGACCGCTTCGAGTCCTTGCTCGGCGACCTGCTCGAGATCAGCCGCTTCGACGCCGGAGCCGCCGTCCTCGAGCCCGAGTCCACCGACCTGCGCGAGCTCGCGCAGTCGGTGCTGGACGCGTGCGAGCCCCTTGCCGAGCGGCGGGGCTCTGACCTGCGCCTGCACACACCCGCCACGGCGTGCGTCGCCGAGGTCGACACCCGGCGGATCGAGCGGGTGCTGCGCAACCTCGTCGTCAACGCGATCGAGCACGGCGAGGGCCTGCCCGTCGAGGTCACGGTCGCCCAGGGTCAGGGCGCGGTCGCGATCGCCGTACGCGACCACGGCGTGGGCCTGAAGTCGGGGGAGGCGGCGCTCGTGTTCAACCGCTTCTGGCGGGCCGACCCCGCGCGGTCGCGCACCACCGGGGGCACCGGCCTGGGTCTCTCGATCGCGCTGGAGGACGCGCACCTGCACGGGGGTTGGCTGCAGGCCTGGGGCGAGCCCGGTATGGGCTCCCAGTTCCGGCTCACCTTGCCCCTCCGCGTCGGGGAGCGGATCGCGCGCTCGCCGCTGGGCCTGCGTCCCCGCGACGCCCAGCGCCGCCCGCAGTCACGGGTCGTGGTGGCCTCGTCCGGCGTCACGTACGGCGGGTCGGTGGACGACGACGACGAGGAGCCCCGTCGTGGCTGAGCGGTCCGCGCGGCGACTCGTCGCGGTGCTGGCCACCGCCGCACTGCTGGCCCCGGCCTGTGCGACGGTGCCGACCAGCGGCCCGGTGCGCGAGGGCGCGGCGGTGGTGTCGGGAGGGAAGGACAAGGGGTCGGCGATCCGCGTGGTGCCCCAACCTCCGCAGGAGGGTGAGGACCCGCTCGCCGTGGTCGAGGGTTTCCTGGACGCCTCGGCGAGCTTCGACGACGGCCACCGGTACGCCCGCCTGCACCTCGACCCCGAGACCAGCGCCGACTGGGATCCGGACGAGCACGTCGTCGTGTACGAGGCGTCCGAGCAGGACCTGCACGCGGAGGAGGGCAACACGGTCGTGCTCGAGGCGAGTCGGCTGGCCACGATCGACGCGCAGGGCCAGTACACGCCCGCTCCGCCTGGTGCGACGGTCCAGGCCGAGTTCCGGCTCCGCCGAGTCGCCGGCGAGTGGCGAATCGCGGACCTGCCGCAGGGGATGTTCCTCACCCGCAACGACATGACCCGGTCGTTCCGCTCCGTCAACCTGTACTACCCGAGCCCGGGCCAGCAGGTCCTCGTCCCCGACCCGGTGTACCTGCCGCTGCGTCGGCCGGGCCTCCCCACGGTCGCGACGCAGTCGCTGCTCGGTGGGCCTACGGACTGGCTCGCGCCGGCGGTGGCGAATGCGATCCCCCGCGGGACGCGGCTCGCCGGCACCCATGTGGACGTCGACAGCCAGGGCGTCGCCACGGTCGACCTCACGAGCCTGGCACGCCGTGCGTCCGACGAGGGGCGCCAGGCACTGTCCGCGCAGGTGGTGTGGACCCTTCGCCAGTTCCCCGAGGTGACCGGTGTCCGCATCGCGGCCCAGGGGTCCGCGCTGGACGTCCCCGAAGCGGGGGCCGTGCAGTCGCGAGACGCCTGGTCGTCCTGGCGGCCGGACGCGTTGCCGGCCGATGCGGTGGGCTACTTCGTCCAGCGTGGGCGGCTCGTCGCGTTGAGGAAGGAGGGCCCCTCGCCGTTGCCCGCCTCCCAGTCCGACCGCGCGACGCCGCTGCGCGAGCCCGCGGTGTCGCCCGACCTGACGTCGCTCGCCGCGCTGTCGGTCAGTGCGGACAGGCTGCGCCGGGGCCCGCTCGGTCCCCGGGAGCAGATGTCCACCGTGCTCAGCGGTACGCGACTCACCCGCCCGACGTGGGACCTCCTGGGCGCGGTGTGGACCGTGGAGAACCCGCCAGGAACGCAGCGGCCGCAGGTCTGGTCCGTGCCCCCGTCCGGGCCACCTCGGCGCGTCGAGGCCGCCGGGCTGGGGGACGCCGAGGTGCTCGCGTTCCGCATCGCACGGGACGGCACTCGGGCCGCGGTGGTGACGGTCTCCGGCGGCGTGCACCGGCTGCTCGTCGGCCGCATCGTGCGGGGCTCGAGGCTCCGTCTCGAGGCGCTGCGGGACGTGACCGGGCCGCTCGTCGAGATGCGGGACGTGTCGTGGGCGTCCGGCGACGTCCTCGCGGTGGTCGGGCGGGACGCCCAGAGCGGGATGCAGGCGTGGGCTGTCGACGTGGACGGGTCGCACTTCGACAGCCGCGGGTCCGTGCCGGGGATGGAGTCGATCGCGGCCGCACCGGCGGGGCCGAGCACCCGCCCGCTGCTCGTCGGCACCGAGGACGGCCAGGTCTATCAGAGCCGCTCCCGCGGGACGTGGCAGCGGCTGGACGTGGGCACGGACCCGCTGTACCCGGGCTGAGCCGCGCGCCCGTCCCGGGCCCAGTCGGTGTGCACACCCCGGTCCTGCGGGCTCGGTGTGCACAGCCCGGTCGTGGCGGGCTCGGTGTGCACAGGGGACGCTGTGCGGGCTGCGGTCGGCGGCCCCCTTGCCGAGCGTGTGCCCGTGTCGCGATCCCCTGGCGGTGAGCGTCGAGTCCGTGGCGCGCGCCTGCTCACTGCACTCGTCGACCTCGTCCTGCCCGAGGAGTGCGCCGGCTGCGGTGCCGCAGGCCGGGTGCTGTGTCCTGCGTGCGCGGTCATGCTCGCGGGACCGGCGCGCCTGCGGACCACGGCCGGGCCGGCGGCGGGGCGGCTCCCACCCGTGTACGTCGTCGCCGACTACGGCGGCCCGGTCCGGGCCGCCCTGCTCGCGTACAAGGACCGCGGTCGGCGGGGCCTGGCGAACTCGTTGGGCGCCGCACTGGCGCGGGCCGTGACCGCGGGAGTCCCCGAGGGGCCGGTCCTGCTCGTGCCGGTCCCGTCCGCCCGGG
>JBOGEN010000163.1:0-36917 GCA_050743265.1 Actinomycetes bacterium
GGCAAAGCCCGCTCGGGCCAGCAGGTCGAGCTCGTCCGCGCGGGCCCGCGCCAGCAGCGCACGGAGCAGCCCGTCCTTGCTGCAGAACAGGTAGAGCAGCACGCGCGGGCTCGACCCGACCGCCGCCGCGAGCGGACGCAGCGAGAGGTCGGCCAGCCCGTGCTCGAGGGCGTACGCGTAGGCCCGCTCGAGCAGCTCCTCCCGCCGGGGGGAGGGGGCGCGGACCGCCTCAGTCATGTCGGTAGGCTACCGGGCACTGAAACAGTCGTGTCAGCAGGAGGTGGCCGGACATGACCGTGCGGCCCGGGGCGGTGGTCCGCCCCCTCGACCAGCCCGGTGACCTCGGGTGGGTGCTCATGGCCCACGGCGAGGTGTACACCACCGAGTTCGGCTGGAGTCCCACCTTCGAGGCGCTGGTCGCTCGCATCGTCGCCGACTACGCCGCCGGCCACGACCCGTCCCGTGAGGCGGGCTGGATCGCGGAGGTGGAGGGCGTCCGCGTCGGGTGCATCCTCTGCGTCGCCGAGGACGAGGAGACGGCCAAGCTGCGGGCCCTGCTCGTCCACCCGCAGGGCCGGGGTCTCGGCCTCGGCGCGACGCTCGTCGACGGCTGCATCGAGTTCGCCCGACAAGCGGGCTACCGCAGGATGCGGCTGTGGACGACCGACCCGCTCGTCGCCGCGCGGCACCTGTACGTCACCCGCGGGTTCTCCCTCGTCCGCGAGGTGCCGCACCACGACTTCGGCCCGCCGATGCTGGGGCAGACGTACGAGCTCGACTTGCGCCATGCCCCCTCCGCGGCCGCATCCGGCTCGTGATGCACTGGCGACCGCACGGGCGGGGACACGGAACGGAGCGAGGATGAGCGAGGACGCCCAGGAGTACGTCGACACGATGGCCCGCGAGCGAGGGTACGTGCTCGACTACCACAAGGTCATGGCCAAGCACGACTTCGACGTGCTCCAGGCCGCCAACGGGCTCATCAGCGCCACGTACCTCCAGCAGCGCCGGCTCGACCGGCGTACCAAGGAGCTGCTGTTCGTCCTGTCGCTCACCGTGCTGCGCGCCGGCAAGGGCCACATCGCGAGCCACATCCGGGCGGCCCTCGACCACGGGGCGTCCGCCGAGGAGGTCCTCGAGGCCATCGAGCTTGCCCTGCCCGAGGCCGGCGTCGTCGCGTTCCAGGCCGGGTTCGAGGCGTGGCGTGAGGTCGTCGGCGCGGACGGGCTCGAGCCCCGCGTCGAGGTCTTCGACGGCGGCTCCGGGACGTCGTGACGACTCCCGTGAGGCGGGCGTACGGCCGCGGCGCGTGATTGGGTAGGCGTGGCGAGTCGGACGGACCTCGGGAGGCGAGCAGCGTGACGAGTGCCGAGCTGCTGGTGGACGCGTTCGGCAGGATCCGCGGCATCGTGACGCAGGTGGTCGGCGGTCTCTCACCGGACCAGCTGGCGTACCGCGTCGACGGCACGGCCAACTCCATCGCGTGGCTGGTGTGGCACCTCACCCGCATCCAGGACGACCACATCGCGGACGCCGCGCAGTCCGACCAGGTGTGGACGAGCGGTGGCTGGGCCGAGCGCTTCGCGTTGCCCTTCGACGCCTCGGCGACGGGGTACGGGCACTCCAGCGAGGAGGTCGCCGCGCTCCAGGTGCCCTCGGGCGACCTGCTCTCCGGCTACCACGAGGCCGTCCACCAGGCCACGGTCGCCTACGTCGGAGGCCTGGTGGACCCTGACCTCGACCGGGTCGTCGACGAGTCCTGGGACCCGCCCGTGACCCTCGGCGTCCGCCTCGTCAGCGTGGTCAGCGACAACCTGCAGCACGCCGGGCAGGCCGCGTTCGTGCGCGGCATCCTGACCCGGGCGGGGTAGCCGGGGCCGACGAGCCGGGCAGGGGTAGACGGGTCACGCGCCGCCGGCTGGCCGGGGTCGACCCGACGCTGGTCAGCCCGCAGCGACGGGTTCGGCGACGCCGGCGGGCGTGCTCTGCCGGGATCCGCGAGCCTCGTCGAGGTCGAGCGTGACCGGCCGGCCGGACTCCGCGGACTCGTCCGCGGCCAGGTACACCTGCATGACGGTGCGGGCCTCCTGCGCGGGGACGAGCACCGGCCGGTCGTACGCCACCGCCTCGAGGAAGTGCGTGGTCTCTCCGGCCATCGGCCCGGCGTAGACGTGGCCGACCTGCTCGCCCGGCATCGTCGACATCGGGAACGTGACGCCCCCGTCCATGCGGTTGAGCACGACGTCGCGGTGGCTGTCGTCGACCAGCAGCGCGGCCTCGGAGCCGACGAACTCGATCGTGGTCGTCGAGAAGTTCGGGTACCCGGGCGGCAGGATCCAGCCCGCGCCGACCACGACGACGACCCCGTTGTCCATCGTGATCGTGATCCAGGTGCAGTCGGGGACGTCGTGCGCGTCCTTCATCACGCCGTACACCGACTGCGCGTACACGGTGCGCGGCCTGGCGGGCTGCAGGCACCACAGCAGGAAGTCGATGTCGTGCGTGGCCTCCATCGCGGCGGGGGAGAGCTTGATGCGCCCGCCGATCTTCTTCCCGAGGTTGCGGGTGATGTGACGGCTGACCAGCGCGCTCACCGGGGCGCCGATCGTGCCGTCGCGGACACACTGGTTGACGTACGCCTGCTTGGCGTTGAACCGTTGCGAGTAGCCGATGGCGAGCTTGCGCCCCCGGGTCTGGGCGATGTCGATGAGCTCGTCGGCCTCGTCGAGCGTGAGCGCGAGAGGCTTCTCGAGCAGGACGTGAGCGCCGGCGAGGAGGGACTCCCGGGCCATCGGGAAGTGCGTCGTCTCCGGGGTCGCCGAGACGATCACCGCGTCCAGGCCGAGGTCGAGGAGCTCGCGGTAGTCCTCCGTCGCCGTCGTCGGACTGGTCTGTGCCGACACCTCCGCCAGCCGGTCCGGCTTGATCTCGGCGATGTGCAGCTCGTCGACCAGCGGGCTGGTGGCGCACACGCCGGCACGGATACCCCCGCACCAGCCGGTGCCGATGACCCCCACGCGAATGCTGCTCATCCTGCCTCCTCGAGATGCGGTGCGGACGTCAGGTAGGTGCGGACGTCAGGCGGTTGCCGCGTCGAGCGCGCGCGGGTCGACGGGCACCTCAACCTCGGTGCCGCGCGCGGCCGACATGTCGATCGCCATCGTGAGCGTGAGGTTGCGGTGGCCGTCGGCCGCGGTCGCGTGCGGCGTCTCGAGCCCGCTGACGAGCCGGGTGAACCACGCGTTCGTCTCCTCACGCATGGGGCCCCAGAGCTGGCCGCCCCACAGGTCTCCGGGCGGGTAGCTGGTGAGGAAGTCGACGTGGCGGGCGACCCCGGCCGAGAAACCCTCCGGCTGGTAGCCCGACGACTGCGGCGTCTCCGAGGCGACGACGAGGTCGCGGTGCGTGTCCTCGACGTCGAGCACGCCCTGCGTCCCGACGATCCCGATCTCCAGGCCGTACACGGACCCGGGCCACACGGTCGGGAGCGCCCAGCTGATGTTCATGCTCCAGACCGTGCCGTCGGTCATGGTGACGATCGCGAGGGTCGAGTCCTTGGTGCCGTGTTCGCCGAGGCTGCGGTCGACGGACCGCGCGTACACACGCTCGGGTGTCTTGCCCTCCATGAGCCAGAGGCAGAGGTCGACGCTGTGCGTGCCCGAGACCACGATCGGCGTGAGCCGTGCGCGCTCGGTCGTCCGGCGCAGGGTCGCGAGCGGCACCATGCGGTTCATGAACGCCCGGGTCACGACGGTCGTGACGTCGCCGAGCGTCCCGGACTCCAGCTTCGCCTTCGCCGCGAGGAACGGGCGACGGAACCGCTGCGTGTAGCCGAGGACCGCGTCCACGCCGCTCGTCTCGATCTCGCCGAGGACGCGGGCGGACGCCTCCGCACTGGTGGCGAGCGGCTTCTCGATGAACAGGGCTTTGCCGGCACGCGCCGCGGCGAGGCAGGGGCCCTCGTGCGCGTTCTCGTCCGTGGCCACGATGACGGCGTCGACCTCGGGCCGCCGGACCAGCTCGGCGTAGTCGTTGGTGTAGAAGTCGGCGCTGCTGTCGCCGGCGAGCCGCTTGCCCACGCCGTCGTCGAGGTCGCACAGCCCCAGCCAGCCGACGCCGGGATGGTCCCGGGCAAGCTCGGCGCGGATGCGCCCGATCGTCCCGCATCCGACGACCGCGATGCCGACATCGCGGCCGAGCCCGGCGGAGCTCATCTGATCACCTCGGGTTCGTTCCTGGTGGGTCGTGTCGTTCCTCGTCGTTCAGGATCGTGGTGACCGCCCGCGTCGTCCGGTCGGTGGGGTTGACGTAGCGGTGCGGCCGCATCGACGGGAAGTGCATGCTGTCCCCGGGCCCGAGGTGGTAGCGCTCGAACCCGACGTAGATGTCGAGCTCGCCGCTGAGCACGAGCACCATCTCCGTGCCGGGGTGCTGATAGAGCGTGGAGTTCGACTCGGCCCGCGGACTGTAGACGAGCTCGAGGAACTCGACGTCGCGCAGCGTGCGGGGGGTCAGGCGCTCCCAGCGCACCCCGCTCGCGATGTCGATGGCGGCCCGGTCGTGGCGGCGGACGACGTAGCTGGCTTCGTCCGCGCCGGCGGCGGACCGGCTCGGGACGTCGGCGTCCGGCACCTCGCGGCTGACGCTCCGGGTCTCCGGGACGTGCGGGTCGTGGGGGTCAGCGGCCCCCGAGTCGTCCGGCGTCCCGCGGAAGAACGCGTCGACCGGCACGCCGAGCGCCTCGGACAGCGCGAACAGCGTCGAGACCGACGGGCGCGACTGCCCTCGTTCGATCTGGCTGATCAGGCTGGACGTGACGCCGACGGCACGGGCGAGCTCGGACACCCGGAGCCCGCGCTGCGCGCGGTGGGCCGCCACCCGCAGGCCGATCCCCTCCGACGGGTCGCCGCCGGGACGGCTCCTTAGCGGGCCTTCACCGCTCAGCGCGCCATTAGCATCACTTGACACCTTCATCGCGCCGGTCACGCTAGTGCACGCCCAGGCGCCGGGGCCACCCGGTCTCGCGCTCGATCAGTGCGAGCGGTATCGCCCATTTCGGTCAATCAGCGGCGTCCGGCCCTTAACAGGGGCCTGTTAGTGCTGCTACCGTCCCGGCCCACCTGACGTGACCAGCACTAAGCAGTGTCCGGCCCTGCCCCGCGAGCAGGCCTGACGAGGAGATGACCCATGAAGGAAGCGTTCGGCGGCCTGAGCAGCGACTGGAAGCAGGGCATCGACTGGGCCGAGGTGCGGGACTGGCGGCTCACCCGGGCCCGCGAGGCCATGCGCCGCCACGGCCTCGGTGCGCTGCTCCTCATGTACGACGAGAACATGCGGTACGTCTCTTCCACGTACACGCCGGGCTGGAACAGGCTCAAGCCGGGACTGCGCTACGTCGTCCTCTGCGAGGGCCAGGAGCCGATCGTCTACGAGCAGGGCGACATCGGCATCCACCTCAAGGAGCACAACCCCTGGATCCCGCCGCAGAACGTGCGCCACTCGTACTCGTGGATCAAGGGTGCCGTGGGGCCCGCGGCCGAGCAGCAGGTCGGCAAGTTCGTGGAGTCGCTCCTCGGTGACCTCGAGGACGCCGGCGTCAAGGACAAGCCCCTCGGCGTGGACTTCATCGACATCAACATGCTGCGGGCGTTCGAGCGCGTGGGCATCTCGTGGACGGACGGGATGAGCCCGATGATGGAGGCCCGGGCGATCAAGAGCCCGGAGGAGCAGAAGGCCTCCCGCATCGTCGGCGCGATCTGCGACTGCCTGCACTACGAGTTCACGCAGTTCCTCAAGCCAGGGCTCACCGAGAACGAGGTCGCCGCGTTCGGCTTCGAGTACCTGTACAGCATCCCCGGCATGGAGGACGTCGAGGACGTCATCGTCTCCTCGGGCCCGAACGCCTGGCCCAACTGGCGCAACTTCTCCGACCGCATCATCCGGCCCGGCGAGCTGGTCATCATCGATCTCGCCGCGCTCACGTGGAACGGTTTCAAGTCCTGCGTCTACCGGACGTACTGCGTCGGCGGGGAGCCGACGAGCGAGATGAAGGAGTACTACGACACCGCCCACACGTGGCTGTGGGACGCGATCAAGGCCGTGCAGCCGGGCGTGACGACCGCGGACATCGCGTCGAAGTGGCCGTCGGCCATGGAGGCGTGGGGGTACGCCGAGGAGGACCAGGCCGCCGCCAACCTGTGGGGCCACGGGCTCGGGCTGGCGCAGTACGACAGGCCGGTCATCTCCCGCATCTGGTCGCTGGACCACCCCGAGGAGATCCAGCCGGGCATGGTCTTCGCGCTCGAGACCCAGCACGGCAAGACGCACGAGTTCGGCGTACGCCTCGAGGAGATGCTGCTGGTGACGGACACCGGTCACGAGCTGCTCTCGACGTACCGTTCGGACGAGATCATCGTCTGCGGCTGAGTCCTATGAGCTCGCGGCTGCTCTCGCTCGACGACGCGGGAGCGACGGACCCCGGCGCGGTGGGCGCCAAGGCCGCCGGGCTCGCCCGGGCACGCCAGGCCGGGCTGCCCGTGGCCCCGGGGTACGTCGTCCCGGTCGTCGAGGGCCAGGCCGCGATGCAGGCGGGGCAGGAGGCGTGCGCGCGTGTCGGCGAGGCCGCCGGGCGGCGTGCCGCCCTCGCCGTCCCCGTCGCCCCGGCGCTCGCTGAGCAGCTGCAGACCGTCGTGGACCGGCTGGGCGGGCGTGTGGTCGTCCGCTCGTCCAGCCCGCTCGAGGACGACCACCGCTGGTCGGGCGCCTTCTCCTCCCTGAGCGAGATCGGCCCGGCCGACGCCGCGGTGGCCCTGCGCAGCTGCTGGGCCTCGGTCTTCGCCGTGGACCCCCGCGAGCGGGCAGAACGCTGCGGGGTGGACCCGGCGGAGTACGGCCTCGCCGTGCTCGTGCAGCCGGAGCTCGTCCCCACGGCGGGCGGCGTGGCCCGGGTCGAGCGCGACGAGGTCCAGGTCACCGGCGTCGACGGGCACCCCGGTGCGCTGCTGTCCGGATGGGTCGACGGGGCCACCGCGCGGTTCGGGCCGACTCCGGCGACGGGAACGGCCCTTGCCGCGCTCGTCGGGGAGGACACGGTGGCCCGGGTGGTGGACATCGCCCGAGCGGTCTCGGCACGGCTGGGGGACGACGTCCTCGAGTGGGCGTCCGTGGGCGACGAGACGTACGTGCTGCAGACGTCGCGCACCGTCACGCAGGCAGCCCCGACGACCGCCGACCCTCCGGCATCCGACCGTCGGGCATCCGAGGCGCTGCAGCAGCCCTGCGCCCTCGACTTCGCCCGGCTGCTGGACCGCTACTCGTCTGATGCAGCGCGGTACGTGCTCCCGTGGGCGGGAGGGACGGCCGGCGTGAGCGGGTCCGCTCCCGACGCCGACCTGCCGTCCGCGGATCTCGACGCGCTGTTCCGCGCGGCGATGCGGGACGCGTGGGACGGTGACGTGACGCATGAGCGCGCGGCCGAAGACGCGGTCGAGCAGCTGGCCGGCTCAGACCCCCGGACCGCGCTCGCACGGCTCGCGTCGGCGGCGGCGGTCGAGGAGCGACTCGCGTCCGCGCTGCTGCAGGCACTGGACGCGCGGCACGCCGCTCAGGCTCAGGGAGCCGGCAGCGCGCGCCCGGACGCCCGCTGGTCCCCGTTCGTCGCCTCGGTGGTCCTGGCTCACGGTCGCCGTGTCGCGGGCACGACCTGCGTTCCCGGGGGCGCGGTCGGGCGCCTCTGGTACGCCCGCCCGCACGCGCCCGCACCGTCGGGCGACGGGTACGTCCTCGTGTGCGCGCGTCCGCTGCCGGCGCTCGCGCCGCTGCTGTTCGGCGCTCGCGCGATCGTCACCCTCGGGGGCCCGGCCGACTCGCACCTCGCCGAGGTGGCGCGCTCGCTGGGCGTCCCGATGCTCGTCGGCGCGGACGTGACCCGCCTCACCGGACCCCTGGACCGCCTGGACGAGTCCGGCGGCTGGCTGGGGGCCATCGACGCCTCTCGCGGTGAGCTGGCTGCGGTCGCCCGAACCGGACGGTATGACCTGCGCGCCGCGCATCCGCGGACAGGCCGCGCACTCTCGGCTCACCCGATGCATTGACTGGGGAGGGAACTTCACGATGACCAGACCTGTGGGGACGACGTCGAGCAGTCGCACCGCGAGCCGGCGCGACTTCCTGCGCCTCGCCACCTGGGGGGCGGGTGCCGCTGCCCTGGTGCCGAGCATGAGCGCGTGCCTCATGGAGAGCGAGGGCTCGGCGTCCGGCGGCGGCGCCGTCCGGTTCGCGTTCTCCCCCGACCCGGTCTGGGACTACCTGAAGCAGGAGGGCGTGATCTCCCGCTTCCAGAGCGAGCGTGGGCTGACGATCCAGACCTCGTCGACCTGGGACGAGTTCGCGTACTTCGCCGGCGGGCACGGGGACATCGTCTCGACGGCGACGTACGAGCTGCCGCTGATTGAGAAGCAGACCAAGACCAAGACCGTGACGTTCGGCAAGTACAACCTGCTGCGCATCACGCCGATCGCCCGCGCGGACAAGCCCTACCGCACGCTGGCGGACATCCCGAAGGGCTCGAAGATCGCCGTACCGAGCGCCGTCTCCTCCACGCTCGTGTGGGGGATGTTCGCGAAGGAGCTCCACGGTCTCGACTTCCGGACCGGTGGCGGTGACTACGAGCTCGTCGTCGAGGACCACTTCGTCATGGCCGAGCACGTCCAGCGCGGCGAGGTCGAGGCCGCACTGGTCATCCCCGAGGCGGCGATCGGTGGACTCCGCACACACGACCTCAAGGTGCTCTACGGCAACAAGATGCCGTACGAGATCTACGAGGGCGTCTGCATCTGCCGCCACCACGGCGTGATGGGCAACCTCTTCACCGCGACGGAGGAGTGGTTCGACTCCCACCGGGACCAGGCCGCCCAGTTCCTCGCCCTGTGGGAGACCGGCATCAACCTCTGGCGCAAGAACCAGGCGGAGATCATCCGCACGTTCCCTCAGCACTTCGCGGTGGAGAAGGAGGCGGACGTCGAGGCCATGACGCGCTACATCGAAGAGAACGACTGGTTCGTCGACTCCGTCTACCTGGACGACGCCTGGATCGAGCGCGAGACGGGGCTGTACGACTCGATGAAGTCGAACGGCTTCATGGACGAGGACGCACCCGTCCCCCGGTTCGAGGTCGTCAAGCCCCCCGAGGGCTCGTGAGCCGCTCCGGCCCACAGGAGGCAGCCGTGGCGGCAGCGGCGACAGGGGCCCCAGCGGCACGCGCACCCGCGCCCGACCCCCACGGGGACGGGGTGCTGCGTGCGCGACGCCGTGCCGAACACCGTCAGCGGGCGCTGTGGCGTGCTGCGGGGTACGTCTTCTTTCTGGGCCTGTGGCAGCTCACCTCGACCTACCTCGTCGACGAGTTCATCGTGCCGCCGCCTGCCGTGATCCTCGCGGAGATGGCCGACATCGTCGCCAGCGGCGAGCTGTGGACGCACTTCGCCGTCACCCTGCGGACGATCGTGGTCGGCTTCGCGATCGCGTACGTGCTGGGTCTGTCACTCGGCCTGCTGATCGGGCGCAGCCGCTGGTGGGAGGCCTTCCTCGGCGACGGGGTCATGGCCACCATGACGACGCCCGGGCTCGTGTTCGCGCTCGTCACCGCGATGATCTTCGGCCTCGGGCCGGTCGGCCCGATCGTCGCCGTGATCGTCACCTCCTTCTCGTACGTGACGGTCAACGTCGTCGAGGGCGTCAAGGCCGTCCCCCGCGACCTCGTGGACATGTCGAGCGCGTTCCGCCGGAGCCGGTGGCAGGTGATCCGCCACGTGTACCTGCCGTTCCTCGCGCCGTACCTCTTCACCGCGACCCGGTACGGCTTCTCGATCTCGTGGAAGATCGCCACCCTTGCCGAGGTGATCGTGGGCACGGCCGGCATCGGCTTCATGATGCGCCGGACGTTCCAGGAGTTCTCGATGGCCGGCTTCCTGTCCTGGGTGCTGCTGTTCTTCGCGTTCGCGCTCTTCCTGGAGCGTGCCGTCCTCCAGCGGCAGATGCGGCACGTCCTGCGCTGGCGTCCCGAGGTGTCCGCATGACGGCGACCACCCTGTCCCCGGGCAGGGTGCGGTCGGTCGACGCGAGGCTCGTGCGGATCCTGAGGTCCCGCCGCGTCGCGCGCCTGCTCTGCTGGCCGGCGATGCTGCTGTGCTGGCAGCTGCTGGTGCTCGTCGTCCCCACTGAGCTGGTCCCCTCACCGGGGGCCGTCCTGTCCTTCATGTGGGACGAGCTCAGGACGGACACGCTGGCGCCGCAGAACGTCTACCAGTCGTTCGGCCTGAGCTTCGAGCGCCTCGGCCTCGGCCTCGTCCTCGCGTTCGCCATCGGCGTGCCCGTCGGCCTGCTCATGGGCCTGTCCAAGCGCGCCGAGTACTTCCTCCACGACTTCGTCGTGGTGGGCCTGGCGATGCCCTCGCTCGTCTGGGCGCTCGTGACGGGGATGTGGTTCGGCTTCGGCAACCTGGCGCCCGTCCTCACCGTGATCCTCGCCGCGGTGACGTTCGTGGTGATCAACGTCGCCGAGGGCGTACGCAACGTCCCGAAGGACCTGCTCGACATGAGCGCGGCGTACGGCGTGGACAGATGGCGCGTCATCCGGCACGTCATCTTCCCGTCGCTTATGCCGTTCTTCTTCGCCGCCCTGCGGTACGGCATGGCGAACGCCTGGAAGGGGCTCGTGCTCGCGGAGGTCTGGGCCTCGACCGCGGGCTCCGGGTGGGCCATCAAGTTCTGGTACGACGCCCACCGGGCGCAGGGCATCGTCGGCTACGCCCTCTTCTTCATCATCGTCGCCGTCGTCATCGAGCGTGTCGTGTTCGGGCGGCTGTCCGCGCACGTCTTCCGTTGGAGGCCGGCGACCGGTGACCAACCGCGCCCCGAGCCGACGACCGCCGGCTCGGGCACGAGAGAAGGGCAGTGACGTGGCGACCATTCGCGTGGACGGGCTGCGCAAGGAGTTCCACACGGAGCAGTCCCGGGTCGTGGCGCTGGACGACGTCTCGTTCGAGGTCACCGGCCAGGAGTTCGTGAGCGTCGTCGGCCCGTCCGGCTGCGGCAAGTCGACGCTGCTGAACATCCTCTCCGGGGTCGAGACGGCCTCGGCGGGATCGCTCGCCATCACCGAGGGCGACCGCGAGGCACGGCTCGGGTACGTCTTCCAGGCCGCTCGCCTGCTGCCCTGGCGGACGGTGATGGACAACCTCCTCTTCGTCCAGCCGACCCGGGACGCCGCGAGCCGTGAGCGGTGCCGGCGCTACCTCGACATGGTCGAGCTCGGCGCGACAGCCGACCAGTACCCGGGGCAGCTGTCCGGGGGCATGCAGCAGCGCATCGGCATCGCGCGCGCCTTCTCCATCGAGCCCGACCTGCTGCTCATGGACGAGCCGTTCAGCCACCTCGACGCCATCACCGGGCGGTCGCTGCGCCGGGAGCTGCACGACCTGTGGACGCGGACGCGCAAGACCGTGCTGTTCGTCACGCACGACGTGAGCGAGGCCGTGGAGCTCTCCACGCGCATCCTCATGTTCGCCAAGGGCGGGCACCTCGTGGAGGACATCCCGGTGGACATGCCCTTCCCTCGGGACGGCATCTCGGACGAGGTCGCGCTGGCCCGTGCGGACCTGCTGCGTAAGTTCGAGTCCCTCGACCTGGTGGCGACCTGAGGAGCGCGTCCCGTGCACACGATCGACATCCACAACCACTTCGTCCCGCCCGAGGTCGTCACCGAGACACGGGCGGGCACGGGCGTCGACGGGCTGCGGATCGACCGCATCGACGGCCAGGAGTGGGTGGTGCACCGCCAGGGCTTCCGCTGGCCGTTGCACCGGACGTTCTTCGAGGTCGAGGAGCGCCTGCGCGCGATGGACGGTCTCGGGATCGACACGGCTGTGACGAGCCTGGCCCCCACCCTGTTCCTGTACGGGATGGACGACACCGCCGCCCTGGTGGACCACTGCACGCGGGCCAACGACGCGCTCGCGACGTTCAGCAAGGAGTCGGGCGGGCGGATCGAGGCGCTGGCCACGCTACCGATGGCCGACCCGGACGCGGCGGTGCGCGAGCTGCACCGGGCGGTGACCGGGCTCGGGTTCTCCGGAGCCCAGATCGGGCCGCGGGTGGAGGACGTGCCGCTCGACGACCCGGGCGTCCGCCCGGTGCTGCGGGCTGCGGCCGAGCTGGGCGTGCCGCTCGTCCTGCACCCGTACTCGCCGGGCCTGCGGGCCGGGCTCACGGACTTCTACCTGACGAACCTCGTGGGCAACCCGCTCGAGACGACGGTGTGTGCGTCCCGGCTCATCTTCTCCGGCGTCCTCGACGAGATGGACGACCTGCGCCTCGTCCTCATGCACGGCGGCGGCTACCTGCCGTACCAGATCGGGCGCCTCGACCACGGCCACCGTGTACGCCCCGAGTCGAAGGGCTGCCGCATGACGCCGTCCGCGTACCTCACCCGCTTCTGGTACGACACGCTCACGCACGCGCCCGCGCCGCTGGAGTTCCTCGTCCGCCAGGTCGGCGCCGGCCGCGTCGTGTACGGCACCGACTTCCCCTTCGACATGGGGGGCGGGTCGCTTGCAGAGCAGGTGGGCGAGGCAGGCTTCGACGAGGGGGACCTGGCGAGGGTGGCGGGCGCCAACGCCGCCGCGCTGTTCGGGCTCGACGCCCGGACACTCGAGCCCGCGAAGGAGGAGTGACCATGGCCGAGTTCCACGTGGTCGTCACCGACCAGGTGTTCCCCGACGTGGAGACCGAACGGGAGATGCTCGCCGCGGCGGGCGCCTCGCTCGAGGTGGCCCAGGGCAGCCGCGCGGACGTGCTCGCCACCGCGCGTGACGCCGACGCGCTGCTCAACACGTACTTCGCGCTGGACGCGTCCGACATCGCCGGGCTGCCCCGCTGCAAGGCCATCGCCCGGTACGGCATCGGCGTGGACAACATCGACCTGCAGGCCGCCCGGTCGGCCGGAATCGCCGTCACGAACGTGCCGGACTACTGCGTCGAGGAGGTCGCGACGCACACCCTGGGGCTCGTGCTCGCCCTCGTCCGGCGCATCCCGCAGGGGGACGCGCGCGTCAGGGACGGCGGGTGGGGCGTCGCGGGCCTCGGCGAGGTGCACCGGTTCTCGACGCTCACGGTCGGCCTGCTCGGGTACGGCCGGATCGCCCGGCGCGCCGCCGCGCTGCTGCGCACGCTCGGTGCGGACGTGCTCGTCCACGACCCGTACGTCGACAGCGCCGACGAGGGCGTCCGCCTGGTGGGCCTGCACGACCTGCTCGCCTCCGCCGACGTCGTGTCCGTGCACTGCCCGCTGACCCCGGAGACGCGCGGGCTCCTCGACGCGGGGGCACTGGCCCGCATGAAGCCGGGGGCCGTCCTCGTCAACACCTCCCGGGGCCCGCTCGTGGTGCTCGACGACGCGCTGGCGGCGCTGCGGGAGGGCAGGCTCGGCGGGCTCGGGCTGGACGTCTTCGAGTCCGAGCCCCCGGACGCCGCGGCGCTGGCGGGCGTGCCGAACCTGCTCGTCACCCCGCACGCGGCCTTCTTCTCCCGCGAGGCGGTCCGCGAGTCGCAGCGCAAGGCCACGACGCAGGTGCTCAAGGCGCTCCGCGGTGAGGAGCTCGACTACGCCGTCGCCTGAGCGTCCCCCGAGGAGCGGGAGCCCGGGCACCTTGACGGTGCCGCGGCTCGGCCCCGTCACGACGTCGGTGAGCACCACGGTGCTCGCCGTGCTCCCGGTCTACCTCGTGGGCGGGTTGGCCGGCCCGCTCCGGGACGACATGCCGCTGAGCGCGACCGCCCTCGGAGTCGCCGTCGGTGCGTTCTTCGCGATGTCGGCCGTGGCCTCGCCGGTGTTCGGCCGGTACACCGAGCAGCGCGACCCCTGGACGGTGATCCGCGGGTCCGTCCTCGTCGCGGTCGTTGCACTCCTCGGCATCGCCGCCCTGACCCAGTCGTGGGTTCACCTGGCCGGCTGGCTGATGGTCGCCGGCGTGGCGAACTCGCTCGTCCAGCCGGTCACGAACAGCGTCGTCGCCCACCACGTCGACCGCGCGCGGCACGGGATCGTCCTCGGGGCGAAGCAGGCGGCGATCCCGGCAGCGAGCCTCCTGGCAGGGCTCGGCGTGACGCTGCTCGCGCACCCCCTGGGGTGGCGGTCGCTGTTCGCCCTGGCCGGCGGGATCGGCGTGCTGATGTTCTTCCTCCTCCCCACCGCGGGAGGCGTACGCCGCCCGTCGGCGGGGACCCGGGACGCGCCGCGACGGCTCACCGGGCTGATGCGAACCGCGGTGGCCGCGGCGTTCGGCGCGTCCGCCGCGAACTCCGTGCCGGTCTTCATCACGGGCACCGCGATCGCCGAGGGCGTCGAGGGGAGCACCGCCGGTCTGCTGCTCTCACTCGGGTCGGCGGCGGCGATCGCCGCGAGACTCGTGATGGGTCGGGTGGCCGACACTGCCCGGGTCGACAGGTTCCGCCTGCTGAGCCTGGTCATGGTGCTCGGTGCCGTAGGCCTGGGCGTCCTCGCCCTCATTCCGTCCCTCGGCTCATCCCTGTCGACGGCCGGTCTGGTCGTCGGCACCGTGCTGGCCTTCGGGGCCGGGTGGGGCTGGCAGGGCCTCCTGCACCTCGCGGTGGTCACGCGCTACCCGTCCGCACCCTCGAGGGCGACCGGTGTGGTGATCAGCGGGGTGTACGTCGGAGGGATCGCCGGGCCGATCCTCCTCGGGGTGCTGATCGACCACGTCGGCTACACCGGGGCCTGGGCGGCGGGAGCTGTCAACCTCCTGGTCGCCGCGACCGTGACGTGGCCGGGCAGGACGTCCCGGCTCCCCTCCGCGGCCGATTGACCCGGCACAGCCGGGGGACGAGTCGTCATATTTCCCACAACATGTAGAGTGCAGGTTCCAAGAACAGTCGGTGGGTCGGCCACACACGAAGGTCCGGGGGACGTCGATGAGCCACATCCGCTTCGAGGAGCAGGACGCCGACAACCTGGTCGCGGGCCACTACTCGACAGGCCGCGGGCAGGTCCTCCGCAGCGACCGCGTGGAGGTGACCAAGATCCGCTACAGGCAGGGCTTTGGCGCCGATACCCACAAGCACCCGGAGGAGCAGGTCTTCTACGTGCTCGAGGGCCGGCTGCGCATGACGTGTGACGGTGAGACGTACGAGGTGGGCCCCGGTGAGGGCAGCTTCCACGCGTCGAACGTCCCGCACTCCTGCGATGCGCTCGAGGACACGCTCGCGGTCTCCTTCAAGAACCTTGTCGACCCGAACTACGCGGCGACCGGACGCCTCGGCGGCTGAGGCGCGCGGTCACCACGCTCGGCCTCGGGGTCTCGACGACATGCGGGTGGACTGGGACGTCCCCGTCACCGTCTCGGACGGGCTGACCCTCCGGGCGGACGTGTTCCGCCCTGCACACGACGGCACGTTCCCCGTCCTGCTGAGCTACGGGCCGTACGGCAAGGGTCTGGCGTTCCAGGACGGCTACGGCTCGGCCTGGGACATCATGGTCGCGAACCATCCCGACGTCGCCGCGGGCTCGAGCAACCGGTACCAGAACTGGGAGGTCGCCGACCCGGAGAAGTGGGTCCCGCACGGGTACGTCTGCGTACGCGTGGACTCCCGCGGCACCGGTCGCAGCCCGGGGAGGATCGACCACTTCTCCCCCCGGGAGACCCATGACCTCTACGAGTGCATCGAGTGGGCCGGGGTCCAGCCGTGGAGCAGCGGCAAGGTCGCGCTGAGCGGCATCTCGTACTACGCCATCAACCAGTGGCAGGTCGCTGCGCTGCAACCGCCGCACCTGGTCTGCATGGTCCCGTGGGAGGGCGCGGCGGACTTCTACCGCGACATGACGTACCACGGCGGCATCGCATGCGCGTTCTTCGAGCGCTGGTACGAGATCCAGGTCAAGTCGGTGCAGTACGGCCTGGGGGCACGAGGGCCGACGAGCCGGGTGACCGGAGCGCAGGTCTGTGGCGATGACAACCTGTCCGACGAGGAGCTGGCCGCGAACCGGGCCGACTTCGCCGCGGACATCCGGGCGCACCCGCTCGACGACGACTTCCACCGCGAGCGCTCGCCGGACTGGTCGCGGATCGCCGTGCCCTTCCTCTCGGCGGGCAACTGGGGAGGGCAGGGGCTGCACCTCCGCGGCAACATCGAGGCGTTCACCCGGGCAGCCTCCGCCCAGAAGTGGCTCGAGCTGCACGGCGAGGAGCACTGGACGGAGTACTACACCGACTACGGCGTCGCGCTGCAGCGCCAGTTCCTCGACCACTTCTGCAAGGACGCGGACAACGGCTGGGACCGGCGGCCACCCGTGCTCCTGCGGGTCCGCAGGGTGGACGGCTTCGTGGACCGCGCCGAGCACGAGTGGCCGCTCGCCCGGACGGAGTGGACCAGGACCTACCTGGAAGCCGGCGACCTCACGCTCGGTTCGCGTACGCCGTCCGAGGCCACGAGCCTCGGGTACGACATGCTCGGGGACGGCCTCACCTTCTGGGGACCACCGCTCGCCGAGGAGACGGAGCTCACCGGGCCGATCTCGGCGCGGCTGTTCCTCTCCTCGTCCACCAGCGACGCCGATGTGTTCGTCACGGTCCGCGCCTTCTCCCCGGAGGGGGAGGAGGTCCTGTTCCAGGGAGCCATCGACCCCAAGGCCCCCGTGGCCCAGGGATGGCTGCGGGCTTCGCACCGCAAGCGCGACGAGCAGCGAAGCACCGAGGCGCGTCCCTACCACACGCACGACGAGCTGTGGCCGCTCGTGCCCGGCGAGGTCAACCGGTTGGACGTGGAGATCTGGCCCACCTGCGTCGTGCTCCCCGCCGGCTACCGGGTCGCGCTGACCGTTGCCGGCAAGGACTACGACCACGGCGGCGACGGGGCGCGGCTGGGCCACTTCGCCAACGAGCTCCGGGGCTGCGGACCCTTCGTCCACGAGAGTCCCCTGGACCGTCCCGAGGCCGTCTTCGGCGGGAAGGCGACGCTGCACACCGGCGGTGCGTACCCGTCGTCCCTGCTGCTGCCGGTCATCCCTCCCCGCGGCTGAGCGCGGCGAACGAAGGAGCAGGAGATGCCGTTCATCCACTACGACCAGGTCGACAAGGAGTACGTCACGCCGAAGCACTCGACGGCGTACGGGGCGCTGGCCACGGGGGAGTCCATCGAGGTCGGGCGGCTGAGCTTCAAGGGCGGCGAGGGCGCCGAGCGGCACCAGCACCCGCACGAGCAGATCATGGTCGTCGTCTCGGGACGGCTCCAGGCCAGCCTCGGTGACGAGGAGGCCGTCCTCGAGCCGGGATCCGGCTTCCACGCGCCCCCGAACGTCCCTCACGGCGTCACGGCGCTCGTTGACACCGAAGTGATCAGCTGCAAGAGCGTCGTCGGGGGGGTCGGACACAGGATCTGAGGGCGATCTTGCTGCCGCGTCTGTTCCACCCTTGACGTGGAGAATGCACTCTATAGACTGCCAAATCACACATACGGGCTGAATTCAGCCAATCTCGGGGCGTAAGGAGTGGCACTGATGCGGCGCACTCACGCGGGGGTCCTGGTCACGGTCCTGCTGGGGTCCGTCGCAGCGTGTGGCGGTGGGGGCGCCAGCACGGCGTCGTCGAGCGAGTTCGACTGCCCGGTCGTCGAGTTCATCGTCCCGTACGAGCCGGGTGGCGGGTCGGACCGGCAGGTACGCCGCCTCCAGCCCCATCTCGAGAAGAGCCTGGACACGCGCATCAACATCACGTACCAGCCAGGCGGTGACGGCGCAGCGGGATGGCAGTCGCTCGATGCGGCCGAGCCCGACGGCTGCACGGTGGCCAACGTCGTGGCGCCGAACATCATCCTTCTCTCGGAGAGCGGTGACGTCGGCTTCGCGTACGACAAGTTCGAGTACATCGCGTGGACGGAGTGGACGCCGAACGTGCTCACGGTCTCCGCGAAGAGCGACTACAAGACCGTCGAGGACTTCATCACGGCGGCCAAGTCCGACCCGGGCGGGCTGACGGTCGCCGGCGTCGGTGAGGTCGGCAAGCTGCTCGTGGAGCAGGTCGAGGCCGCGACCGGCATGAAGGTGTCCTACGTCCCCGTGACGGGCGGCGTCGGCGACATCGTGCCGGAGATCCAGGGCGGTCACGTCGACGCCGGGATGATCGGCCTCGCGCACGTCGTCGAGGGCGGAGGTTCGCTGCGCGGGCTCGCGAGCTCGGGCACCAAGCCTTCGCCAGAGTTGCCCGAGGTCCCCACGTTCTCCTCGCGCGGCTTCAGTGGCGTGACGCTGCCCACCACGTGGGGCGTCATCGCACCGCCGAACACGCCCGACGCCATCATGAAGGACTGGAACGACGCCATCAGCAAGGCCATGTCCTCCGAGAAGACGCTCACGGAGCTCAGGAAGAGCGGTCTCACTCCACTGCAGCAGAGCCCGAGCGAGGCACAGGCGTACCTGTCGGACCGCGTGAAGGATCTCGAGAAGGCCCGGTCGAAGTTCGGCTAGGAGGCCGCGCCAGGGTCCAGACGCGACGCGACGAGGACGGTCTGTCCGGGAGGTAGGCGATGCTCGAGGGCCTGGTGACGGTGCTCAGTCCGGGCTTCCTGCTGTACCTGTGCATCGGCGTGCTGGCCGGGATCCTCGTCGGCGCCCTCCCCGGGTTCACCGCCACGATGGGCACCGCGCTGATGCTGCCGTTCACGTTCGCGCTCCCTCCCCTGCAGGGGCTGGCCATGCTGGGGGCGCTCTACGTCGCGGCGATGTTCGCGGACTCCGTGCCCGCCTGCCTGGTCAACACCCCCGGGACACCGTCGGCGGTGGCGACGGCTTTCGACGGCTACCAGATGACCCGGCAGGGAAAGGGACAGGCCGCGCTTGTCGCCTCCTCGTTCAGCGCCCTCGTGGGCACGATCATCGGGGGGCTGACCTTTCTCTTCCTGTCCCCGCCGCTGGCGAGCTTCGCACTGAGCTTCGGTCCCCCGGAGTTCTTCTGGGTGACCGTGTTCGCCCTGACCATTATCGGGAGCATCGCCGGCGACTCACTGCTCAAGGGACTGGCCGGCGGCTGCCTCGGCATGCTCGTCGGGGCCATCGGGATCAGCGCGACCGGCGCGGTCACCCGCTACACCTTCGGCATCCCGGAGCTGCAGAGCGGTGTCGACATCGTCGCCGCCCTGGTGGGCATCTTCGCGATCCCCCAGGTGCTGCACATGATCCGCGGCCGCCAGCAGGACCAGCGGGTCGCGACCTACACCCGCCGCCGAGGGGTGGTCCGGGAGACCGTCAGGGACATCCTCAGCCGTCCGGTGAACCTCCTGCGTTCCTCCATCATCGGAACCGTCATCGGCATCCTGCCGGGTGCAGGGAGCCCCGTCGCCTCGCTGGTCTCCTACAACGAGGCCGTGCGCTGGACGAGAGGCGAGCGCAGACGGACGTTCGGACGGGGCAACGTCGACGGTGTGGTCGCCTCCGAGGCCGCGGGCAACGGTGCCGCCGGAGGGTCCATGGTGCCCCTCGTGGCCCTCGGGATTCCCGGGTCGGCCCCGGCGGCCGTGATCCTGGGCGCGCTTCTCCTCCAGGGCCTGCGTCCGGGTCCGCAGCTCTTCGGCGACAACCCCACGCTGGTCTACGGCTTCGCGTGGTCCATCATGCTCGCCGGCTTCGTGACGTACCTGTTCGGGAGCCTGCTCTCGGGGACTCTCGCGCGCATGGTCATGATCCCCGTCCACCTGCTGGCACCGATCATCCTCTTCCTGTCCGTGGTGGGCTCCTTCGCGATCCGCAACCAGCTCGTCGACGTCTTCCTCATGCTCGTCCTGGGTGTCGCCGCGTACTTCCTGTCCCTCCTGGGCTTCCACCCCGGCCCGATCGGCCTCGGCGTCATTCTCGGACCGATCCTGGAGCCGGCGCTCGTCCAGTCCATGGCCCTGGCCAAGTCGACGTCCGTACTCGCGGTCTTCTTCGGCCGCCCCCTGAGCCTTGTCCTCATCGCGCTGACCGTGACCTCCGTGGTGTGGGTCGTCTGGTCGCGCAGCAGAGAACGGCGGAGAGCCGAGGACGAGACCGCGCGGGTGCGCGAGCCGGAAGAGGCGACGTCGTGACGAGCGACCAGGGGCAGGCGCAGCCGCGGACCCTGCGCGTCGACGTGCTCGGCGGGCTCGTCCTCCTTGCGGTGGGCCTCACGTTCCGCCTGGCCTCGGGCTCGGGCAGTATGAACTGGCTCATGCCGGTCGCGCTCACGGACTTCCTCATGGCGGTCGGCGGGTACCTGATCGTCAGGAGCCTCCTACGGCGCGGGGCCACGGTGGCCCTGCGCCGTCCCGACCGGCACAGCCCGGGCGCAGACGTCGCCGTGTTCCTCGTCATCGCGGCGACCTACGTCGTTCTCGCGCCCTTCGCAGGGTTCTGGCTGACGAGCGCGCTGATGCTGTTCGGCTGCTCGATGCTCTTCGCGCCGCAACGGGACCGGCGCGCGGCGCTGATCAGCGCGGCCACTGCCCTGGGCATATGCGCCGTCTTCTACGTGCTCATGCTGCACGTGTTCTACGTGCCGCTGCCCGAGGGGGAGTGGCTCCCGCTGTAGCGCGCCGGACGGCGTGGCCTGGTCGCCGCCGGGTCGCCCGTCGGGCCGTCCGCCCGGCGTCGCCTAGTCGTCGCCGTACAGGCGCTGGGTCGCGAGGATCGCGGCGAGGGTGCCGTCGAGGTGCCTGGTGAGGATCTCGGCCGCGTCGTCGGCGTCCCGGCGCTCGAGTGCCTCGAGCAGGGCACGGTGGTCGTGGTTGCCCTCGGCGATGCGCTCCGGATCGAGCGTGATGGAGTGGGCCACGTAGATCGCGGCCAGGTTCTGCATCAGCTTCACCATCTGCTGCAGCCGGGGGGCGCGTGCGGCGTTCTCCAGCAGGGAGTGGAACTCCCAGTTGAGCTGGACCCACGCGCCGGACTCCTCGGTCTCGTCCATCCGGTCCTGCAGCTCGGACGCGGCGGCGATCTCCTCGGCCGTGATGTTCTGGGCGACCTTGCGGATCGAGAACGGCTCGAGCAGGCGGCGCAGCTCGTAGATCTCGGTCAGCTCGCCGAAGTCGAGCTCCTTGACCACGGCCCCGCGATGGGGGTCGAACCGGACGAGCCCGACGGCGACGAGGTCGCGCAGGGCCTCGCGTACCGGAGTCGTGCTGACCTTCAGCTGTGCGGCCAGCTCGGACTGGATCAGCCGGGTCCCGCCCGGGAGCGCCCCGCTGAGGATGGCGCGCTTCAGGCTGTCCAGCACGAAGCCGTGCGCCGTCTGACGCTGACCGGACTCGGGGACCAGGAGCGCGTCCGCGCGTACGTCAGCCATGAGATCTCCGCTGCATGGCGCCGAGTCTAGACGATCCCATAGTTTGTCGTTTGCACGACGCTGCGTCGGTGCTGGTCAGGGGCTCGCTGGCGGCGAGTCACCAAGCGGCGCCGCTGGGCTCGGAGTCGGCCGTGCCGGTTCGCTAGCCTTCGGCCGTGATGTCCCGGATCGGGGAGAAGTCACCGAGCTCTCGGCATCCGTCGCGTCAGGCCACACACCACTGATTCTCCCTGTGCCGACGTCTCCCCCGGGAGGACCCATGGCCACCGTTCCGTCCTCTCCGGCGTCGGGTGAGCGCGACGCCACCGGGCTGCAGGAGGTCGTCGAGCGCCAGCTCACGCCCGTGCCCGACGAGGCCCGTACGCCCACCGCGGCCCACCAGTTCTGGATCTGGGCGGGCGCCAACATCGCCCCGATCAACTGGGGTGCTCGGGGCGCTGGGCATCGCGCTCGGGCTGAGCCTCGCCGACGTGGTCGTCGTGCTCGTGCTCGGCAACGTCATCGGCATGGCCGTGTTCGGCTTCTTCGTGCTCATGGGCCAGCGCACCGGGGTCAGCCAGATGGTGCTTGCCCGGGCGGCCTTCGGGCGGCGCGGCGCGTACCTGCCTGCGTGCTCGGCATCGACCCGGGGCACGGGCGGCGGCTCTCGCTCATGTCCCACCAGGCGTACGGGCCGCTCACGGGGGCGCCGCGGATCCTGCACATGCTCGCCAGGCAGGACGTCCGCGCGACGTTCGTCTGTCCGGGGTTCACCGCCGAGCGGTACCCGGACCTCCTCCGCCGGATCGTCGCCGAAGGCCACGAGGTCGCCCACCACGGGTACCTCCACGAGTCCGCGCTCGGCAAGACCCCGGCGGAGGAGGCCGACGCGCTCGACCGTGGCCTCGACGCGCTGGACCGCGTGACCGGGCGACGGCCTGTGGGCTACCGGGCGCCGCTGTGGGAGACCACGTACGCCACGCCGGGGCTGCTGGTCGACCGCGGGTTCCTCTACGACTCCAGCCTCATGGACAGCGACCTGCCGTACGAGCTGGCCGAGCACCCGCGCACCGGCGCGCGCTCGCTCGTCGAGATCCCGGTGCACTGGTCGCTGGACGACTGGGAGCAGTACGCGTTCCTCCCCGGCGTGTACGAGTACGGCACGATCGAGGACCCCGCGAAGGTGCTGGCGATGTGGACCGCCGACCTCGAGGCACGCACGCCGAGGGCGGCTGCCTCGCCGTGACCTGCCACCCCTTCCTGTCCGGACGGCCGGCACGGGTCCGCGCGCTGGAGACGCTGGTGGAGCGGATGACCGCACTCCCCGGTCTGTGGCTCACGACTGCGGAGGAGGTGGCCCGCCACGTCCGCGCGCTCGGCCTGCGCCCGCGTGCCCTGCCCGAGCCGGAGACCTCGCCGAACCCGGCAGCCTCACCCCCCGAGGTCCGCTGACCAGGCGACACTGAAGCCGGAGGGAGCCATGCCGGTCGACCTCGTCCTGCACTCAGGCGGTGTCTTCACGGGCACCGTGCGCCACCCGTACGCCACGGCGGTCGCCGTCGATGGGGGCCGGGTCGTGGCTGTCGGGACGGACGCGGACGTCCGCGGCGCGGTCGGTGCTGCCCGGGAGAGTGTCGACCTGGCCGGACGGTTGGTCACGCCGGGGTTCACCGACGCCCACGTGCACCCGGTGATGGGTGGGATGGAGCGGCTCGTGTGTGACCTCACCGACGCGGCCACGCTCGAGGACTCGGTCGACCGCGTCGCCGCGTACGCCCGGAGCCACCCGGACGAGCCGTGGGTCGTGGGCGGCGGCTGGATGATGGCCGCATTCCCCGGCGGGACGCCGACGAAGGAGCTGCTCGACGCCGTCGTCCCCGACCGGCCGGTGTACCTGCTCAACCGGGACCACCACGGCGCCTGGGTGAACTCTCGCGCACTCGAGGTCGCCGGGGTGGACGCGAGCACGCCCGACCCCCCGCACGGCCGCCTCGAGCGCGACGCCGACGGCACGCCCGCGGGCACGCTCCACGAGGGCGCGATGGACCTGGTCGGCCGCGTTAGGCCGAAGCCGGTCCGGGAGGACTACCTGGCCGGCCTGCTCGAAGGTCAGCGGTTCCTCCACGCGCTGGGTGTCACCGGCTGGCAGGACGCGATCGTGGGCACGTACGGCGGCTACGAGGACACCGCCCGGGTCTACCGGGACGCGCTGGACGCGGGCCGGCTGACGGCGCGGGTCGTGGGCGCGCAGTGGTGGGCGCGGGGTGCCACCGTGGACGACCTCGACGCCCGGGTGGCCGAGCACGTCCGGCGGCGGGACGCGGAGCGCAGCGACCGGTTCCGGCTCACCAGCGTGAAGATCATGGTCGACGGCGTGGCAGAGAACTACACGGCGTCGATGCGGGAGCCGTACCTCGACGCGTGCGGGTGCCGCACCGGCAACACCGGCCTGTCGTTCCTCGACCCGGACGTCCTGCGAGACGCGGTCGTCCGGCTGGACGCGGCGGGGTTCCAGGTGCACGTCCATGCGATCGGGGACCGGGCCATCGGGGACGCCCTCGACGCGTTCGCCGCCGCACGCGGCACCCACGGCGGCAACGACAACCGCCACCACGTCGCGCACCTGCAGGTCGTCCACACGGACGACGTGGCACGGTTCGCCGCGCACGACGTCGCGGTGAACATGCAGGCGCTCTGGGCCTGCCGGGACGACCAGATGGTCGACCTCACGCTGCCCTTCCTCGGCGAGGAGCGGGCCGCCTGGCAGTACCCCTTCGGCGACCTCGTCCGGGCCGGCGCCCGCCCGGTGATGGGGTCGGACTGGCCCGTGTCCAGCCCGGACCCACTGCAGGCGATCCACGTCGCGGTGAACCGGGTCGCGCCGGGCGAGGACGCCGAGCCACTGCTGCCCGGCCAGGCCCTCGACGTGACCACCGCCCTGGGCGCGTACACCTCGGGGTCGGCCTGGGTGAACCACGAGGACGAGGGAGGCGTGGTCCGCGAGGGAGCCCGGGCCGACCTCGCCGTGCTGGACCGGGACGTGCTCGCCCTGCCGGCAGACGAGATCGCCTCGACCTCCGTCGACCTGACGCTGGTCGGGGGGAGACCGGTCTTCGCGCGGTGAGCGGGCGTCCGTGGCGGGCCACGTCCGGACCAGGAGCAGGCGGTGGCCGCGCTCGCGGACCTGGTGCGACCGGGCGGGGGCGGGTATCTCGCGCTGTGCGAGCGGGGCCTGCCGCTGCGCTGTCTGCCGCACGACTCGGCCTCGTACGGCCCGGGGGACGAGACCGGGCGACGCGAACGGCCTGAGACCGCCCGGGTGTCGGCCGTCCCGATTACCGTTTGACTTCGAGTTGACCTGAGGTTCTAGGTTCGGCTCCGACAGCGAGGCGAGCACGGGCCGGGTGGTGCGGGATGGACATGGAAGTCACCGCGTGGATGTCGATGTACCACGCGATGAACGCCCAGGACGACAAGCGCCCCTTCTCCCGGGCCACCCTGCGGCGCATCTGGACCTTCGCCCAGCCGCACCGGCGGCTCCTCTTCTGGTTCCTCGTGCTCAGCGTGGTCACCGCGGTGCTGGCGGTCGCCACCCCGGTGCTCGCCGGCCGCGTGGTGGACGCGATCGTCGAGGGCAAGGACACCGGCGTCGTCGTGGGCATCGCCGCGCTGATCGCGGTCATCGCGGTGGCCGAGGCGGGCCTCGGGCTGCTGACCCGGTGGCTGTCCGCGCGGATCGGTGAGGGTCTGATCCTCGACCTGCGGACGGCGGTCTTCGACCACGTGCAGCGGATGCCCATCGCGTTCTTCACCCGTACGCGGACGGGCGCGCTGGTGAGCCGGCTGAACAACGACGTGATCGGGGCGCAGCGGGCATTCAGCGACACGCTCTCCGGCGTGGTCGGCAACGTCGTCACGCTCGTGCTCACCCTCGTCGTCATGATCGGCATCTCCTGGCAGGTGACCCTGCTCGCCCTGCTGCTGCTGCCGGTGTTCGTGCTGCCGGCCCGGCAGATGGGCACCCGGCTGGCCCGGCTGGAGCGGGAGGCGGCCAACCACAACGCGGTGATGAGCACCCAGATGACGGAGCGGTTCTCCGCGCCCGGGGCGACGCTGGTAAAGTTGTTCGCCCGTCCGGAGACGGAGTCCGCGGAGTTCGCGACTCGCGCGAGCCGGGTGCGCGACATCGGCGTTCGCACGGCGATGGTGCAGTGGGTGTTCGTCACCGCGCTCACGCTCGTCTCGGCGCTCGCGCTCGCCGTCGTGTACGGCCTGGGCGGCTTCTACGCGCTGCAGGGCCAGCTCGAGCCCGGGGCGGTCGTCTCCCTCGCCCTGCTGCTGACCCGCCTGTACGCCCCGCTGACCGCGCTGGCCAGCGCGCGGGTCGAGGTGATGAGCGCGCTGGTGAGCTTCGAGCGGGTCTTCGAGGTGCTCGACCTGAAGCCGCTCATCGTCGACAAGCCGGACGCCCGGACCATGCCGGAGGGGCCGGTGTCGGTCGAGCTCGACCGGGTCCGGTTCGCGTACCCGTCGGCGGACAAGGTGTCGCTCGCCTCCCTCGAGGAGGTTGCCGTGCTCGACACCCGTGGCGGTGTCGAGGTGCTGCACGAGGTGTCGTTCCGTGCCGAGCCGGGTCAGATGGTGGCGCTCGTGGGCTCGTCCGGTGCGGGCAAGTCGACGATCGCGTCGCTCGTCCCGCGGCTGTACGACGTGGACGAGGGCGCCGTCCGCCTCTCGGGGATCGACGTGCGGGACCTCTCGGCAGAGTCGATCCGCGCGACGATGGGCCTGGTCACCCAGGACGGACACCTCTTCCACGAGTCGGTCCGGCAGAACCTGCTGCTTGCGAGTCCGCAGGCGTCCGACGACGACCTGTGGGACGCGCTGCGCCGTGCCCGCCTTGCCGAGCTGGTCGCCGGGCTGCCGGACGGGCTGGACACGGTCGTCGGCGAGCGCGGCTACCGCCTCTCCGGCGGGGAGCGCCAGCGCCTCACCATCGCGCGCCTGCTGCTGGCCCGTCCCCGGGTGGTGATCCTCGACGAGGCCACGGCCCACCTGGACTCCACCTCGGAGGCGGCCGTACAGGCGGCGCTGGCCGAGGCACTGGCGGGGCGGACCGCCGTGGTGATCGCGCACCGGCTGTCCACCGTGAGGGCCGCCGACCTCATCCTCGTCGTCGAGGACGGGCGGATCGTGGAGCGCGGCACGCACTCCGTCCTGCTCGAGGCCGGCGGCCGGTACACGGAGCTGTACCGCACCCAGTTCGACCAGCCCTCGACCAACGGATCGCGCGCTGCCGACGAGTGGCCCGACGAGCCGGTGGCGGACGCGCCGGTCGCGGGCTAGCCCGCACCCGCACGGGCGAGGCCGCGCAGGGCCCCCGATCCGGCGGCAGGATGGGGGCATGAGCCCCGGTCGGCGTCGATGGCTCGCCCTGGCACTGGCGGGCACGCTCGCCCTGACCGGTTGCACGGCGACCGACTCCGGCCAGGGGGACGACCGCGCCGACGCGGCAGCGCCCCGCACGTCCTCGGCCGAGCCGTCTCCGGCCTCGACCCCGACGGCGACCCCGGAGCCGCCGCACCCGGTGTCGCTGCCCGCGCTGATGGCCGCGGAGTACGACGGGCGCGCGCTGCGCGTCGGCTCGGTGCTCGCGCGCACGTCGGCGTACACCCGCCACGCGGTCACCTACCGCAGCGGAGACCTGAAGATCTCGGGAATCATGAACGTGCCGGACGGGCGGGGGCCGTTCCCCGTCCTCATCCTCAACCACGGCTACATCGACCCCGCGGTCTACACGACGGGACGCGGGCTCATGCGCGAGCAGGACTATCTCGCCCGCGCCGGGTACGTCGTGCTGCACACCGACTACCGCAACCACGCCGGGTCCGACGACGACCCGCGCAGCGAGGTGGAGCTGCGCCTCGGCTACACCGCGGACGTGATCAACTCGGTGCTCGCCGTCAAGCGCTCACGGCTGCCCTACCTCGACGGGGAGAGGGTCGGGCTGCTCGGGCGCTCCCTGGGTGGGGGTGTCACGTTCAACGCCCTGGTCGTCCGGCCCGGCATTGTCGACGCGGCGGTGGTCTTCGCCCCGGTGAGCGCGGACGCCCAGGACAACTTCAACCGGTGGACCCGCGGTGAGCCGGACCGGGCCGGGCTCACCCGCCGCATCATCCGGGCGTACGGCTCACCCGAGAGCGCTCCGGCGTTCTGGCGGGCCGCGTCCGCGTCCGCGTACTTCGACCGGGTGAGCGAACCCGTGCTCATCCACCACGGGACCGCGGACGAGTCGTGCCCGCTGCGCTGGTCCCGGGAGACGCTGGCCGAGCTGCGCGCCGCAGGCAAGGACGCCCGTCTCGTCGTGTACCCGGGGGAGCCGCACGCCTTCATCGCGGAGTGGCCGGCCTCGATGCGGCGTACGGTCGCCTTCTTCGACAAGCACCTCGAGGTGCGCGGCTGAACCCCCTGCGGGGCGAGCGAGAGCGAGGACGACGATGCGGCAGCTGGTGCTGGTTCGCCACGCCAAGTCCCAACAGGACGGCAGTCCCGACGCGGAACGCGCCCTCGCGCCCCGCGGTGTACGGGACTCCCGCGCGGTCGGGCGGCGGCTCACTGCGCTCGGTGTCGTCCCCGACCGCGTGGTGGTCTCACCCGCCCGTCGCGCGCAGCAGACCTGGGCCCTGGCCCGCGCCGAGCTCGACCGCCCGGGCGCGGAAGACGTCGACGACCGGGTGTACGAGAACACGGTCGAGGACCTTCTCGACGTCGTGCGCGACACCCCGGACGACGTCACCACTCTCGTCCTGGTCGGGCACAACCCGTCGATGCACGGTCTCACGGTCGAGCTCGACGACGGCAACGGCCCGCCCGAGGTTCGGGCAGAGGTGGACCGCAAGTACCCCACGAGCGGGATCGCGCTGCTCACCCTGGACGTCGACTGGGCGCGGGTCGGGCCGAAGACGGCGACACTGGCCTCGTTCGACGCCCCGCGCGGGTGAGCGCGCGCGGCGAGGCGGAGCCGGGCGCCTACCCGGGGCGCCCATGACGAGCCTGGTCGCCCCCTGGTCGTTCGCCGACGCCGACGTGGCGGAGGCCCGAGCGGTCCGTGCCGGCGTCGACCGGGCGTGCGCACGCATCGACGAGGCCGACCAGGTCGTGCAGGCCTTCGTCGACGAGCCCGACCGCCGTGCCCGGCTCGCGGATGAAGCCAAAGTCCTCGTCGGAGGCGGAGACCACGACCCTCGGCCCCCGCTGTACGGCGTACCGGTCGGCGTGAAGGACATCCTGCGCGTCGACGGGCTGCCCACCCGGGCGGGTTCCACGGTGCCGCCCGAGGCGCTGGCCGGGGACGAGGCCACCGCCGTGACCCGGCTGCGTGAGGCCGGCGCGCTGGTGGCGGGCATGACGGTGACCGCCGAGTTCGCCGGCTTCGCGCCGGGCCCGACCCGCAACCCGTACGACACCGAGCGCACGCCCGGGGGGTCGAGCAGCGGGTCGGCCGCCGCGGTCGCGGCCGGCATGGTGCCGCTCGCCCTGGGGACACAGACGATCGGGTCCGTCGTCCGGCCCGCGGCGTACTGCGGGGTGGTCGGGTTCAAGCCGACGTACGGGCGGATCCCCACGGAGGGGCTCGTGGCGAACGCGCCGAGCCTCGACACCATCGGCATGTTCACCGCGGACGTCGCGAGCGCGACCCTCGCTGCGGCGGCCCTGTGCACGGGGTGGGAGCGGGGCGGGGCGGACGCGGCCACCCCCGCTCTGGGCGTCCCGACCGGCCCGTACCTGGCCCGCGCCGGGGAGGAGGCCGCAGCGGGGTTCGCGTCCCACCTCGGACGTCTGCGCGAGGCCGGCTTGCCGGTGCGTGAGGTCCCGGTGATGGAGGACTTCGACGAGGTCGTGCGGCAGTTCTTCGTCCTCCAGCGGTACGAGATGGCCCGGGTGCACGCGGAGTGGTTCCCACGGTTCGGTGAGCGCTACCGCGAGCAGACCGTGACCGCGATCCGCCAGGGCCAGGCCGTGACGGACGAGGAGCACGCGGCCGCTCTGCGCGCGCGGGACGTGCTGCGCGAGAGGCTCCTCGCGGCGATGGCCGACGCGGGCGTCGACCTGTGGGTCACCCCGGCGGCACCCGGTCCCGCGCCCCGCGGCCTGGAGAGCACCGGCGACCCGGTGATGTCGCTGCCGTGGAGCTATGTCGGCATGCCCTCGGTGAGCCTGCCGGCCGGGCTGACAGAGGGTGGCCTGCCGCTCGGCATCCAGTGCGTCGCCAGGCCGGACGCCGACGAGCGGTTGCTCGCCTGGGCAGTTGATCTCGAGGCCGCGCTGCAGCAGCGCTGAGCCGTGCGTCGGTCGTAGCCTCAACGGTCATGGACACCGCCATCTCTGTCTCGAGGCTGGTCAAGACCTTCGGCTCGACGCGTGCGCTGGACGGTCTGGATCTCGAGGTCTGCTCGGGGGAGGTGCACGGCTTCCTCGGCCCGAACGGCTCGGGCAAGTCGACGACTATCCGCGTCCTGCTCGGCCTGCTGCGTGCCGACAGCGGGACGGCGACCCTGCTCGGCGGCGACCCCTGGCGCGACGCGGTCGCCCTGCACCGGCGTCTCGCGTACGTTCCCGGCGAAGTCGACCTGTGGCCCAACCTCACGGGTGGCGAGGTGATCGACCTGTTGGGGCGGCTGCGCGGCGGGCTCGACCCCGGGCGCCGCGCCGACCTGCTCGAGAGATTCGACCTCGACCCGGCGAAGAAGGGGCGCACGTACTCGAAGGGCAACCGGCAGAAGGTGGCGCTCGTGGCCGCGCTCGCCTCGGACGTCGAGCTGCTCGTGCTCGACGAGCCCACCTCGGGCCTCGACCCGCTCATGGAGGCGGTGTTCCAGGACTGCATCCACGAGGTCAAGGCCGAGGGGCGGACGGTGCTGCTCTCGAGCCACATCCTCGCGGAGGCCGAGGCGCTGTGCGACCGGGTGAGCATCATCCGGCTGGGGCGGACGGTGCAGAGCGGGACGCTGGCAGACATGCGCCACCTCACCCGCACGTCGGTGGTCGCCGAGACCGTGCGCCCCGCCGACGGCCTCACCCACCTCCCCGGCGTGACGAACGCGCGGTACGAGGACGGGCGCGTGTCGTTCGACGTCGACACGGTGCACCTCGACGACGCGATCCGGCACCTCTCCGAGGCCGGCGTCCGCTCCCTGGTGAGCCACCCGCCGACGCTCGAGGAGCTGTTCCTGCGCCACTACGGCGACGACCTCGCCGTGACGGCGGCCGAGGGGGGCGACCGGTGAGCGTGCTGGCGGGAACCGGCGCGCTCGTGCGCTTCATCCTCCGCCGCGACCGCGTCCGCCTGCCCGTCTGGCTGCTGGCGATCCTCGGCCTCGTGTGGTCGTCGGCGAGCGCGGTGCAGGGGACGTACGACACCCCGGCCGACGTCGCCGCGTACGCCCGGACCGTCGGCGCCAGCCCGGCGTCGATCGTGATGAACGGCCCGCCCACCGCAGTGGACACGATCGCCGGCATCGTGATCTTCGAGATCAACTCCACGGCGATCATCGCGACGGCGCTCATGGCCATCTTCCTCGTCGTCCGGCACACCCGCGGCGAGGAGGAGGAGGGGCGCACCGAGCTGCTCCGCGCCGGCGTCGTCGGGCGGTACGCGCCGATCGCCGCGGCGCTGCTCGTCGTCTCCGTGGCGTGCTGCGTCGTGGGCGCCGGGCTCGCTCTCGCGCTCGTCAGTCTCGACCTGCCGACGAGCGGTGCGGTGGCGTACGGGGGGTCGATCGCCGTGCTCGGCGTCGTCTTCACGGCCGTGGGCGCCTGCGCCGCCCAGGTGACCGAGCACGCCCGGGGCGCGCTCGGCATCGCGGGAGCGGTGCTCGGCGTCAGCTACCTCCTGCGCGGCATCGGTGACGTGCCGGAGGGCGCGGGCTCGTGGTTGTCGTGGCTGTCGCCGATCGGCTGGTCCCAGGCCGTCCGGCCGTTCGCGGATGACCGGTGGTGGCCGCTGCTGCTGTCCATCGCGCTCATCGGAGTCCTGCTCGTCGTCGTCGGGGCGCTCGTGTCGCACCGGGACGTCGGCGCCGGACTCGTCGCCCCGCGCCCGGGTTCCCCCGTCGCCTCTCCGCGCCTCACGACGGCGGTGGGTTTCGCCGTACGCCTGCAGCGCGGCGCGTTCCTCGGCTGGACGGCCGGCCTGTTCCTCGGCGGTATCGCGTTCGGGTCGGTCGGCCGCGAGGTCGAGGAGCTGCTCACGAGCATCCCCGAGCTGGAGGACGCCCTCGGCCTCGCCGGCGCGGCAGACCTCGTCGACGCGTTCTTCGGCACGGCACTGCTGATCCTCGCCTTGGTGGGCTCCGGCTTCACGGTGGGGTCGGTGCTGCGGCTGCGCACCGAGGAGAGCGCGGGCCGGGCGGAACCGCTGCTGGCCACCGGGCTCTCGCGGTGGCGCTGGACGCTCGGCGTGCTCACGGTCACGGTCCTCGGCACGGTTGCCGTCCTCGGTGCTGGCGGGTTGGGTGCCGGGCTCGCGCACAGCATCGCCTCCGGAGACGTCGGCCAGCTTCCGCGGCTGCTCCTCGCCTCGCTGGCGTACGTGCCGGCGGCCCTCGTGCTCGCCGGGGCGACAGTCGTGCTGTTCGGCTGGCTCCCGCGGCTGACGGCCGCGGCATGGGCGGCGCTCGCGGTGTGCCTCGTCATCGGCTGGCTGGGGGGCGTGCTCGACATCCCTACCTGGCTCGCCGACCTGTCCCCGTTCACGCACGTCCCGCGCGCCCCACTTGACCCGCTCACCGCGACGCCTCTGCTCGCGCTCACCGTCACGGGCGTGGCCGCAGCGGTCGTGGGGCTCGTCGGGTTCAGGCGACGGGACGTCCGATGAGGGTGGAGCCCTGGGCCTGATCCGCTGACGGACGGATCGGGGGACGGAGCGGTAGCGTCCCAGGCGACGACGCTGACGACGCGAGCGCCGGGAGGCTGGTGACGGTGGCCGGCACCCTCGACGAGGGCCGCGAGGCCTTCGCCCGACGGGAGTGGGCGAGCGCCCATGCCCGGCTGACAGCCGCCGACGAGCAGTCCCCCCTGGCACCTGCCGATCTCGAGACGCTCGCCATGGCCGCGTTTCTCGTCGGCCGCCCCGACGAAGCCGTGGAGGTGCTGAGCCGCGCGCACGGGCAGTTCCGGGACGCCGGCGACTCGCCGCGCGCCGCCCGTTGCGCGTTCTGGCTGACGATCTGGCTCCACACCATGGGCGAGATCGGCCTGGCCGGGGGCTGGCTCGCCCGGACCCGCCGCCTCGTCGAGGACGCCGGCGAGGACTGCGTGGAGCAGGGGTACGTCCTCATCCCCGTCGGGCTGATGATTCTCGACGAGGGGGACGCCGCCACCGGCACAGCCACCTTCGGCCAGGTGATCAAGATCGCGGACCGGTTCGGCGACCAGGACCTGCTGACGTTCGGTCGTCTCGGACGTTCCCAGGGGTTGATCCAGCTCGGCGAGACCGCCGAGGGCGTGGCGCTGCTCGACGAGGTCATGGTCGCGGTCACGGCCGGGGAGGTCTCGCCCGTCGTCACCGGGATCGTCCACTGCGCCGCGATCATCGCGTGCCAGGAGATCCTCGACCTCGCCCGGGCGCGGGAGTGGACGGCCGCGCTGACCCGCTGGTGTGCCGCACAGCCCGACCTCGTCCCGTACCGGGGGCAGTGCCTCGTGCACCGGGCCGAGATCATGCAGCTCCACGGCGACTGGGCGGACGCCATGGACGAGGCCGAACGGGCCTGCGTCCATTTCTCCGGCCAGCCCGGGCAGCCGGCGATCGGTGAGGCGTACTACCAGCGGGCCGAGCTGTACCGGCTGCGGGGGGCGTTCGACGAGGCCGAGGCCGCGTACCGGCAGGCCAGCGAGAGCGGCCGCGACCCGCAGCCGGGCCTGGCGCTGCTGCGGCTGGCTCAGGGCAGACCGGACGTCGCCCAGGCGGCGATGCGACGCCTGGACGCGGAGCACTCGGACCCGTCGGCCAGGTCGCGGCTGCTGCCGGTCTATGTCGACCTCATGCTCGCGTCCGGTGACCTGGCGGCCGCCCGGACGGGCGTGGACGAGCTGGAGGGGCTGACCGCAGACCATCCCGCAGCGGCCTTGCGGGCCGCGGCCGACCGTGCCCAGGGCGCCGTGCTCGTGGCCGAAGGGGACGGCCGGGCCGCCCTCCCGTTCCTGCGCCGTGCCGAGACGACCTGGCGGGCACTCGGCGCCCCGTACGAGGAGGCGCGGACGAGGGTGCTCCTCGGGCTCGCCTTCCGGCTGCTCGGCGACGAGGACACCGCCTCGTGGGAGCTCGCCGCCGCGCGCGCGGCCTTCGCCCACCTCGGCGCGTCGCCGGACGTGGCCCGCGTGGACGGGCTCGTGCGGGCCGTCCCCTCGCCCTCACCGTCGGCGGTGCCGGCGGCGGAGCAACGGTCGCCGGAGCAACGGTCGCCCGAGCCCTCCCGGCCCCCGTCGTCCGCGCACGGGCTGACCGCCCGCGAGGCCGAGGTGCTCCGGTGCATCGCGGCCGGCAAGTCCAACCGGGCCATCGCGGGCGACCTCTTCCTCAGCGAGAAGACCGTCGCCCGGCATGTGAGCAACATTCTCGGCAAGCTGGGCGTGCCGTCCCGGTCGGCCGCCACGGCGTACGCGTACCAGCACGACCTCGTCTAGCACGTTCCGGGGCACACGGCCCATCTCGCCTGATCCGGGCAGGAGTCCCGTCGAGCGCGCCCGGCGATCAGGGCTGCCATTCCCCATCAGGTCACCGGTTGAGACGCCGATGGGTGGTCCGTGACGACTGACACGGAGCGCACTCCCGCGGTCCAGGCCGCCCCCGACCCGGGGCGGCCCCGGCGCGCGCGCTTCTACGTGCCCGTGGCGGTGAAGCTGGTCATCGCCGTTGTGGTCGCCACCCTGTGGGTGGGTGTGTCCGTGTGGATCTCCCTGCCCTGGGTCGACGAGCTGTCCGACACCGTCGGGCCGTACGCCGCCTGGGTCGTGGTCGTCCTCGTCGCGTACCTGCCCGGGTTCATCGTCGCGCTCATGACGATGTCCCTCCTCATGGACCGGCAGCCCTCGCTCGAGGCGATGGACCCCACGACCGGGATCACGGTCATCGTCGCCGCCCGCAACGAGGAGGCGGGGATCGCCGACACGATCCGCCACGCCGCCCGGAGCGACTACGCCGGCACGGTGACGCTCGTCCTTGCCGACAACGGCTCGACCGACCGGACGTGCGAGATCGCCAAGGCCACGGCCGACGCGATGGGCGTGGAGCTCGTCATGGTCCACGAGCCGACCCCAGGCAAGTCGCACGCGCTGAACGCCGCTCTCCTCCACGTCGTCACGCCGTACGTGGTGACCCTCGACGCCGACACGCTGCTGCACCGGCAGGCGCTGAGGCGCCTGGTGAGCCGGCTGGAGTCCGCGCCGCCCGACACGGTCGCCGTGGCGGGGTCCGTCCTCGTCCGCAACTCGCGCGTCAACCTGCTCACCCGCATGCAGGAGTGGGACTACTACCTCGGCATCGCCGGGGTGAAGCGGATGCAGGGGCTCTACCAGTCGACCCTTGTCGCGCAGGGCGCCTTCTCCGTGTACCTCACCGAGCAGGTCCGGCGCATCGGCGGCTGGCCCGACGCCATCGGCGAGGACATCGTGGTCACGTGGAAGCTCATGCAGAGCGGCCACCGGGTGTACTTCGAGCCCACGGCCATCGCCTTCACCGACGTCCCCTCCCAGCTGCGGCACTTCATGCACCAGCGGTCACGGTGGGCGCGGGGCATGCTCGAGGGTCTGCGCGCCGTCCCCCCGTGGCGGCAGTCGCGCACGCTCACGAAGCTCGTCGCCGGCGTCGACCTGGTCATCCCGCTGCTCGACATCGGGTACGCGCTGGTCTGGCTCCCCGGGCTCGTCCTGTTCCTGGTCGGTGTCCCGCTCATCGTCTCGATGTGGACGCTCGTCGTCCTGCCCGTGACGCTGCTCGTGTACGGGGGCCTGCGGACGTACCAGTCCCGGCGGATCTTCGCCCCGCTCGGCCTGTCCGTGCGCCGCAACCGGCTCGGGTACGTGGCGTTCCTCCTCGGGTACCAGGCGCTCTGCTCCGTCGCCTCGCTGCGCGGCTACGCCCAGGACGTCGCCCGTACGCGACGTCGCTGGAAGTGAGACAGGCGCCGGGCTGAGACGCTGTCGCCGGCGCACTGCGCAGAAGTACCCAGTCGCGCACGGCCCTGCGGTTCACATGGTTCTCCCGACGCGGCCCGGGCCGGGTTCGGCCTAGCGTCCCTCGTACGGCACCGGGCGACCGGGACGCCGGCAGGCGACCGGAGGCCACGATGGACCGTCAGCAGCACGAGACCCCTCGACCCCGAGACCCCCAGGCCCGGCAGGAGCCGGGTCGTGACCCTGCCGACCGGGGGGACCCGGTCGCCGTCGACACCGTGATCATCGGCGGCGGGCAGGCGGGCCTCGCCGTGGGCTACCACCTGACCCTGCGGCAGCGGTCGTTCGTGATCCTGGAAGCCGGCGACCGGGTGGGCGACTGCTGGCGCCGCCGCTGGGACTCGCTCCGCCTGTTCACCCCGGCACGCTTCGACGCGCTGCCCGGCCTCGCGTTCCCCGAGCGTGCGTGGGCGTTCCCCGACAAGGACGCGATGGCCGACTACCTCGAGTCGTACGCGGCCGCGCACGACATGCCGGTCCGTACCGGGGTCCGGGTCGACGGCGTCACCCGTGCCGGCGACCGGTTCGTCGTGTCCGCGGGGCCGCGGTGCTGGGAGGCGGCGAACGTCGTCCTCGCGTGCGGGGCGTACCAGGTGCCGTGGGTGCCCGACATCGCGTCGGACCTCGACCCGGACGTCGTCCAGCTGCACTCGTACGACTACCGGAACCCCGCCCAGCTGCAGGAGGGGCCGGTCCTCGTCGTCGGCGCGGGCAACTCGGGTGCCGACGTGGCCCTGGACGTCGCGCCCAGGCACCAGACCTGGCTGTCGGGCCGGGACGTCGGGCACATCCCGTTCCGGATCGGCAGCCGCCTCGGCCGGCTGTTCCTGGTCCGGCTGGTGCTCCGCGTCCTGTTCCACCGCGTGCTCACGATGCGTACGCCGATGGGACGCAAGATGCGGCCGATCGTCCTGTCCCAGGGTGGCCCGCTGATCCGCGTCCGCCCCAAGGACCTGGACGCCGCCGGCGTCGAGCGCGTGCCCCGGGTCGCGGGCGTGCGCGACGGCCGGCCCGTGCTCGAGGACGGGCGGGTCCTCGAGGTCGCCAACGTCGTGTGGTGCACCGGGTTCCGGCACGACTTCTCCTGGGTCGCGATGCCGACGGGCGACGGCGACTCCCACGACGGCGGGCTGGCGCACCGCCGCGGCGTGGTCGAGGCACAGCCCGGCCTGTACGCGGTCGGCATGCACTTCCAGTACGCGATGTCCTCGGCCATGATCCACGGCGTCGGCCGGGACGCGGAGTACCTCGCCGAGGCCATCGTGGCGCGGACGCCGGAGCGCGGGCCCTCCCGGCCGTCCCTGACCCGGGAGCCCGCCGGGCGACCCTGACCGCCTG